>JBOGVG010000136.1:0-36291 GCA_050692435.1 Actinomycetota bacterium
TCCCGTTCGGGGGTCGAGCTGGAGGACCTCCACCCCGAACCGGGGGCGGTCCATCTCCGGGCCGAGCTCCACGAAGGCATGGAGCCCCGTCCCGCTCGGGACGTGCATCTCCAGCCGATCGTATGGAGCGACGAACGGACCGGCGGTGCCGGCGGTCTCGCGAAGCACGACCCAGGGCACCCCGGCTCGCCGGGCCTCACGCACCCGTCGGACGGCATCCTCCCGCTCCACCTCCTCCACCACCTCCCGGTACCGGAGGCCGAACGCCGCCTGCGCGACCAGCTCGAGGTCGAGCCCGTCGGTGGCGAACCCGCGGGAGGCGACGACGGCGTCCAGGATCGCGGCCCGGCCCCCGAAGGCCTCGCCCAGCTGCTGGGGCGTCCTCGCCGACCGGAGGTCGTCGGCCACCGCCCGGACCACGGCGAGGTAACGCTCGTAGAGCTCAGGCTGGGCCATGACGAGCGGGTAGAGCCGCGCTTCTGCGGCCCTCCACCCGGCGATCAGCTCATCCATCCCGGCCTCTGCCCGCTAAGGGAACCCGCCGCCGACGGCGATACTTTAGGTAGTCCGGGGGCGTGAGATCCGGCGAGCACGGTGATCGTGAGGCAGCGTGTGACTGTGACCGGCTGGTTCGACGGTCTGACCGGCCTCACTGCCCGCGAGGCGGAGGCCCGCGCGGCCGACCACCTCCGACGGGGGCGAGGGTTCGTGGTCGAGTGGTGGGGGATCGTCGACGCCGGGCCCGGAGACCACAACCTGGCCACCTCGGTGGAGCTCGGCGACCGGGTCACGAGCGACGCCGCCCGGGAGAACGCCCCCGACACCGAGGACCGCAGGGACTGGCTGGTGACCAAGGCCCTCGCGGCCCGGCCAGCCCTGTTCGTCGACCTCTTGGCGGTTGGGCGCGGGTAGCGATCGGGTCGGCTCGGCCGGAGCGTCGGGATTGGCGGGGCCGTCGTGGCTTTCTCCCACGTCGGCGGGCCCCGACGGCGGTCGCCCCCGGGGCCCGCCATTCCTCTGCTTTGGCTACAGGTTCCACGTGTTCATCACGAACGCGCCTTCCTTCCAGGACTGGAGGGCCGCGTCCGCGACGTCGCGCGGATGGATGGGCTTCACCCCCTCCATCATGTCGACCTCGCGCATCCCGTACAGGGCGGCCGCCGAGAACCGGCACGCGTAGACGTGGCCGCCCTCGTCCATGATGGTCTGGAGCTGCTTGTTGTAGTTCAGGTGCCCGGGGAAGGCCTCGTCCCCGACCTTGGGGAACCCGCGGGTGGCCGACGCCATCAGCGAAGCCGGCCCGAACAGCACGACGTGCGTGTCGAACCCCTTCCGCACGAGCCGCGTGGCCGTCAGCATGTTCACGATGCCGACCGAGCCCTCGAACGGCACGGTGTGCATGAACACGTATGCCTTCTGGCCCGGCTCCGCCTGGATGTCGGGGAAGACCTTCTCGTCGAAGTCGACGATGGCCTGGCCCGGTGCGGCTCGCTCTCCAACGATCTCTGCCATCAGGTGACCTCCTCTCCCGTCGCGTTCACCCGTTACGTGCCGGCGCCTGCTCCTTCAGGCGGTGCTCGCCCTGTCCACCGTCGCCGGTGGCTCCCCGGCATGGCGTTGATGATGGCTCGCCGGAACCCCCACGGGAGCCGACGGTAGATCGGCGTGAAGACGAACCGCCAGAAGAACGCGCCCGAGCCGCGGCGGTGGGCCGGCCCTGGACGGCCCAGGTAGCGCCGGGCCAGGTCGCGCTGCGCCGCCTCGAGCAGGTAGTCCTCCGAGTTGCGGCGTACCCACTCGAAGAAGGGCACCGTCACCTCCCGGTGTTCGCCAGGCCGTTCTGGGCTGCAAGGGCGATGGGCTCGTTCAGCGCGCCGATGGCCGGCGAGTACACGTTCTCCATGTTCGCGAGGTCCCGCAGCGTGACACCCTTCTTCACCGCCATGGCCAGGAAGTCCGCCCGCTCCTTGATCCCCTCGCCACCCACCATCTGGGCGCCGAGCAGCTTCAGCGACCCGGGCTCGCCGAGGAGCTTCACCCGGACCTTCTTCACGCCAGGGTAGTACCGGGCCCGCGAGATCCCCTCGGCCGCCCCCACTACGTGCGGGATGCCAAGCGCGATGGCGGTGGTCTCGCCGAAGGACACCCCCCCGATCATCCACTTGCCGGCCACCATGCCCCACGGCACGTTCACCGGCTGGTAGGCGCGATGTCCACCGGCCGCGTTCGTCCCGGCCACCCTGCCCTGCGCGTAGGCATGGCTGCCGGACAGCCCCTGGACGGGGACCCTGGTGACTCCGTGGGGGAGCTCCACGCAGTCGCCGGCGGCGAAGACGTCCCCCTCCGAGGTAGCCATCCGCTCGTCGACGATGATGCCGCCCGTCGAGCCGATCTTCAGGCCGGCCCCCCGGGCCAGACGGTTCTCCGGCCGCTTGTGGGTGCACACCACGACGACGTCAGCGGGAAGCTCGCCCTCGGCGGTCTTCACGGCCCGGACCTTCCCGCCCTCCCCGAGGAAGGCCTCGACCGCAGTGTTCCAATGCATCTTCACGCCCAGTTCGGCCCACGACTCTTCGACCGGCTGCATGATGTCGGGGTCCGCCACGTCGGCCAGGGCCCAGGGCCGGGGGTCGACGACGTGGGTCTCGAGCCCCCGGTGGGCGAGGGCCGTCACCATCTCCAGGCCGAGGGGTGACGCCTCCACCACGACCGCCACCTTGGCCCGGTCGAGGATGGGGTCCCACTCGATGGCCCGCCGGATGTTCTTCACGTAGTGCAGCCCGTCGAGGTCGCTCCCCGGCACGCCGGGCTCGGCGTAGTGGAAGCCAGTGGCCACGATCAGGCGGTCGTAGGGGATGGTCTGGCCACCCTCCAGCGTCACGTGCTTGCCCTTCAGCTCGAATCCAGTGACTCGCGTCTGGTAGCGCACGTCGATCCCCGCTTCGACGTACGTCTCCTTCGTCGCCAGGAACAGCTGCTCGAAGGTGGGGATCTCCTTGCCGTGGACATACGGGATGCCGCATGGGCTGTAGCCGACGTCCTCGAACTCGGTGAAGACGGTGACGTCTGCCCCCGAGTTCGTCTGCTTCGCGGCGCCGGCCGACCCGATCCCGGCCGCTCCTCCACCTACCACGACGATCTTCGGCGCGGTCACGTCCCCCTCGGGTTGACTCGGTCCGGGCGGCCTTTACTATGATGAACGCGGCGTCGCCTGTAGTTGAGCCACTTTACCCACCGCTCGGAGGTTCGCGCAAGCGGGGAACCGCGTGGACGACATCATCGCCTCGATCGGCCCGAAGGTCCGCGACCTCCGCCAGCAGAAGGGGCTCTCGCTCCAACAGCTCGCGGAGCGGTCGGGCGTGTCTGCCGCGGCGATCCACAAGATCGAGCGGAACGGCATGGTTCCGACCATCACGACGCTGATGCGGCTCGCGGCGGGGTTGAATCGGTCCGTCGCCTATTTCGTCGAGGAGGAGCAGAAGGAGGACCGCCCCGCCGTCCTCATCCGTGCCACCGAGCGCAAGCCGGTGTTCACGTCGAAAGGCGGCCTCGCGCTCCGAGGGGTCAGCGGGCCGTACGGGCGGTTCTTCATGGCTGGCGCCACGGCCACGGTCGAGCCGGGTGCCGACAGCGGGCCGAAGCCCATGGAGCATCCGGGGGAGGAGCTCGTGTACGTCCTGTCCGGCGCGCTCTGCTTCGAGGTGGCCGGCGAGGAGTACATCGTGCGACGGGGCGACGCGTTGCACTTTCGGACCGACCGCCCCCACCGCTGGCGGAACCAGCGGACGGAGCCCGCCCGGGCCATCTGGATGGCGCTCAGGTCGTCATGAGGACCGTCGTCCTCGCCCCCGGCAACGGGACATGACCGCCCGCCTCCTACGCGTTCGCCCCGAGCACTACGTCGACTCCGTGCTGCTCATGACGGCCACCCGGACCATGCTCGGGGGTCCCGGCGTGGAGTGGGCCACGGCCGTCGTGGGGACGCCGGCCAACCTCGAGACCCTAGCCGGGGAGGGGTTCGAGGGCGGCGACCTTCACGGTGCCGGCGCGAACGATCTCGTGTTCGCCGTGCGGGCCGGGTCCAAGGCCGAGGGTGAGGCGGCCCTAGACGCGGGAGGCGCGGTCCTCTCGGAGCGGGCGTCGGGAGTACGCCGGGAGGAGCGCCGCCCCGGGAGCCTGGAGGAGGCCGTCGCCGCCATCCCCGGCGCGAACGTGGCCCTGGTCTCGGTGCCCGGCACCTACGCGGCCATGGAGGCCCATCGCGCGCTCTCCGCCGGGCTCCACGTCCTACTGTTCAGCGACAACGTGCCGGTGGAGGCCGAGGTCGAGCTGAAGGCCCGGGCCCTGAACCTCGGGCTGCTGATGATGGGCCCGGGGGCCGGAACCGCGGTGCTCGGCGGGGTCGGGCTGGGGTTCGCCAACGCGGTCCGCCGGGGACCGGTCGGCGTGATCGCAGCCGCCGGCACCGGCGCGCAGGAGGTCATGAGCCTGCTCGACCGGTGGAGAACGGGCGTCTCGCACGTCATCGGCGTCGGTGGCCGGGACCTATCCGAGCCCGTGGGCGGCTGCATGACCCGCCAGGCGGTGCGGGCCCTCGTCGACGACCCGGCCACCGAGATCCTGCTCCTCGTGTCCAAGCCCCCATCGCCCGCCGTGGCAGCCTCGCTGCTCCAGGAACTGGGGACGAAGCCGGTAGTGGTCGCGTTGCTGGGCTTGGAGGGGGATCTCCCGGCGGGGTCAGAGGTTCGGGTCGAACGGACCCTGGAGGCCGCCGCCCTCGCGACCCTCGACGGGCTCGGCCTTCCCCCACCCGACCTCACGGCCGGTCTGGAGGGTGCGGTGACGGGGGCCATGGCCCGGCTCTCCTCGGAGCGGGCGGCCGTGCGCGGCCTGTTCTCCGGAGGCACGCTCTGCTACGAGGCGATGGTGATGCTGTCGGCTCGCCTGGGGCCCGTGTATTCGAACACGCCCCTCCGCGAAGGCTGGGGACTCCCCGCGCCGCCGGGGGCTCACGTCTGCTGGGACATGGGCGAGGAGGAGTACACGCGGGGCCGGCCCCACCCCATGATCGACCCGGAGGCCCGCTCGGAGGAGATCTTGCGACAGGGGACGGATCCCGCGACGGCCGTGGTGCTGGTCGATGTGGTCCTGGGATACGGCTCCCACCCCGACCCGGCCTCCGTGCTCGCACCGGCGTGCGCGAAGGTCGTGGGCAGCGCGGATGGCCCCGCGGTCGTGGTCTACGTCCTCGGGACCGAGCACGATCCCCAGGGGCTCGACGCCAAGCGCCGGCGACTCGAGGACGCGGGGTGCATCGTGGCACCCACCGCGGCCCGGGCCGCGCTGGTGGCCGGGGCCATCGCTTCTCGAAGGCCCGAGCTCGTGCGGGAGCGCTCATGAGCCGGAGCGGCGCATCGCGTCGAGCCGATGCCCCTCGCGTGGCGCTCCTCACGTACTCGACGCGACCTCGCGGTGGCGTCGTCCACTCCCTGAACCTCGCCGAGGCCCTTTTGGCTCTTGGGGAGCGGGTCCATCTGTTCGCCCTGGGCGACCCGGAGGCCGGGTTCTTCCGCCGCACGTCTGCCCCCCACACGATCGTCCCGGCGCCTTCCCCTGCCGGCACGTTGGAGGAGCGAGTGGTCGACTCGATGTCCGCCCTCTTCCAGTACCTCCGGACGGCCCTCCCGGGATCGTTCGACCTCGTCCACGCCCAGGACTGCATCGCGGCCCGGGCCGCCACCAACCTCCGGGACGCGGGCTCCTGGATCCCCGTGATCCGAACCGTGCACCACGTGGACGACTTCACGACCCGGGTGCTCGTGGACTGCCAGCGGCGCTCGATCGTTACCCCCGACCGGGTGCTGGTCGTGAGCGAGCACTGGCGGCGACTGCTTCGAGCGGACTACGGCGTGGAGGCAACGGTCGTGACGAACGGGGTCGACGCCGAGCGGTTCGAGCGACCCGTGGGGTTCGACGGATCGGCCCTCCGGGAGCGGGTCGGCGCAGACGGGCGGTTCCTGTTCCTCACCGTCGGCGGGATCGAGCCTCGCAAGGGCAGCATCGAGCTCGTCGAAGCGCTGGGGAAGGTCCGGGCATCGATCGACCCCCCACCGGTGCTGGCCGTCGTGGGAGGCCACTCTTTCCAGGACTACGCGGAGTACCGGGACCGGTTCTTCGAGCGAGCCGCCGCTCTCGGCGTCGAGGTGGGGCGGGACGTCGTACTCCTCGGCACGGTGCCCGACGACGAGCTGCCCGGTTGGTACCAGGCGGCCGACGCGTTCGTGTTCCCGTCGGTGAAGGAGGGATGGGGGCTGGTCGCGCTGGAGGCGCTGGCCGCCGGACTCCCCGTCATCACGAGCGACATCCCGGTGTTCCGCGAATATCTGACGGACGGGGAGGGCGTGCTGATGGTGCCGGCCGGGGATGCCAGCGCCCTGTCCGACGGGATGCGCCGGGTCGCGGTGGATGCGGACCTCCGTGCGAGCCTCGCCGCCGAGGGTCCGGCGGTCGCGGGCCGGTACACCTGGGAGGCGTGCGCCAGTCGCCACGCGGAGATCTACCGCGAGGTCGCCGCCCCGGTCAGCGAGCCGCCAGAGCCCAGGTAAGGCCCAGGGCGAAGTCGGCGCCGGAGGTCGTGCCGATCCGAGCCAGGGCTTGGCACGCGGTCACGCACGCGTGTCGGTCTTCGTAGGCCGCTGACTTGAGGAGGTCGTGACCAGGTGCGAGGGCCTGGCCCCTCGCCGCCCAGGAAAGGAAGGCGCTGGCGATCGCGCTCGTGCGAGCCTTGCATGCGGCGTCGACCAGGGCCCGTTCGGCTTCATCACCCCCCAGGATCCGCAGGACGAACAGGGCGCCCGCCAGGGCGTCGTCGCCGGCGGGGGTGAGGCCGGGGCCCAGCCCGGCGAGGCGCTCGACCGTCCCCGCGAGGTCACCGGCCCGGAGTCGAGTCCGGGCCTGGGCGGCCCGGCCCCGGAACGGGTCGGTGTGGAGTGCCGACCGTGACGCGAGATCCGAAGCCACCTCGAGCAGCAGCGTCGCGCCCGACGCCAGCCGGGCGCGAGAGGGAAGCGTGCCGGCCCACAGGGCGGCGTCCCTGAAGTCGACGTCGATCCCGCCAACGCGAAAGGACCCGTTCGCGGCGTGGACCGGCGCGCCCGGAGGCACCTCAGTGGGCGGGCGGTCGAGCACCATGTACAAGGGCCCCGGGTGAACGCCGGGGGCGACCAGCACCACGATCCCACCGGGGAGCGAGACGTAGACGGCCTCCCGGAATGACGCGAGAACCGTTCCCTCGCCGCCACCGGCCAGGGCTTCGTTCGCGCCGAGGCCGGCGATCGTGGCCTTCACCGCAGGGCTGCGTCGAGCGCGAGCAGGGCCTCGCGGAAGCACTCGATGGGCGCCCGGGCCACGCCGGCCCCCACCTGTCCGGTCCCGGCGCTCGCGTGGAGGATGCCGGTGTTGATGGCAGGCGTGATCTCCGTCTCCACGACCCGCCGGACGTCGACGCCGATCGGCGAGCCCCGCATGTCGAGGAATGGAAGCTTGAACCGGCCGCTCCGACCGGCGCAGATCCGTTCCACGGCCTCGGTGGTGGCCACCGCGTCGGCCATCATGCCCCCCACGAATGCGGCGACCGCAGGCGACGCGGCGGCGGCCGCCCCGCCCAGGCCTACCAGCTCGAGCACCGCGCTGTCTCCGATGTCGGGCGCCGCATCGTCTGGACCGAACCCGGCGTGGTACAGGGCGTCGCCCACGGGCGGCGCCGGCGCGACGAACCACCGGTCGCCCCCGCCCGCGATCCGCACGCCGAACGTCGTGCCGTTCCGGGCCATCCCCACCACCACGCTCGCCTCGGGCACCTCGGCCGCCCAGTCAGCAACCGCTTTGGCCGCGGCCATCGCGACGTTGAGGAAGAAGAGGTGGTTCGCCGACAGGAATCGAGCCACGTCACCCCGCGCGGGGTGATCCACCTCGACCAGGAACGGGAGGAGGTGGCGGAGCAGGAGGTTCGTGGTGGCCTGGGTCCGCATGTGCGAGTCGTCGCCCATCTGGAGGCCCTGGGCCACGAGTGAGAACACGTCGATGGGCCCGGCCGCGCGGACTGCGGACGCCAGGACCGGCCCCACGGCATCCCGCAGGAACACCAGGCGCTCCACCGCCTCCGGCGTCTCCACGCCGAACCACGGGGTCTTCCCGGGCCCCTGGTTCAGGGCGGAGTACGCCCGGTTCCCGCCGTGCGCGTTCTCCACGACGAACACCGGGGCCGAAGGACCGTGCGCGGTGGCCATCGGTACGACAGCGTCGTGGTGGTTGGCGGCGTCGAGCCGGACCTTCTCACCCGCGACGAGGGCTTCGGCCTCCTCCGGCGACGAGGCCCATCCCTCGGCCATCACCGCGGCCCGGATGGATCGCTTCAGTGGATCGCAGAACTCCTCCCAGGGCAGGGGCGGACCGGGATGGAGGACCATCCTCGCTTCCATCCCTGGCACCTCGTCGAGTGCGGAACCGATCCCGATGACGGCCGGCCAGCCCTCGTCGAGCCGCCGCACGGCTTCCGCGTTGGCGGCGTCGATGCCCCCGGCAAGCGGCCCGTACAGGCGGGCCAGGGCGGCGACGAGGTCCTCGCGTCCGCCGGCCGGGATCCGCCAGTCCACGTCGACGGCCGCTGCGCCCTGCTGCCGGATCGCGTCGCCGAGGAGCGATAGCCCCACGTTCACGACGCGAACCTCGTCGGGCAGTATCACCGCGGGCGGGGCGTCGTCCCGGCCGGGGCTAGACTCCATGAGCGTGGAGGTTACTGCCTACTGGGAGGGCGGGTACCGGTGTCGGGTGCCGGTCCGCGACTTCGAGATCGTGGTCGACGAGCCTCCCCAGTACGGCGGGACCGACGCGGGTCCCATGCCGACCGAAGTGTTCCTCACCTCGCTCGCCTCGTGCTTCACGCTGGCCGTGGCGCACGCGGCGAAGAAACGAGACATCGTCCTCCCGGACCTCGCCGTCACCGTGAACGCCGAGTACGAGGGCCTGCGATTCTCCCGCCTCCGGGTCGAGGTCCGCTCCAGCCACCCACGCGAGGTCCTCGAATCCCTCCTCGACCCGGCCATCGGGTATTGCTACGTGACGAACACGCTCCGCGGCGCACCCGAGATGGACTTCGTCGTGGGCCACGACCCCGTCACTCCCGCGCCAACTCCTCCGCCCGGCTGAGCAGGGCCGTCTCGGCCGCGTCGACGGCCCCTTCCTCTCGCAGGGCCTCCGACCGGAGCCGGTCCGCTTCCCCGGTGCACGACCCGGCCATCTCCCGCACCACGTCGGGCGCGGCGCCGCCCGGCGAGGTCCGGGTGAGGACGATGGCCCGCGGATCCAGGACCTCGGTGAGATCGCGTCCGGCCAGATCCAGGGAGCGGCCCATCGTTTCGACCGCGGCCTGGTCGAGCATGTCGCCGGTGAGGTCGACGCCGCGAAGGCCCTGGCGGCTCGCTCCCCGGACCGCCGAGCCGACCACGACGTACGCGCTCCGGTAGTCGATCTCGGAGGTCTGCATGACGTACTCGGCGAGGTCGGTGGCCTGCGAGAACCCCGAGACGAGCGACTCCCACATCCGATCCGGGTTCACCTGAAGCGTGGCGACGACGCCCCGCATGAGCCGGCTCACCCGGCGGGCCAGCTCCAGCGCCCGCGGGACCTCGCCGTAGGCGAAGATCAGGTTGTCGCTCCGGGCCGACGGCGTCTTCACCACGGACAGGAACCCCGACAGCCGCCCGATCAGGACGCCCGCCGCCCCGCGGACGATCGACAGCGCGTATGGGTTCCGCTTCTGCGGCATGAGGATGCTCGCCCGCGTGTATGGTCCGGCGAGGTCCACGAAGTCGAACTCCTGGCTGTCCCAGATCTCGAAGTCCTCGGCGAGCTTGCTCATGTTGGTCATGAGGCTCGCCGCCGTGGCCAGCAGGTCGATCAGGCCGTCCGTTTGCCACATCGCGTCGCGGGTGTGTTCGATCACTCCGCCGAACCCGAGCAGTTCCGCGGCCCGCTCGCGGGAGAGGAGGAGGCGGCTCCCGTTTACGCATCCGGCCCCAGCCGGGCTCCGGTTCACCCAGTCAAGGCCGTGCCGCAGCCGGTCGGCGTCACGGATCGCCGGGAACGCGAACGCGAGGACGTAGTGGCCGAACGTCGACGGCTGGGCCTGCTGGAGGTAGGTCTGATCGGGGAGGAACGTCTCGGCGTGACGCTCGGCGACCTCCGCGACGGCGGAGACGAAGTCGGCCGTGTCCACCACCAGCCCGATCACGAGGCGCCGGAGGCCGATGCGAAGGGCCATGCGTCCAGCCTCCCGTCGCGGCCTCCCGGCGTGGAGCCAGCCGGCGTCGTTCCCCAGGCGCTCGGCGAAGTACCCCTCCCGGCAGTTGTACGGATCGCCGAAGGCCGGGTCGTACGGGAAGTCCTTGGCCCCGGTGGCGTGGACCTCGAGCAGGAGCCGAAGGAGCCGGCGGGCCGCGTCCTCCGGGATCACCCGCTGCTCCAGCAGGACCAGCAGGTGGGCCATGTCGGCCAGGTTCAGCCCGGGGTGCAGGAGCTCGGCATCGGCCACCTCAAGGGCGAACCCGGACTCGATCAACTCGGGCGCTGGCGCCTCCTGGGAGGGCCCGGACTCTTGGCTACGCATCCCACAACCCTCCTTCGGAAAGGACCGACGCCACGCCGCCCGTGTGGACGAACACGGCCGGAGAATCGAGCCCGCCCTGGACCAACGACACGAGAACAGCGAAGGCCTTGGCCGTGAACACCGGGTCGAGGAGCAGTCCCTCCGTCTCCGCGGCGAGCCGGGCCGCCGCAACGCCCTCCGGCGACGGCAGCCCGTACCCGGAGCCGCGGGCGTCGCGGACGTCGACGTCGTCCTCGGCGGCCTCGCGCGTTCCTAGGAGGCCCGCGCACCCACGGGCAAGGTCGAGGACCCGCTTCCGGCACTCATCCGCGGGCCTGCCCACGGCGGCCCCCACCACGCGCCACGGATGGCCACCGCCGACGGTCCCGGTCACCAACCCGGCCTGGGTCCCGCATGATCCGGCCGCCACGACCACGACCATGGGTTCCACCCGGCTCGCCGCGAACTGTTCGGCCAGCTCATCGGCGGCGAGCGCGTAGGCCACCGCCCCCAGGGCCGTGGCACCGCCCCGAGGGATCAGATACGGCGCCCGCCCCGCAGCGCGGAGCCCGGCCGCCGCCTCGTCCAGAGCTTCGTCTACCGAGCCACGCTCCGGGTCGTTCGTGAACCTGACGTCGGCCCCGAAGGCCCGGGCCAGTCGAAGGTTGGGGTGCTTTTTCGCCGGCTCATCCCCGTACAGGACGAGGACGCAGGCCATGCCGGCCACCCGCGCGGCCGCCGCCGTGGCCTGGCAATGGTTAGATCCCGGCCCTCCGCCGGTCACCAGCACGTCGCACCCTTCGGACAACGCGTCGGCCACTAGGAACTCGAGCTTCCGGGCCTTGTTCCCCGCCACGGCGAAGCCGGTGAGGTCATCGCGCTTCACATAGATCGGTGCTCCGCCCACGGCCCTCTCCAGGCGCTCCGCGCGCCGAAGCGGCGTGGGGAGGGCGGCCAGGGGGAACCGGGGTGGAAGGGTCACGGCCACTCGTCGGTCTCGCCGGCCCGTGCCTCCTCCGCCCGACGCACGACGAGGTCGACCATGGCCCCGGCGGCTCCCGGGTCGGGGCGGGCCACGAGCTCGTGCCGCTCGTCGGGCCCCAGGTGCTCGGCGATGTCGGGCGAGGCCGCCAGGACGTCCTCGAGCGAGCCGCCCTCCTCGCGCACGGCCGTGAGCACCTCCTGAAGGAGCGCCTGGGCCCGGTGCTTGCCGAGGGCGGGGGCGAGCCGGGCGAGGACCCGCTCCGACGCCAAATACCGTCGGGCGGCGTCGCGGTTCCGCCCCATCGCCTCCTCGTCCACCTCCAGGCCGGCCAGGATCCACTTCGCGAACGAGAGGGCGGTGGCGGTCAGCAGGCAGGCCTCGGGGAACGCTACCCACTCGGCCTTCCATCCGCGGCCGTCGCGTTCGTGCTCCTGCACCATGCCCTCCAGGATCACGCCCGCCTGGGCCCGGACCAGGCGGGACAGCGTGACGAGGTGCTCGGACGCCTCCGGGTTCCGCTTGTGGGGCATGGTGATGCTCCCCACCGCGCCAGGCGAGGTCGGTTCGCGGAGCTCGCCGATCTCCAGGCGCTGAAGCTCGTAGACCTCCGTCCCGATCCGGGCCAGGGTCGCGGCGACCATCGCCAGGAGGCCGACGAACTCGGACAGCCGGTCCCGCGACGTCAGCCATGAGATGCCAGGGTCGGCCAGGCCCACACGCCGGCAGAACGCCTCGCGAAGCTCGAGCGCGCGGTCCCCGAAGAACGCGAGGGTCCCCACGGCGCCGCCGAGCTGCCCCACCAGCCACCGGGGTGCCCCGTCGCGGAGCCGGTCGAGGTGCCGACGCACCTCGTCGGCCCACCCCGCCGCCTTCAGGCCGAACGTGACGGGCGCGCCGGGTTGGCCGTGGGTCCTTCCCGCCATCACCGAGTCCCGGTGCCGAACGGCGAGGTCGAGACAGCGCCGCTCGATGGCTCGGAGGTCGCGCCACGCGACGCGTCCAACTTTCTTCATGGCGAGCGCCGTCCACATGTCGGTGAGGTCCTGGACGGTGGCGCCGTAATAGATCCACTCCGAGGCTTCGGGCGGCAGGACCCGCTGCATGCCGTGGATAAGGCCCAGCATGGAGTGGCCGGTGCGTCGGGTCTCCTCGGCCACGAAGTCGAGGTCCAGCCGGTCCACGCTCGCGTTGGCGCCGATGGCCTCCGCGGCGCCGGACGGCACGATGCCGAGGTCGGCCTGGGCCCGGGCCAGCTCTGTCAGGATGTCGAGCCAGGCCTGGATGCGAGGTCGCTCGTCGAATACGGTTCGGAGCTCGTCGGTGCCCCACAGGTGCCCGTACAGGGCCCAGTCGGTTACGCGGGAGCCCACGCCGGTTCCGCGACCGAGAGGAGGAGGCCCAGCCCCTCCCGCACCTCTGCCAGGCTGGCCCCCCACGGCACCACGACGGTGCGGTCGTCTTGCTCGATCCGGTCTTCGAGCAGACAGCACTTCGTGAGGGTGAACTCGTCGGGGGGGCCGGCGAGCTCCCGGGGACAGAGCTCCACCGAGGGCGGCTCGTCGCCGTAGACGTGGCGGTGGATCTGCCGCGAGCGCTCGCACCCCACCAGCACCCAGTCCGTTCGGGGCGGCCGCTCGTCGAGGTAGGCGACCTCGGCCCCGGGCGGCGCCGCGCCGGAGCCCCGGCAGGGAAAGAGATAGGAGTGGGACGGCCGATGCTTCGCCAGCTCGAGGACATCGACGACCTCCGGCCGTAGCTCGACCGGGGGGTACTCCTCGGCCACTTCCAGTACCCGCCTAGCCTGGTCGACGAGCTTGGCCGGCTCCGGCGGTACCACCTCCACCACCCGAACCGCGACCGGCGCCGGGTCCAGGATGAAGTTCACGTGCTCGTAGCGGCCCTGGACGACCACGCACCGGGCTCCCGGCGCACGTTCGAAAGCCGTGCGGCAGAGCTGCGTGGGGACCCCGGTATCGACATCCGGCGCGACCACATATCCCGTCTCTTCCGCTCCGGCGAGGACCTCCACCGACACGATGGGGGAAAAGAGGTCGTCGTCGGAGGCCTTGGTGACACGAACCAGGGCCGTCGCCTGTCCCCGGCGGACCACGACGTACTCGGTCCGCCGGTACGCCTCCCGGCCGAGGAGGTGGTCCCGCAGACCGGGCTCGGTGAGGGGCACGTCGATCCGGGCCACCGACACGCCGCGGTACCGGCGAGGTACGAGATTGCTCACCGGAGTCTCACGTTTCCGCCTCCGCCTCCGCTCCCGCATCGGCCCGGCCGGCCCGCCAGGCGAGGTTCACGGTGTCGGCGCGCAGCCCCAGACGAAGGGCCTCCAGCCCGATCACGTCGGCCAGGGGCACGTTGCCGAGGTTCACGTCGTTGCCGAACCGGTTGATCAGCCAGGCCTGCTGGTCCTTCCGGGGCGCTTCGAAGATGAGTCGGGGAAGGCCCACGGCGACCGCCGCCGCCTCGGCCACGTCCTCGCGCACAGAGCCGTCGGGTCGGTACAGGCCGACCGTCCCGCTCTCCCGCCCCTCGGTCAGGACCCAGGTCGCCCCGGCTGCGAGGTCGCCGGCCAGCTCCTCGGCCCACGCGTCGGCCGAGACGGGAACGCTCTGGTCCTTGGAGCCGACCTCGGAGAGCACGGTGAACCGCCGGGTCGCCCTCCCGATGAGACGGCGCTTCTCGGCGAGCGGCATGCGTACGGCCCCGTTCGACACCTCGACACAGTCGAACCCGGCTTCGGCCGCCCACGCCAGACAGGATTCCGCTTGGCCCTGGGCCCACGCCACCTCGAGGAGCGTGCCGCCCACGCAGCCCCGGACGCGGTGAGCGGCGAGGAGCGCGACCTTCTGGGGCACGTCGGGGTCGAGGTATGCGGTGCCCCATCCGAGCTTCCACAGGTCGATGTGATCGCTCGTCCTGCCCACCAGGGTTTCGACCTCGGGGAGGGAAGCCCCCTTGTCCAGGACGTGGGTGAGGCCGGCGAGCCGCGGCTTCGGGCTCCGTGGGGGAAGGTCGAGGAAGGCGGGTACCTGGGGCATCGTCGCCTATGGTAGATGACCCTTTAGCGTAGTTGAAAGGGATCCCGCCCCTGCCGGGGCGAGGAGTCGAGAGCGTTCGGACAGTTGCGGAGGCCATCGCGTGACATCTGGCATGAAGCCCGGGTGGGGAGCGGGGGAAGGACTCATCCCTTCACCCCGGAAGAGCTGGAGGCGGCCGGTGGACGAGGCCCACAAGTGGGGACGGACCGTGGCCGCCCACGCCATCGGACCGTTCGGGCATCGTGCACGATGTGAGCGCCGGCGTCGATTCGGTCGAGCACGGCTCCATGCTCACGACGGGGGGGGCCGCCTGATGAAGGAGCGCGGCACGTTCCTCGTCCCGACCATCTCCGCGATCCGCGGCATGGTCGAGCACCCCGATGAGGTCCCGGCGTAGGCGGTGGAGAAGGCGACCGCCCTGGCCGATGAGGCCAGGGACGCGTTCCGGTGGGCCCTCCGCGCGGGCGTCCCCGTCGCCTGGGGCACGGACGCGGGCACCCCGTTCCAACCCTCACGGCAGCGCACCCCCCGAGATCGTGCGGCTGGTGGAGTGGGGGATGACGCCGGTCCGGGCCATGCGGGCCGCGACCTCGGGGGCCGCGCTCTAGCGCGTCAGGCGAACACGTACTCCTGCGCGACCGAGTCGCACGGGTTTCCGCGTCCGTACGCGATCCGCATCTCGGTCAGGTCCGCGATGCACCAGAACGCGGTGGCGGACTTGCCGCCCCACAGCTCCGGGTGCCGGCACAGCGAGTCCGGCGGGTTCTCGTGGTCGGAGAGCATCTCGCGCAGCTCCTCGGCATCGATCGTGCCGGACTCCCGCGAATCGAGCAGCTCCCGGGCCCTTCGGTACCGGACCGCGGATCGTTCCGCGTACTCCGGGTCGCCTTCGTACCGCAGCATGCTGTCGCACACGTAGTGGTTCGTGTGTGCGAGGTGGCCGGCCTCGTCCGGGCCGGTCAGTTCCGCCTTCGTGGCCGAGCCCTCCACGTTCACCACGTCGCCGTCCCGTGAGACGAGCACGTTGTTGTAGGAGGACGCGCGGTCGTGGCGGAGGGCCTCGCCCACCATCATGTCCATGGTGGGCCGGCGAAGCATCGAGCGGACCTGGATCTCGCGGGGGACGCCGATCCGCTCGTCGTTCGGGGAGAGCTCGTTCCCGGTGATCGAGAGGCCCGCCGAGTTCCACCCCGCGCTGATCCAGACGCCGTTCCCGATGGTGAGGACCACCGGGTCGCCCGGGATCTCCCACTCGATCGCCACGAGCTGCTCCTCGTACTTCCGCGTCATGTCGTTGTTGTGCGCCACCAGGACGCGGTCGCCGGCGGTGGCCGGCGGCACGGCCACCAGGTCGCTGCACCTGCCCCGCAGCGCGTGCGCCCGGGGCTCGTACCAGATCTCCTCGACGGCGCAGGCGAACAACGCGCGGGGATCGACCTCCGCCGCCTCCGCCGCCCCTTCCAGCTCCTCGGCGTACCAGGGATAGGCCGCGAAGGTCACCTCCCGGTATCGGTCGGCCAGGGCGAGCTGCTCGGACCGGGTCCGGCCCGCCGGGAGGTCGGCGTCGAACTCCACCCCCTCCTGGATCGCGGCGGAGCACGCCGCGCCGACCTGGGCCCCGGCCTCGCGGTGCGTGCCGCTCACGTGGACGACGTGCATCGGCGGCGGTGCGGTCACGGACCCATCGTAATCCGGGGGGCCGAGTCAGGCGCGTCCGTTCGCGGCTACCCGACCGGCGCCGGTGGCGGCGGCGCGCCAGCGCGCTCCGATCGGGGACTCCTCACCCGACCGGCATGGGTGGGGGTGGCGGAGCCGCCACCTGGGTGACCGCGCCAGCCGGCTTCGGCCGGGCTGCCACCGCTAGGATCCCCAGTCCGTAAACGACGGCGACGAACGCCACCAGGCCCCCCAGGAACGGGATGAGCGACACGACCCTGACGATGCCCCACCCCCCCAAGAAGGCCAGGAATGGGCTGGTCGGGAGCTTCACCAGGGCCCGCCCCAGGGCGAACGACGACGCCGTGTATCCGAGCGTGTAGATGAGGGCCAGGGCGAGCAGCATCCCCAGGCCGAGCGGGATGCCCACCAGGGTCACGAGCGCGATCACCGAAACGATTGGGACGCCGAAGAACAGGAGCAGCCCCCAGATGATGGAACGACCCACCCCCCGCACGGCCGCGACGGCGGCGGCCTCGGCGGCCCGAGGGGCGAAGGCCACGAGCAGGAGCCCGAAGACGAGGGTCGAGACGGAGATCGCCACCCACACCGCGAACCGGCTGAACCAACCGAACCGGCCCAGGGCCACCTCGGCGCTCACCCGGCGCCGGTCGCCCTCCACCGTCGCCCCCGAGGCGATGTCCGGCCGTGACTGCGTTACCAGGTCCCCGCCGACCCGGGCCCCGTCGGCGAGCGTGACGTCCCCGTTGAAGCAGGCCACGTCGCCGGTCACGGTTCCGGAGATCGCGAGGTCCCCGTTGAAGACGAGGACATCACCGCGCACGGTCCCGTCGATGGTGGCCGGACCGTTGAAGATGACCACGTCCCCCACGGTCTCGTCCTCGGCGACTACGACCCTGCCGGTGAGGACGATCTGCTCCTCTCGCTTGGCCTCCCGGGCGAGAGCCGGAGCCGCGAGCGCGAGGGTCAGCGGCGCGGAA
Organism: Actinomycetota bacterium; assembly: GCA_050692435.1. Taxonomy (GTDB): domain Bacteria; phylum Actinomycetota; class UBA4738; order UBA4738; family HRBIN12; genus AC-69. Next base: position 17,338 of record JBOGVG010000136.1, read on the forward strand.
AGAAGGATGGAGACGCTGACGGAACGAAGGCGGCGAGCGACCGTCATGGTGGCCTCCTTAGCGATTGCCGGGAGACGCTTCTATCACACATGGCCTTGCTTCGGCCGGGGCCCGCCCTCTATGGTCGGATGGACAGGCATCGAGCAGGGGGAGGTCCTTTCGAATGAGCGGCCCGATCCAGCTTCCACCGCCTCCGCCACTCCGCACGAGGAGCGTCGGCGACATCCTGGGGGACGCCTTCCGCCTGTACGCCAAGCACTGGCTCATGCTCGTGCAGGTCGTGGCGGTCGTGGCCGTCCCGCTCACCCTGATCCAGTACCTCGTCACCGACCAACTCGCCGAGAACGTCATCATCCGCCGGCAGGTAGGCGGCGGAACCATCGAGGTCGTCTCCGAGGGCGACCTGTGGCGGGGCGTCGTCACGGCGCTCGTCGTGGCCATCGTGTCCCTCCTGGTCACACAGATCCTGATCGGGGCCATCGCCTGGACGGTGGCCGGGATCCTGGTCGGGAGGGAGCCATCGGTGTCCGAGTCCTACCGGTTCGGGTCGGCCAGGATCTGGTCGATCCTTCTGGTCAGCGTGCTGGCCGGCCTGGCCATCGTGGGCGGTTTCATCCTGCTCATCATCCCGGGTCTCATCGTCCTGACCCATCTGGTGTGCTCGATCCCCGCGCTCGTGGTGGAGGGAAAACGCGGGCGGGCGGCCCTATCCCGATCGTGGCGCCTCGTCCGCGGTCGCGCCTGGCCGGTTTTCGGCGCCCTCGTCGTCACCGGGATCCTCGCCGGGTTCGTCAGCAACGTTCTCACGGCGCCGGTGAGCGAGGGCTGGTTCGCCCAGGGCCTGTTGGCCTCGCTCGCGTCGGTGATCACCACCCCGTTCACGGCGCTCGTGGTGGGCCTGCTCTACTTCGACCTTCGGGTCCGCAAGGAGAACTTGGACGTGATGACCCTGGACCGGGAACTCCGGGCAGCGGCGCCGTAGCCTCCCTGCGAGGTGTTCGGTTCGCCATAGGCTTCTCGGGGTGGACTTCCAGGAGGCCCTCGACGCCCTCGGGTTCCGTCCGGCCATCGGCCGCACGCCGAGCGGGGTCAGGGTGTACGCGGCCGAGCCCAACCGGTACATGACGTACACGGTGCAAGCCTTCGAGGATGGGACCGCGTTGTTCACGTGGGAGTTCGCCGTCGGTGAGTACCTGGCCACCAAGGGGATCCAGTTCGGCTCTGACGAGACCCTGAACCAGTTCATGTTTCCCCGCCAGGACGAGCGAGGTCCCCAGGACGGGGCGTGGCTGGCGGGGGCCATCGAACGCGCCGAGGCCGCCCTCCGCGGGCTTCGATTCGACCGTCCCGAGGAGTGACGCAGGCCCCCTTCCAGGCATCCCAGGGGCGCCCGGTTGACGCTTTCATGCATTTTGTGCATGAATATGCAGTCATGGCTCGATCGACCAAGCTCAGGGTGGCAGTGCTCGGCGCCTCCGGATACACGGGCGGCGAGCTGGTCCGCCTGCTCCTCGCCCATCCCCACGTCGAACTGGCGTACCTGGGGGCGAAGGAGTCGACCGGGCGGTCGCTGGGCGAGGTCCATCCCCACCTGGGGGCGTCGCCCCTCGCCGGGTCGCGGCTCGAGCCGCTCGATCGGGCTGCGGTGGTGGAGCGGGCGGCGTTCGCCTTCCTGGCCCTTCCCCACGGGGCCAGTGCGGAGCTGGCGCCGCCGCTCCTTGACGGGGGGCTCCGCATCGTGGACCTGGCCGGCGACTTCCGGCTCCCGGCCGGAGCCTATCCCGAGTGGTACGGGTTCGAGCATCCCGCCGCGGCCTGGCTTGACAAGGCGGTGTACGGCCTGCCGGAGCTGTTCCCACGGGAGATCGCGGGGGCGACGCTGGTCGCCAACCCTGGCTGCTACCCCACGCCGGTGGCCCTCGGCCTGGCCCCACTCCTGTCGGCCGGCCTGATCGGGCCGGGCCCTGTCCTGGTCGACGGGAAGACCGGCCTGTCGGGCGCGGGGAAGGGGCCCACCGAGGCCACGTCCTACTCGGCCACCGAGGAGAGCGTGCGGCCGTATCGGTTCCCCCGGCACCAGCACACCCCGGAGATGGAGCGGGCCATCGAGATCGCCACGGGGGTGGCCGCCCGCGTGTCCTTCGTCCCCCACCTCGTGCCGTTGGTGCGGGGCGTGCTGGTGACCTGCTACGCGCCGCTCGGGAACGGCGCGACCAGCGAGTCGCTGACCGAGTGCCTGGCCGCGACGTACGAGCGATCCGCGTTCGTGCGGGTCCTCCCGCCCGGCGAGATGGCGGACACGAAGCGGACCCGGGGCTCGAACATCCTCGAGCTCCAGGCGGTGGCCGACCCTCGGACCGGCACGGCCGTAGTGGCCGGGGCCCTGGACAACCTGGTGAAGGGGGCCGCGGGCCAGGCCGTCCAGAACCTCAACCTGATGGCCGGGTTGGACGAGACGGCCGGGCTCCCCACCACGGGGGTGTACCCGTGAGCGTGACGTTCCCCCGGGGGTTCCGGGCGGCCGGCGTGACCGCCGGCATGAAGCCCTCGGGCCGGCCCGACCTCGCCCTCCTGGTCGCCGACGAGGCCCGCTCGGCGGCCGGCCTGTTCACCACGAACGCGTTCGCCGCGGCCCCAGTGAAGCTTTCCAGGCAGCGCCTCTCCCACGGCGTTGCCCGGGCGGTGCTGGTGAACAGCGGGCAGGCCAACGCCGGAACGGGTCTCGTCGGTGACCTCGACGCGGAGCGGTCGACGGGGGCCGCGGCGGAGCTGCTCGACCTCGAGGCGGATGCCGTCCTTGCCTGCTCCACCGGCGTGATCGGCGAGCCGCTCCACCTCGACCAGTTGCTCGCCGCGCTGCCGGACCTGGTGGGGTCGCTCTCCGAAGAGGGAGGCGACGCCTTCGCCGAGGCCATCATGACCACCGACACCACACCCAAGCAGGCCAAGGCGGAGCGAGGCCCGTACCGGGTGGGCGGCTGCGCGAAGGGTGTGGGGATGATCGCCCCCGACCTCCGCTTGGCCACGATGCTCACGTTCGTCACCACCGACGCGCCGGTGCCGCCGTCAGATCTTCGCACGCTCGCATCGCACGTCCTGGAGCCGAAGTTCGAGTCGCTCACCGTGGACGGCTGCACCAGCACGAACGACACGGTGCTGCTCTTCGCGAGCGGCGCGGTAGGCGGCGACCTCGTGGTGCCCGACACGCCGGCCTGGGACCAGGTGAGAGAAGCCCTCGACGATGTCGGCAGCTCGCTCCTCCTCCAGCTCGCGGATGACGCCGAGGGCGCCAGCCACGTGATCCTGGTGGAGGTGTCGGGGGCCGAGACAGACGGTGACGCACGGGCCGTGGCCAGGGCCCTGGCCGATTCGCTGCTCGTGAAGACGGCGGTCTTCGGGGGCGACCCCAACCCGGGCCGGATCCTTCAGGCCGTCGGGTCGTCCGGCGTGCCCTTCCTCCCCCAGCTCGTGAACGCGTTCATCGGCGATGTGCAGGTCATCACGCGCGGTGAGATCCCGGCCGCCTACCGCGAGGCCGGCGTGGAGGCCGCGCGGGCGGCGGTTTCGGAGAAGGAGGTCGTGCTCTCGGTGTCGGTGGGGAACGGTCCCGGCGAGAGCCGAGCGCTCGGCGTCGACCTCTCCTACGACTACGTGAAGATCAACGCGGAGTACACCACGTGAGCATCGACCTGCCGCCCCAGATCCGCGAGCGGACCGTGGCCAAGGCCCGGACCCTCCTCGAGGCGCTCCCGTTCATCCAGGAGCACTGGGGGAAGACCATCGTGATCAAGTACGGCGGGTCGGCCATGGACCGCGCGTCGTTCTCGCGGTCGTTCGCCCAGGACCTGGCGCTGCTCCATCACGTCGGCATCCAGCCGCTGATCGTGCACGGGGGCGGCCCGCAGGTGACCGACGTCTCCACCCGTCTCGGTCTGGAGACCACGTTCGTCGGCGGGCACCGCGTGACCGACGAGCAGACCCTCGACGTGGCGAAGATGGTGCTCGCCGGAAAGCTCAACACCGAGGTGGTGGGGATGCTCCTGGCGGGCGGAGTAAGGGCCGTGGGGCTATCCGGCGTGGACGGCGGCCTGATCGTGGCGCGGAGGCAGGCCCGCCCCGACCTCGGCTTCGTGGGCGAGGTGGTGCGGGTGAACGTCGAGGTGGCCCGGACCCTGATGGACCAGGGGTTCGTCCCGATCGTCGCGTCAATCGCCGCCGGTGAGGACGGCCAGGCGTACAACGTGAACGCCGACGTCGTGGCCGCGGAGCTCGCCGTGGGCCTCGGGGCCGAGAAGCTCGTGTACGTGAACGACGTGCCCGGCGTGATCGGCCCCCACGGCGACCTGCTGTCCGAGCTCGGGGTCCAGGACGTCCTGGACCTGTTGGCCCACGAGCGGGCCGTGGATGGCGGGATGATCCCCAAGCTGGAGAGCGCCGTCCGGGCCCTGAAGGCCGGCATCCCCCGGGCGCACCTCATCGACGGCCGGGTGGAGCACGCCCTGGTCCTCGAGCTGTTCACGCCCGAGGGCATCGGCACCATGATCACGCTCGATGCTCGGGCCTCGGGTCAGCAGGGGGAACCGTGAGCCGGAACGGTGGCGCCACGAAGGTGAAGCGGCAGCAGGCCATCCTGTCGCTCGTGGCCCGGGAGCGGCTGGCCTCCCAGGAGGAGATCAGGACCCGGCTTCAGCGCCTGGGCCTTCCGGCCACGCAGTCGACCATCTCCCGCGACGTCGAGGAGCTGGGCCTGGCGCGGGTCCACGACCCGGGCGGCGTCCGGTACGTGGTTCCGGGAGAAGAGGGAGTGCCCGCGCCGTTGAACCTGCTTCGCCGGGCCCTGGAGGAGTTCGCGCTGTCGTTCGTGCCGGCGAACCAGCTCCTGCTCGTCAGGACGCCGCCGGGCGCCGCCAACGCCCTGGCGGAAGCCATCGACCGGTCAAGCGATCTCGACATCGCCGGCACGGTGGCGGGCGACAACACGATCCTCGTCGTCCCTCGAGACGGCGTCTCGCCCCGCTCGGTGGAGCGGGCCCTGAAGAAAGCGATGGAACCAACGGGATGAGGCGCGGAGCGCCGGGTGGGGGAAGAAGAACATGAAGCGAGCGGTCCTTGCGTATTCGGGCGGTCTGGACACCTCGGTCTCGATCCGGTGGCTGGTCGATCAGGGGTACGAGGTGATCGCGGTCGCGGTGGACGTCGGGCAGCAGGAGGACTTCGGCGCGATCCGTCGGCGCGGCGCCCTGGCCGGCGCGGCCGAGGTCCGTGTCGTGGACGCGGTCGAGCGGTTCGCGAACGAGTTCCTGACCAAGGCCATCAGGGCGAACGGCCTGTACGAGGACAAGTACCCCATGGTCTCGTCTCTCGCCCGGCCGCTCATCGCCGACGAGGTCGTGAGCGTGGCTCGCGAGGTCGGGGCCGACGCCGTGGCCCATGGCTGCACCGGGAAAGGGAACGACCAGGTCCGGTTCGAGGTGTCGTTCGGCGTGCTGGCGCCGGACCTGGAGGTCCTGGCGCCGATCCGGGATCCCGGGATCCCCAGAGAGAAGGCGATCGCGCTGGCCGCCGAGTGGGGCATCCCCATCGCCGATGTCGCCACGTCCTACTCGATCGACGAGAACCTGTGGGGGCGCACGGTGGAGTGCGGTCCGCTGGAAGACCCGTGGGTGGCTCCGCCGGAGGACGCCTTCGGGCGAACGGCCCCGCCGGGGGAGCGGCCTGAGGAGTCGGCGGAGATCGCGATCGCCTTCGAGCGCGGGGTGCCCGTGGCGCTGGACGGCGATCCGGTCGGCCTCCCCGACCTGATCCGGACGGTGGACGCCCTGGGCGGCCGGTACGGCTTCGGGCGGGTGGACATGATCGAGAACCGCCGGGTAGGCATCAAGTCCCGCGAGCTGTACGAGGTGCCCGGGGCTCTCGCGTTGATCACGGCGCACCGGGCGCTCGAGGACCTCACCCTCGAACGCGAGGTCGCCCACTTCAAGCCGGGGATCGAACGCCGATGGGCCGAGCTGGTCTATGACGGCTTGTGGTTCTCGCCGCTCCGCCGGGCCCTGGACGCGTTCGTGGGTGCCTCGCAGGAGCACGTGACGGGGGAGGTGCGCGTGGCGTTCTCGCCGGGCGCGTGCACGGTAGTAGGCAGGCGGTCGGAGGACTCGCTGTACGACGTTGGCCTGGCCACCTACGGGCCGGAGGACGCGTTCGACCAGCGGCATGCCGAGGGGTTCGTCAGGCTGTGGGGGATGCCGCTCAAGGTGTGGTCCGCGAAGCAGGAGCGGCGGTGAGCGAACGGGACGAGGCGGGAGCGAGCGCCGACGGGCCCCTGTGGGGCGGGCGGTTCGCAAAGCCGCCGGCGGCCGAGGCGGAGGCTCTGTCGAAGAGCCTGCGCTTCGACGTCCGGCTGGCGCCGCAGGACGTGGAGGCGAGCGTCGCGCACGTGCGCGCGCTCGAGGACGCGGGGCTGCTCACCGGGGACGAGGCCGCGGCCCTGGAAAAGGCCCTGCGCGAGGTGGGCGAGGACGTCGTTGCGGGTCGGGTCGCGCCGCACCCCGCCGACGAGGACGTCCACTCGGCGATCGAGCGCGAAGTGACCGACCGCCTGGGGGACCTCGGCGCGAAGCTCCATGGCGGGCGGAGCCGGAACGACCTCGTGGCCACCGACCTCCGGCTGTGGCTGCTCGCGGCGGGGGGTCGGATCGGCGAGGGCGTCGCGCGCCTGATCCGCGTGCTGGTTGCGCAGGCCCGTGACCACGTGGGGACGGTGATGCCCGGGATTACCCACGGCCGGCCCGCGCAGGTGGTGACGCTCGGCCACCACCTGCTCGCCCACGCGTGGGCGCTCCTGCGCGACCTGGAGCGGATGGACGAGTGGGCGGCGCGGACGTCCGTCTCGCCGCTCGGGGCGGGAGCCCTGGCCGCCTCGACGCTCGGGCTCGATCCGGACGCCTCGGCCGCGCGGCTGGGGTTCGCCAGGGCGTTCGAGAACTCGCTCGATGCCGTGTCCGACAGGGACTTCGCCCAGGAGTTCCTGGCGGGTACGGCCATCGCGGGCACGCACCTGTCGCGCCTGGCGGCCGACGTGATCCGGTGGACGGACGAGTCGCTCGGATGGGCAGCCCTGGACGAGGCCTACGCAACCGGGTCGAGCATGATGCCGCAGAAGCGGAACCCCGACGTCGCCGAGCTGGTCCGGGCCAAGGCGGGGCGTTTGGCCGGCCACTTCGTGGCGGTGTCATCAGTGCTGGCCGGGCTCCCCCTCGGATACTACCGGGACCTTCAGGAGGACAAGGAGCCGCTGTTCGACGGGGCGGACACGCTGGAGGCCGCGCTCGCCGCGCTGGCCGGGTGCGTCGAGACGCTCCGGTTCGACGCACCCGCGCTACGACGGGGCGCGGACGCCGAGGCCCTGTACGCCACCGACCTGGCCGAGGAGATGGTGAAGGGAGGCGTGCCGTTCCGCCAGGCACACTGGCGGATCGGGGATCTGCTGAGGCGGCTCGACTCCGAGGGTCGCTCCCTCCGCGACCTCACCGCCGAGGAGTGGCTGCACGTGGGGCTGGCGGACGGCGCCAGGCTACTCGACCCGGACCGCTCCGTGCGGGCCCGATCCATGCCCGGCGGGCCCTCGCCACAGAGCGTCCTCGCGCAGGCCGACGCCGTGGATGCCGCGCTCGCGGCGAAGCGCCCGCCCGCCGACTGAGGAGCGGTCGTGCGGACGGTTCGAGCGGTGCCGCCGGGCCCGCGCCTCTCACGGCTCGCCGCGCTCCGAGCGTTCCGGCGGGATCCCATCGGGCTCCTGGCCCGGGCGGCCGCGTGCGGAGACGTCAGCCACCTGAAGCTCCCCCGGTTCCCGGCGTACCTGCTGAACCACCCCGACCTGGTTCGGGACGTCCTCGTGACGGGGGGTCACCACTTCATGAAGGGTCCGACGATCCAGGCCGCCAAGCTCGTGCTGGGCAAGAGCCTCCTCACGAGCGAGGGCGAGCATCACAGCCGCCAGCGGCGGATGATCCAGCCCATCTTCCACCACGACCGGATCGCCGGCTACGGCGGGCCCATGGTGGAGCATACGCTTCGAACCGCCGGCCGGTGGGGCGACGGTCATACCCTCGACGTCCACCGAGAGATGGCCAGGCTGACGCTGTCGGTGGTCGGTACCACGCTGTTCGGAACGGACGTCGAGACCGACGAGGCCCGGGCGGTCGGCGATGCGCTGGCGCTCCAGCTCTCGATGTTCGACCGGGTGTTCTCGCCGTTCTTCCGGGTCTCGATGCGGCTGCCGTTGCCGTCGAACCGGCGGTTCGATCGCGCGAATGCATCGCTCGACGCCGTCATCGGCCGCATGATCGCCGAGCGGCGAGCGACGGGCGCGTCCGGCGACGACCTCCTGTCCCTGCTGATCCGGGCCCAGGAAGACGGCGCGGGGATGACCGACCGCCAGGTCCGCGACGAGGCCATGACCCTGTTCCTGGCGGGCCACGAGACGACGTCGACCGCCCTCACCTGGACCTGGTACCTGCTGTCGCAACATCCGGAGGCGGAACGCAAGCTGCACGCCGAGCTGGACGACGTGCTTGGTGGCCGCGCGCCGGCCGCCCCCGACGTGCCGCGACTCCGGTACACGGAGATGGTCATTTCCGAGTCGATGAGGGTCCTTCCGCCGGCATGGGCCATCGGCCGGCGGGCGCTGGCGGATCATGAGGTCGGGGGGTACGAGATCCCGAGGGGCGCGGTGGTGATCGTGTCGCCGTACCTCGTGCACCACGACCCCAGGTGGTACGAGGACCCCGAGGCGTTCGTGCCGGAGCGGTGGGCCGAGGGACAAGGCGAGAAGCCGCCGCGCCACGCCTACTTCCCGTTCGGCGCTGGCTCGAGGATGTGCATCGGGGAGCCCTTCGCGCGGCTGGAGGCCATCCTGGTCCTGGCGGCGATCGCGCAGCGGTGGCGGCTCCGGCTGGCGCCCGGCCATCCCGTTGAGCTTCAGCCGGTCATCACGCTCCGGCCTCGGCACGGCATGCTGATGCAGGTCAACCGCCGAGCCTGACCGGACGGCCCCGTCCCGCGTGGAGTGCGGGTTCGAGGGAACCTCCGGTACCCTCATCTCCCATGCGGTTCGCCAGCGCCCTCGTCCTGTTCGCCCATCCCGACGACGCGGAGTACATGTGCGGCGGCACGATCGCCGAGTGGACCCGGGAGGGCACCGAGGTCCACTACGTGATCGTGACCGATGGCTCGGCCGGTTCCAACGAGCCCGGCGCAGTCAGATCGGAGATCTCGAAGGTCCGCAAGCGGGAGCAGAAGGCGGCGGCGAAGGTGCTGGGGGTGAAGACCGTGACGTTCCTCGACTTCCCGGACGGCATGCTCGAGGTGAACCTGGAGACCCGCAAGGCGGTGACTCGGGAGGTGCGACGGCTCCGCCCAGAGGTGGTCGTCGCGCCAGATCCCTCGCGCTTGTGGTACGGCCGGCAGTACATCAACCACGCCGACCACCGGGCCGCCGGGGAGCTGGCTCTCTGTGCGGTGATGCCCGATGCTCCCTCGCGCCCCCAGTTCCCAGAGCTCCTCGACGAGGGCTTGGAGCCATACGAGATCCCTCACCTTTGGTTGGCCACGGAGGAGCCCGATACCTACCTGGACATCACGAAGACCATGGACGTCAAGCTGGAAGCGCTCACGAAGCACCGGTCCCAGAACCTCGAGGACTCCCTGGCGTGGGTTCGGGACCGGGCCCGGGAGCTCGGCGAGAAGGGCGGCGTGGAGTACGCCGAAGGGTTTCGAACGTTCTCCTTGAAGGACGAGGAAGCATGATGGAAGATCCGACGGACCCCGAGGACGAGGCGTCCTCCGGCCTCGAGCCGGGCGAGGTGGACAACGTTCAGGCCGACCTGGGCGACCTCCACGCGATGCGGGACGTCTTCGGGCGGCAGGGCGTGAAGGGCGTCGTCATCGCCTGCCCGGACTGCGGCGAGAACCACTACTACGAATGGGACCTCCTCCGGGAGAACCTCGAGCACCTGCTCCGGACGGGCGAGCCCCGGATGCACGAGCCGGCCTTCGAGGTCCGCGAGGACGAGTACATCCAGTGGGACTACGGCAAGGGCTACATCGACGCGCTGACCGACACCGGCCTCGAGCCCGACCGGCAGATTCAGCTCACCCGGTGCCCGTGGTGCGAGACGCCGTGCGAGAGCGAGTTCCAGTTCTGTCCGAAGTGCGGTAGGTCCCTGGCAGCGGTCCGCCTGTACAAGGAGCTCCTGGTTCGGGGGATCGACGAGCGCGAGGTCCGGGCGCTCCTGGTCAAGGCGGGCTTCGAACCGTTCTGACGCTTGAGCCGCCCGGCCGGCGGTGATACGAACCTTCCGTGGTGGACACCGAGAGCCCCCGGCGGAGCGAGCGGTGGGCCGCCGACGGTGCCGGCCCCGGCAACCGTTGGGCGGTGGCGGCGCTGGTGCTCGCGGCGCTCGGCCTCCTCGCTGTTGCGCTGATCGTCCTGGCGACGGCGCGGGTGACCCCGTTCGATTCGCTGTCCGACCCGGCCGGTTACGTCCTGTACGGCGCCGTCCCGTCGTTCGGCGTCCTCGCCGTGTTCACCGGGCTCATGGGGCGGGGGCCCTCGGGCCGGCCGTGGATGGCGTGGACCGGCGTGGTCGTGGGGTCGGCCCTGATCGCGGTGGCCGTGATCGTCCTGGTCATCGTGCTGAACGCCTTCCGGACCCTGGGCTGACCGCCGGGGGCTCGAGGATGCAGTCCTCGGGTGCCTTGTCCGTGCGCAGGCCCTTGAACGACGGAGCCCGCATCTTCTTCGTGCTCCTCGTGATCTCCAGGTACTCGACCTCGCACACCAGCGTGGGCTGGACGAACGTCGCCCGATTCACCGCCGCGAGGTCGGGATCGTCCGACGCCGGCTCCTTCGTCACGAGCGGCTCCAGCCGCTCCATCACCTGGCCCAGCATCTTGTCCGTGAAGCCCGTGCCGACCTGGCCGATCCACCGGAGCTTCCCGCCGTCGTAGGCCCCCACCAGCAGCGCTCCGAACGTGCCGGCCCGTCCGCCCTGTCCCGGCGTCCATCCGAGGATCACGCAGTCCTGGGTGTTGGTGAGCTTGATCTTCCGCCAGTCCGGCGAGCGCCGGCCCGGGTGGTACCAGGACCCCTTGCGTTTGGCCACTACGCCTTCGAGGCCGTGCGACCGGGCCGCCTTCACCAACTCCTTGCCCTCGCCATCCACGAACGTGACGCGCTGGAGGCGCTCGTCCTCCTCGAGCACGGCGTCGAGCAGCTTTCGGCGCTCCTCGAGCTCGAGCTCGGTGAGATCCCGCCCGTCCAGCCACAGCAGGTCGAACGCCACCACCGAGACCGGGATCTGCTTCGCGATCCGCTTGATCTCGCGTTCGTTCGCCAGGTTCATCCGCTGCTGGAGGGCCTCGAAGGAGTTCTCCCCGTCCTCGTCGAAGGCCACGATCTCGCCGTCCATGACCGCGTTCACCTGATCCACCAGCTCGTGGATCATGTGGATCTCGGGATACTGGGTGGTCACGTCGCGGCCGGTCCGCGTGATCAGGCGCGTGAGGTCGGTGGAGAGGTAGGCGAGGCACCGGATCCCGTCGAGCTTCGGCTCGAACCGCCACTTCGGATCGTCGAACTCCCGGTGGCCGCCCTCCGCCAGCATCGGCTGGAGCGAGGGCGGGGAGGGCACCAGGCGCGCGTCCTGGTGGCTGGCCAGGAAGACCAGCCAGTCGGTCCGGGTCTTCACCAGGTGGTACTCCAGGCTGGGGTACCGCCGCCCGTGGAGCCGGAAGCTCACCTTCTTGTCGGTCCACTCCAGCGTCTCGTAGGTCCCGTCGTCGAAGATGCGAACCTCGCCGGCGCCGTAGTGGCCCTCCGGGATCGTCCCCTCGAACTTCCCGTACTCGAGGGGGTGATCCTCTGTCCGGACCGCCAGGCGCTTGTCCCCGAGGGCGGTGGGCAGTCCGCGCGGGACGGCCCACGACGGCAACGCGCCGTCCTTCTCCAGCCGGAGGTCGTAGTGCAGCCGCGTGGCCCGGTGTTTGTGGATCACGAAGGAGCTCCCCGTCCCCGTCGCGGCGCCCGGGGCCGGCTCCGGGGTGCCGGCGAAGTCCCGTTTGCGCAGGTACTCGGCGAGGTTCGGGTCGCGGGACCGAGCGATGACCTCCTCGCTCGTGTTCGCACGGGGGCGCGGGGGCGCGGCCGCCGGATCCGGCGAAAGCCCCATGGCCTCAAGTGCGGGCCCCAGGTCCTGGGGCTTCGTGCGCACCCCCTCGAACAGGTCGCCCACCTTCTCGAAACGCTTCCACACGGTCTCGATGGTGAAGTCACCCGGGGCGACGCCCTTTTCGACCTCTTTCCACGTGAGTGGGGTCGAGACCGTCGCGCCGGGCTCCGGCCGCAGCGAGTAGGTGGCCGAGATGTTCGCCCCCGAGCGGTTCATGTTGTGGTCGATGAAGACCTTTCCGGAGCGCTTCGAGACCTGCCATGCCATCGTGACCCGGTCGCGGTCGGCCTTCTGGATCATCCGGCCCACGGCCCCCACGAAGTCCCGGACCTGTTCGTACGAGTAGCCCGGCTCGACCGGAACGTAGATCTGCACGCCCGTGGCACCGCTCGTCTTCGGGTATCCGACGAGCCCGAGCGCGTCGAGGGCCACCTTCACATGCAGGGCCACCGCGAGGACGTCGTCGAACGTGATCGGGGGGAAGGGGTCGAGGTCGAAGAACAGGTAGTCCGGGGACTCCACGGATCGGCACCTCGAGTGCAGCGGGTGGAACTCGATGCAGCCCAGGTTGGCCAGGAACAGCACGCCGGCCGTGTCCTCGACCATGAGGTAGTCGATCAGGCCCGTCTTGGCGTCCTCGCTCTCGACCGGGCAGCGGGGGAGCCAGTCCGGCGTGTGGGACGGCGCGCTCTTCTCGTAGAAGAAATCGCCGGCGATGCCGTCGGGCATCCGTTTCATCGTGAGCGGCCGCTCCAGGAGGTGGGGCAGGATCAGGCCGGCGACGTTGTAGTAATACCCGACCAGGTCACCCTTGGTATACCCCTCGACGGGCCAGAACACCTTGTCCAGGTTCGACAGGCGAAGCTCCCGGCCGTCCACCTCCATCCACCAGGCCTCTCCCCGCTTCTCGGCGGGCAGGGGCTTGGGGAGGGCGGCGGCGAAGGCGGGTCCCGAGGCTCGTTTCCTGGCCGGCATGGTCCTCCGATGGTAGACCGAGGCGGCCAGACCGCTAGAATCACGTCTTCGCGACCGACGTTCCCGGGAGGACAGCCATGCCGCCAAGAGCCATGTGGAAGGGGGCCATCTCGTTCGGCCTCGTGACCATCCCGGTCGCCGTGTTCCCGGCCACCGAGGAGAAGTCGCTCAAGTTCAACCAGCTCCACGAGGAGGACCACGGCCGGATCCGGTACAAGCGGGTCTGCGAGATCGACGGCCAGGAGGTCACGTACGAGCACATCGTGAAGGGCTACGAGTACGAGAAGGACCACTACGTCGTCCTGACCGACGAGGACCTGGACAAGGTGCCGCTCGAGTCCAGCCGGGCCATCGACATCGTCCAGTTCGTGGACCTCGAGGAGATCGATCCCGTCCTGTACAAGAAGTCCTACTATCTGGTGCCCGACGAGACCGGCGCCAAGGCCTACGCCCTGCTTCGCAAGGCGCTGTCCGAGGAGAACCGGGTGGGGATCGCCAAGGTGTCCTTCCGGGACAAGGAGCACCTGGCGGCGCTCCGGTTCAAGGACGACGTGTTCGTCCTGGAGACCATGTACTGGCCGGACGAGATCCGTGCAGCCGAGTTCGACACGGTGAGGGCAGACGAGAAGGTTCGTGCCCAGGAGGTCGAGATGGCGAAGTCGCTCATCGACAACCTCACCGAGCCGTGGAACCCCGATGCTTACCGGGACGAGTACCGCGACGCCCTCGTCGAGATCGTGGAGAAGAAGGTCGCCGGCGAGGAGATCGAGGTCGCGCCCGAGGCCGCCCCGGCCAAGGTGGTAGACCTCATGGAGGCCTTGAAGGCCTCGGTGGTGGCGGCGAAGAAGAAGACGCCCGCACCCAAGCCCAAGGCCGCCGCGAAGAAGCCCGCGGCCAAGAAGACCGCTGCCAAGAGGGCGGCAGCCCCGCGGAAGAAGGCCGCCGCTGGGTGACGCGGCGGGAGCTGCAAGTACGTTGCTCGTGGGCCAGTTCATGGGAGGTAGGAGGATGAGGTTCCCGGGAAAGGCTCTGGCGTTGCTGGGCGTGGCCGCGATGGTGTTGCTCTCGGTGGGGCAGGCCGGAGCGATCACGTTCGGGGTGCCGGACGGCAACGACCATCCCAACGTCGGCGCGCTCATCGCCGAATGGCGAACGCCCGGCGTGAAGGAGGAGTTCTGCTCGGGGACGCTTGTCGCCCCCAGCATCTTCCTGACGGCGTCCCACTGCACGGCGGGTCTTGAGTCGCGAGAGGTCAGCGACGTCTGGGTGAGCTTCGACACCGACATCGGTGACCCCGTCCGTCCAACGACAAACCTGATCCACGGGGCTATGCACACGAACCCCGTGTTCGGCTTCTCCGGGCCCGGTGGGTTTTCCGACCCCCACGACATCGCGGTGATCGTTCTCGACCAGCCCGCCGCGGCCATCTACCCGGGGATCGAACCCGCCGCCCTGCCGGCCCTGGGCCTCTTCGACCGGCTATCGGCGAAGAACGGCCTGAGAGGGCAGAAGTTCACCGCGGTGGGCTATGGAACGCACCAACCGCAGCCCGGCACCGGTCCCCTGCCCGACACGTTCCCGTTCGACGGGAAGCGCTGGCGAGCGGTCTCGGAGTTCAACGCCATCAATGCCGCCTGGCTTCGGCTCTCCCAGAACAGGGCGACCGGGGACGGCGGGACGTGCTTCGGCGACTCGGGCGGCCCGAACTTCCTCGGCGCGGGCGCGACCGAGACGGACGTCATCGCTGCGGTAACAGTGACCGGCGATGCCGTGTGCCGTGCGACCAACGTCATCTACCGGCTCGACACGGCGTCCGCCCGGCAGTTCCTCGGCTCGTTCGGCGTGCCGCTGCCGTAGCGCCCTCCCGGCGCAGCCAGCTTAGCGGGGGTGATTCGGGCCACTGGCGCGCCGATCGCCCGCGGCGAGACGGTCTCGCGCTGCAAGGAGCCCCCGGGCGATAAGCTCGATGGCGTCCATCCCAGGAGGGATCCGCCGTGAAGCTGGTCGTCGCCATCGTGAAGCCGTTCAAGCTCGATGAGGTGAAGGAGGCCCTCCGCGAGATCGGGGTGAACGGCCTCACCACGACCGACGTGGAGGGCTTCGGACGTCAACGCGGGCACACCGAGGTCTATCGGGGAGCCGAGTACCAAGTCGACTTCGTCCCGAAGGTCAAGGTCGAGATCCTGTGCGACGACGACCAGGTGCAGGGCATCATGGATGCCATCACGAAGGCCGCCCGGACGGGCAAGATCGGCGACGGCAAGATCTGGGTCGCGCCGGTCGAAGAGGTCGTCCGGATCCGCACCGGTGAACGAGGCCCCGACGCGCTCTGAGGCCCCGGGCCGTCCGGTCCCGGTGGCGCGGCTCCTCGACGAGCTTCGAGCCCTCGACCGGGCTTACTCCAAGGGCCACCACGGGCGGTGGTCCGCCGCCCGCCGGGCCGGTCTGGTCGACGCCTGCCTCCGGGACCTGCTCGCGGAAGGCGACCCGCCGCCGGGCGTCGTCCTCGTCGCGCTGGGCGGGTACGGGCGGGGACAGCTCGCCCCGCGCTCCGACGCCGACCTGCTGGTCCTTCACCCCGGTGACCGGCCGGAGGAGATCGCGGCCCTGGCGGAACGGCTGCTTTATCCGCTCTGGGACGCCGGCCTCACCGTGGGCCACGCGGTTCGCACCCCGGACGAGTGCCGGGCCATGGCCGCGAAACGACTCGACGCGGCGACGGCGATGCTGGACGCGCGCCCTCTGGCCGGCGACGAGGTGGTGTGGCCCGACGTGCGGGGGGGCCTCCTGGCGGCGGCCCGGGAGGATCCGCGCGTCTTCGCCAAGCGGCTCCGCGAAGACGCGCGGGCGCGCCGCGAGCGGCACGGCCCGGTTTCCTCGCTGTTGGAGCCGGACGTCAAAGAGGGCGGCGGCGGGCTGCGTGACGTCCACGCGCTGGGATGGCTGGCCGTCGTGATCACCGGCCGGCGGGAACTCTCGATGCTCGAGGGTCCGGGGTTGATCCGCCGGGCGGAACGGGAAGGGGTGGACGCGGCCGAGGAGTTCCTAGTTCGTGTCCGGAGCGCGGTGCACCTCGAGACAGGCCGAGCCACGGATCGCCTGTTCCTGGACCACCAGCCGTCCATCGCCCGGGCCATGGGGTTCGAAGACGAGCCGGGCCTTCGGGCCGTGGACGGACTGATGCGGGCGGTGTTCGAGCACGCCCGGCAGGTCGAGCACGTCTCCCGCTCGGTGTTCGACCGGTTCCTCCAAGGGGAGTCGGAGGCCGTCGAGGTCGAGGACACACCGGAGGGCGTGCTTCGCGCGTTTGCCGACGCGACGCGCGAGCGAATCGTGATGGCGGCCGCGACCCTGGACCGTATCGAGGCTGTCGAGCTGCCCGAGGAGATCGAATGGACCGGGGGCGTTCGCGATCATTTCCTCGACATCGTGCGGGCGGGGGAGGACGGGATCGGGACGCTCGAGACGATGGACCGGATCGACGTCCTCGAGCGTCTCGTCCGGGAATGGCGCCCCGTCCGGTGCCGGCCCCAGCGCGATCCCTACCACCGGTCCTCCGTCGACGTCCATCTCCTGCACGCGCTGGCCGGCATGTCGCGGCTCCTGAACGGCGGGGACGATGCCGATCCACTGGTGGCGGAGGCCGCCGCGGCGGTCGAGGACCCCGACGGCCTCCTGCTGGGCGCGCTCCTCCACGACATCGGCAAGACCGGCGAGGGGACTCACGTCCCGGTCGGTGTCCGCCAGGCCTCCCGGGCCTTGGACCGCATGGGCCTACCGAAGCACACCCGAGACCTGGCTCTGTTCCTGGTCGCCGAGCACCTGCTGCTCTCCGACACGGCGACCCGCCGCGATCTCGAGGACGACGACCTGGTCCTGGACGTGGCCGTTCGGGTCGGCGACCCCCAGCGGCTGGCCGGGCTGTACCTGCTGGCCGTGGCCGACGCCGGGGCAACCGGTCCGCTGGCCTGGACCCCTTGGCGGGCCACGCTCATCCGTGAGCTGGTGGCCAAGGTCCAGCGTGTCCTGGAGCGGGGCGAGATGGGCCCCGAGACTGCCGAGCGCCTGGCCCGGTGTGGCGTCGCGCTCCGCGCCGCCCTGTCCCACGAAGAGCCGATGGAGGTGGACCGGTTCATGCGGCGGATGCCCCGGAGCTACCTCCTCGCCATCCCGGTCGAACAGATGGCGCGGCACCTCCCGCTGCTCCGGGCTCCGCTCGGGGCGCTGGAGGTTCGGACGGTGGCCGGTCCCGGCACTCGCCCCGCCTCGTACGGCCTCACGGTGATCGCCGCCGACCGGCCGGGCCTGCTCTCCCTGATCGCTGGCGCGCTTTCGCTGGCCGGCCTGTCCATCCTGACAGCGCAGGTGTTCACCACCGAGGACGGGGTGGCCGTGGACGTGTTCGAGGTGGAGGGGGCGTTCGAGGAGGAGATCGGCGAAGAGCGGTGGCGGATGTTCCGCACCACGTTCCGCAGGGCCATCGAGGGCCGGCTCTCGCTCGACTACCGGGTCGAGCAGAAGCGCCGTCACTACCCGACGCCGCGCGCCGAGATCCCGGTCGGGGTCACCGTGCACAACGACGCCTCGGACTTCTTCACGGTCGTGGAGGTCGAAGCGCCGGACCGGATCGGGCTCCTGTTCGACATCACCCGGACGCTCGCGGAGCTGCGCCTCGACGTGCACCTGGCCAAAGTGGCCACGTACGGGCATCGGGTGGTGGACGCCTTCTACGTCCGGGACGGGCTGGGGCGGAAGGTCGAGGACCCGGCCCACATCGCCGAGATGGAGCGGGCCATCACCGAACGCGTCGCCGCCTGACGCCCTCTACGAGGCAGAAGGGACCAGGGCCTCAAGGCTCCTGGCCATGCGGGGGCTCATGCCCTCGCCCTCGTGCTTGAAGTAGCAGTAGACGTCAGCGCCGGCCCCGAGCGCCGGCCCGACCCGCTTCGCCCATCCCGCAAGCTCGCCCTCGGTGTACTCGGTCTTCCGCAGCCGGAGGTAGCCGTACGGCTCCCACGAGAGGTCGTCCGGGCCCGGGTCCTTCTCGTCGGTCTCGGCCACGCACCACGCGATGCCCTGCTCGTGGAGGAAGTCCCGGGCCTCCCCCCACGATGCGTGCCGGAACTCCATGACCGCCCGGACGTCCGGGGACAGGTAGCCCACGAACCGCTCGATGAGCTGCCGGTCGTACTTCAGGCTGGGCGGGCACTGGAACAGGATGGTGCCGAGCCGGTCGCCGAGCCGCCGGGCCCGCTCCAGGAAGTCGCGGACGTCCTCGTCGGCGTCGGCCAGGCGCTTGAAGTGCGTAATGCGCTGGTTGGCCTTGAGCGTGAACGCGAACCCGTCGGGCGTTCCGTCGCGCCACGCGGCGAGCGTCTTCTCCGAGGGGAGCCGGCGGAACGTGTAGTTGACCTCGACCGACCGGAACTGGCTCGCGTAGTACGAAAGCATGTCCGCGTTCTTCAGCCCCTCGGGGTAGAACACGCCGTGCTTCCACTCGTCGTAGGCGAACCCCGAGGTCCCGAGGTACAGCGTCCCCGCCATCGGGGAGAATCATGGCAGACATGGCCACACCCGAGGTGCGCGCCCAGATCGACACCGGGTCCGGGACGGTCGGCACCGCCTGGACCGCGCCCGCCGGCGCCGTGGCCACCCTGGTGGTGGCGCACGGCGCCGGTGCGGGGATGGATCACCCGTTCATGGCCGGCTTCTGCCGGGCCATCGCCGACGCGAAGGTGGCTACCCTCCGGTT
>JBOGVG010000137.1:0-5812 GCA_050692435.1 Actinomycetota bacterium
GGCGACGGGCTTCCGCACGTCGGCCCGTGGGATCACACCTCCCGCGTCCCGATGTTCTGGTACGGACCCGGCTTCATCAAGCCGCTCGGCGTCGTCGACCAGCGAGCGACGTCCGCGGACATCTCCCCTACCTGGGCCAGGCTCCTCGACGCCGAGTTCCCCACGCAGTTCGGCCGCGCCCTCACCGACGTCTTCGTTCCCAGTGATGAACGCCCGGGTCCCCCGCGGCTCATCGTGACGCTGATCTGGGACGGCGCCGGGCGGAACGTGCTCGACGAGTGGCCCGACGAGTGGCCCAACCTCCGCTCGCTCGTCCCCCAGGGCGCCTGGATCGAGCAGGCAGAGGTGGGCTCGAGCCCCACCAGCAGCGCCCAGATCCACGCCACGATTGGCACGGGCGTGTTCCCAAAAACCCACGGCCTGGTCGGCCATCACCTGCGCGTCGACGGCAGGATCGTCTCCCCCTGGAGGAGCGGCCCCGGCCTCCTTCTGCGCCCGACGCTAGCCGACCGGTACACCGAGGCCGTGGACGATCGGACCCTGACCGGGATGATCGGGACCGTAGCGATACAGCTCGGCATGTTGGGACACGGGGCGGGCTGGGGCGGGAACGAGAAGGCCTTGGCCGTCCTTCGGGAGGCCCCGGGCGCGGAGACGCTCGGTGCGGAGGGACCGGCATGGAATCTGTCGGACCTGCTCCATCAGTGGTATCGGTTTCCCGAATACGCGAACGACCTCCCGGCTCTTTCCACCTACTTCTCGGAGCTCGACGGCCGCGACGGCATCGCCGATGGGAGGTGGCGGGGACACGGCCTGGATGACGTGGTGATCGAGAGCGGGTTCCAGACGCCGGCCCGGATCCCCTACCAAACCCGCCTCGTAGAGGAGTTCATCGGCCGAGAGGGGTTCGGCAGACACGATGTCCCCGACCTTCTCTACCTGAACTACAAGGTGATCGACCAGGTCGGGCACATCTTCTCGATGAACAGCGGCGAGATGCGGGACACCCTCAGGACGCAGGACGAGTACCTACCGGTGCTGATCGAGATCCTGGATCGCGAGGTGGGCGAGGGGCGGTGGGCGATGCTGGTGACCGCCGACCACGGGTCCACCCCCAACCCGCAGGTGAGCGGTGCCTTCCAGATCTCCGCGAGCAGACTCCAGCAGGCAATCAATGAGACCTTCGGACACGACGGAGAGCCGGTGGTTGAGCAGGTGAAGCAGACGGAGATCTTCGTCAATGAGGAGGAGCTCGCGCAGGAGGGCGGCACGCTGCGGGATGTGGCCGAATTCATCATGACGCTGACGCAGGGAGATCTGGAGAGCCCCGGCGTCTCGAACATCACGGACGTCCGGGCGCCGGTCTTCGAGGCGGCCTTCCCCTCGGAGACCATTTCATCCCTGCCCTGCGTCGTGGAAGATCTCGAGGCGGGAACCTGACTCACCTCATGCCGGCACTCAGTACCGGTAGACAGATTCAAGAGGAAGGCCAATACCCCGGCAGGCTTGGCTCGGTACCGCCGCACGCGCGGCAGGAACGAGTCGATCCACGACGATGACACGGTCGAGCTGCACGACGGCGATCACTTCTTCGCCCGGCCGGCGCGGTCCCGCCAGGCACTGAGCGAGGACTAGAGGGCGTTCTGAGCGGGCGGGTGGTACGGTCATCGACGTGCTGAAGGTTGCCGTCATCGTCCTGCTGGTGGTGCTGGTCGTGCTGCTCGGCATCCCGCTCGGGATGCCGATGTCGGGAGCTTCGATGTGCCCAGAGTGCAGCCCGGCTGGGACATGGGGTGGGATGTATTTAGCGCTGCTCGCCCCGGTCGTTCTCCTTCTACAACGTCGCGCATCGCGCATCCTTGTGGATCGCTCTCGCCGACCCAGCCTCTTGTCGGCCGACGTGCTCGAGCGGCCACCGCGTTTCTCCCACTAGGTCTTCCTTGCGCCGCCCCCGGCGCCCTTGCTTCTTGCTTCTTGACCTGAGGAGGTTCCCTTGAGACTCCTGTTAGCCGTGTTGCCGGCTGCCGCTTGTGCGGCCGCGATGTTCCTCTGCTTCCGGATGATGCGCCATTCTTCAGACATGCCAGCCGATGGGCACGCCGAGAGCGACGACCTCGACACCCTTCACAAGGAGGTGGCCGATCTGCGCGAGGAGCTGGCTCGGGCACAGTCGGTCCCGTCCGACACGGCAGCGGCCGATGGCACCGGGCAGATCGTCCGGCGCGGGTCGTCTGAGACGGCGTCGGAATCACGGCCGTTGAGGCCGCCGACGCCTGAGGGCGCAACGAGCGCCACAGGCCATCCCGATGGGTAGGGCCACGCTCCCGAGAGGCCGGCGTGTGACCCGACGTCGTTCCCCTCGTTGGCAACGCGGAGGAGCGAGGAACCCATGAGCGGGCGAAGGACCACGCCGGTCGCCGTGTGGCTCGGCGCCTTTGCGGTCGCTGCGGTCATCGCCACCCTGGCCATCATGGAACTACGCACCCAGGGCGCGTCGTCGATCGGTGGGTTCACCGTCGCGAACTACAAGGCCAGAGCGGAGGTCGAGAACACCCCCGCCCCGGACTTCGAGCTGCCGGCGCTCGAGGACGGCGAGCCAATCGCGCTCTCGTCGTTCCGAGGCAACGTGGTCGTCCTGAACTTCTGGGCGTCGTGGTGCGGGCCATGCCGCATCGAGGCGCCCGGCCTTCGGCGGGTCTCGGAGCGGTACCGCGATCGGCGCGTGCGCTTCCTCGGCGTGGACTATCGAGACAACGACGCGGCCGGGCGGGCGTTCGTCGACGAGTTCCGCCTGAAGTACCCGAGCGTTACGGACCCCTCGGGGACGCTCGCCGACGACTATGGGCTGATCGGCTTCCCCACGACGTTCATCATCGATCCCGCCGGCACGATTCGGTACCGCTTCGTTGGATACCTGGACGAAGACGTACTGCAAGAGGCCCTGAACGACGTCTTGTCGAGGGTCCCATCGTGAGCGTCCTCGGCCCGTTCGCACTGGCATTCGTCGCCGGGCTCATCTCCTTTACCTCGCCGTGTTGCCTCCCGCTGATGCCCGGCTACGTGTCCTACGTGAGCGGCGTCGCGAGCGCCCCCCCGGGCGGCGACGTCGGGACGGTGGCGCTCCGGAGCAGGACCATGCTCGCGGCGGGCTTGTTCGTGACCGGGTTCGCCGTGACGTTCACGTTGATGGGCGCGGCGGCGTCCGAGCTGGGTGCGCTGATCCTTCGCAACCGACTCGTCCTCGGCAGGGTCGCCGGCGTGTTCGTGATCGCGATGGGCCTGGCGACGACCGGCCTGCTCCGTGTGCCGTTCCTGTACCGCGAGCGGCGGTTCGACCTGGCGCGGATCCGGCCCGGGCCGGGTGGGGCGCTTCCCCTCGGGATGGCCTTCGCCATCGGATGGACGCCGTGCATCGGACCGGTCCTGGCGGGGATCCTGACCGCCGCCGCGACCGTGGGCGGAGCGTGGCGGGGAGCGGCCCTGCTGTTCGTGTACTCCCTCGGTCTCGGCGTCCCGTTCCTCCTCCTCGCATTCGGCGTCGCGAGGACGGGACGGCTGTTCGGATGGCTCCGGCACCACGGGCGAACGATCGAGGTCCTCGGCGGCTCGGTCCTGGTGCTGATGGGCGTGCTGATGATCACCGGAAGGTGGGTCCAGCTCTTCACCCCACTGCTCCGGATCTTCTCCCGAAGCGGATGGCCGCCCGTATGAAAGGCGAGGAGGACTGATCGCCGACATGGCTCCTGGGCACAGCGGCCATCTCATGACCAGGCGCCTCGTGGCGGCGACCGTGGCGGCTGCGATCGCGCTCGTGGCGCTGCCGGCTACGGCGCTCGCGCATGCCGGGTTCGTGTCGGCCACGCCGGAGCCAGGATCGACGCTCGGCACCGCGCCGGGGCAGGTGATCCTCACGTTCTCCGAGCCGTTGAACACGAGACTCTCCCGCGCCGCGGTCCTCGAGCCCGACGGGAGAACGGCGGCCGGTCGGGTGACCGCCGATGACCGAATGATCATCGACCTCACGACGAACCAGACCGGTGTCTACGAGGTCTCCTGGACCACGGTGAGCGTGGTCGACGGGCACACGCTGTCCGGCTCGTTCCGGTTCGGCGTGGGCGTCTTCCCCGGCGCCGGGGCCGAAGGCGGAACGACCGACGAGCCCACCGGACGCGACCTCCTGGTCTCCGTGGGTCGTCTCGTGGAAGACGTGAGCCTCCTGTTGGTGCTCGGCCTCCTGCTGCTCGGCTGGCTTGCGCGCAGGCGCCCCTCCCTGGAGTGGGTCTGGACACCGATCCTGCCTGTGTTCGCGGCGGCCCTCGTCGGCGGCCTCGTGGTCGTGCTGGGCGAGGCGCTGGTGGCGGCGCCGTCTCCATCTGCGAGTGCCGTCCTCACCTACCTCACGACCGGCCTGCCGGGATGGGCGCGGCTCGCACGTATCCTCGTCGAGGCCGCCGGGGTCCTCGTCGCGTGGAGATGGCCTCACCGAGCGGTGCCCTTCGCCGTCGGAGCGCTCGTTGCCCTCGCGGCCGCCGGCCACGCGGCGGCCATCCAGCCTCGGGCCTGGGGAGTCCTCGTGGAGGCGATCCACCTCGCGTCGGCCGGTCTGTGGGCCGGGGGCGTGATGGGCCTCGCACTCCAGGGCCCTCCCGACGGATGGCGCGGCGGAGCCGGCCGAACGCTCCTCGACCGGTTCACCCCACCGGCCCTGGCCTCGTTCGCCCTGACGGCCGGCACCGGAGTGATCCGCGGCGTCCAGGAGGTGGGCGGGCTGGCCGCGCTGTTCGGGTCCTCCTACGGAATCGTCCTGCTCGCGAAGGTCGTCGTCGTGTTGGTGATGGTGCTGCTGTCGGTGCTGGCCTGGCGGCGGATCGCCTTCTTCCCGAGAGCGGAGACCGCGGCGGCCGTCCTCGCCATCGGGGCGGCGGCGCTGTTGTCCGCGTTCCCGCTGCCCCCCGGGCGACAGGCGGAGGCGGCCGAAGGATCGGGCGCGGCCGAGGTCTCCCCGATCCCCGCGGGAGAGGGCCTGACGCTCGGGTCTCACGCCGGGCCGGTGCTCGTCGGCCTCACCCTCCAACCCGGACGGCCCGGGCAGAACGAGGTCACGATCTACGTGCTCGGCCCGGACGGGCCCCAAGCGACGGCCGCGCTCCCGGTCCGAGCCACGGTCGATGGTGCATCCGTGGCGCTCTCGCAGTGCGCCGATACCTGTCGGAGGGGTGAGGTCGACCTCCGAGGGGGTGAGGTCGTCGCCGTCGATGTCGGCGCCTCGGCGGATGACCGGGCGACCTTCCATCTGCCCGCGTTGCCCGCGGCCTCGGGAGGGGAGCTGCTTCAGCAGACGATCGGGGCGATGGGGGCGCTCACCAGCTACCGACTGGAGGAGGACCTCACCTCGGGTCTTGGGACGACGGTCCACGCGACCTATGCCTTCACGGCCCCAAACTCGTTCGAGAGTGACGTCGAAGAGCAGGGGAATACGTTTCGGACCGTATGGATCGGGGACACGAGGTACACGCGTGAGGGGAACGGGCCATGGAAGATCGAGCGCGGCGCGCCCGCCGTGCCCGTGCCCACGTACATCTGGGACTCGTTCCGCCCCTACCAGGATGTTCGGATCCTCGGCCGCGCGCCCCTGGACGGCGTCCGAACGACCGAGATCGCCTTCGCCGGGGGTACGTCGGACCTCCCCGTGTGGTTCAGGCTGTGGGTCGACGCGAGCGGCTTCGTGCACCAAGCGGAGATGCGAGCGCCGGGACACTTCATGGACCATCGGTACTACGACTACGACGCACCGATCACGATCGAGCCCCCG
>JBOGVG010000138.1:0-4055 GCA_050692435.1 Actinomycetota bacterium
GGAGGATGGTGACCTCGCAGCCCGCCATCGCGGCAATCCTCCCGGCCCACGCGCCTGCGGCGTTCACCACGAGGTCGGCGTGGATCTCCATCTCCTCGCCGCCGCGGTGGTCCTCGACGACCGCACCGTTCACCGCGGAATCCTCCACGACGAGCCGGAGAACCTCGTGGTAGGGGAGGATCTTGGCCCCGTGGGCCATGGCCGACCGGGCGCACCCCCACACGGTCTTCCAGGAGTCGACCGAGGCGTCGGGCACGATGAAGGCCCGAGTGATCCGGGGGTTCAGGCGAGGCTCCCGGCGTATGGCCTCCGCGACGGGGATCTCCTCCACCGGGACGTCGGCGCCCCGGCATCCTTCCACGAACCGGTCGGCGTACGCCGGGTCGTCGATGGGGGTCGTCACGAACAGCCCGCCGGTGTCCTCGATGCAGTCGGCGGCGATCTCGCGGAGGACGCGGTTCTCGTGGATGCACTCCCGGGCGGCCCTGGGGTCCTTCACCACGTACCGGCCGCCCGAGTGCAGGAGCCCGTGGAACCGTCCGGTCGTCCCCGTGGCCAGGTCGCCCCGGTCCACCAAGACGGTGGACAGACCACGCATCGCGGCATCGCGCGCCACGCCGACCCCGGTGGACCCTCCCCCGATGACGAGGACGTCCGCCTGAAGCGTGGCCATCGCCGGGCCTCAGCTCCACCCGATGAGCGCGTGCCGCGGGTGGAGAGCGGAGCTCATGCCACCATCTTCGCACCCACCGACGAAACGGCGGGAGCGGATGAGGGTCTCAGTGCTCGTGCTCGTCCTGTCCCTCGGCGAAGGTGCCCTTGTGCTCCTTCTCGCCTCCGTGTTCCTTCTCTTCCTGCCCCTTGGCGAAGTCGGGGTGGGCATGCTTGTCGTGCTGCTCCTCGTCCTCCTGTCCCTCGGCGAAGTCGCCCTTGTGATGCTCCTCCGGGTGCTCGGCCTCTTGGCCGGCCGCGAAGTCGCCCTCCTGATCGTCCTTCATCGTTCCCTCCCTTCGGAAGGGACTTCTCATCGGGAGCTGCCCGGGGAACAGTCTCCCCGGGCACGGGCTCCGTTACTGCCTCACTCGACCCAGTCGAAGGTCCGGGTGACGGCCTTCTTCCACTGCTTGTACTCCCGCTCGACCTCGGCCTTGTCCATCTTGGGGCTCCAGTCCTTGTCCTTGCCCCAGTTGGCCCGGAGGTCGTTCACCTCCTTCCAGAACCCGACGGCCAGGCCCGCGGCGTAGGCCGCGCCCAGCGCCGTGGTCTCGGCCACGCTCGGCCGGATCACCGGCACGCCGAGGACGTCGGCCTGGAACTGCATGAGCGTGTCGTTGTAGACCATGCCGCCGTCGACCTTCAGCTCCTTCAGCGCGACGCCGGAGTCCGCGTTCATGGCATCCACCACCTCGCGGGTCTGCCATGCCGTAGCCTCCAGGGCCGCCCGGGCGATGTGGCCCTTCGTAACGTATCGGGTGAGCCCCACGATCGCGCCGCGGGCGTCGCTCCTCCAGTACGGGGCGAACAGGCCGGAGAAGGCCGGCACGAAGTAGATCCCGCCGTTGTCCTCCACGGTCTTGGCGAGATCCTCCACGTCGGGCGACTTCTTGATCAGCCCCAGGTTGTCCCGCAGCCATTGCACGAGGGCGCCGGTGATGGCGATTGCGCCTTCCAGGCAGTACACGGCGGGCTGGCTGCCGATCTTGTACCCGAGCGTCGTCAGCAGGCCGCTCTTGGACTGGACGGGCGTCGTCCCCGTGTTCAGGAGCAAGAAGTTCCCCGTCCCGTAGGTGTTCTTCGCGTCGCCCACGTCGAACGCGGTCTGGCCGAACAGGGCCGCCTGCTGGTCGCCCAGGTCGCCGGCTACGGGGATCCCGGCAAGGGCGCCCTTGGCCTCGCCGTAGGTCTCGCTCGACGGCTTGACCTGCGGCAGCATGGCCCGGGGGATGCCCAGGATGCCCAGGATCTCGTCGTCCCAGTCGAGGGTCTCCAGGTTCATCAGCAGGGTCCGGCTGGCGTTGGACACGTCGGTGACGTGGGCGCCGCCGTCTGGGCCGCCGGTGAGGTTCCAGATGCACCAGGTGTCGATGTTTCCGAACAGGACCTCGCCCCGCTGGGCGCGCTCACGAACGCCGTCCACATTGTCGAGGATCCACTTGACCTTCGGCCCCGAGAAGTACGTGGCGAGCGGGAGGCCCGTCTTCGGCCGGAACCGGTCCTGGCCCCCGTCCTTGGCCAGGTCGTTGCAGATCTGGTCGGTCCGGGTGTCCTGCCACACGATGGCGTTGTAGACGGGCTTGCCCGAGGACTTCTCCCATACCACGGTGGTCTCGCGCTGGTTCGTGACGCCGACCGCCGCGAGGTCCTCCGCCTTGACCTTGGCCTTCTTCAGAGCTTCGCTGATCACCTCCTCGGAGCGCTGCCAGATCTCCATCGGGTCGTGCTCCACCAACCCGGGCTTCGGGTAGATCTGCTCGTGCTCCTTCTGGTCGATCCCGACCACCTTGCCGCTGTGGTCGAAGATCATGAACCGCGTGCTGGTGGTGCCTTGATCGAGCGCTCCTGCGTACTCTGCCATGGCGCCTCCTTCTCCTCTTGCTTCCTACGGGTCCGCGTCGGCCCAGGTGTCGGCGGCGGTCTTGAGCAGCAGATACGAGGACGTCGCGCCAGGGTCCTGGTGGCCGGCGCTCCGCTCTCCGAGGTAGCTGGCCCGTCCCTTTCGGGCCACGAGTGGGATCGTCCCCTTCATCGCCTCCTCGGCCGCGGCCGCCGAACGCCGCAGCGCGTCGCCGAAGGAGGCCCCCTCGTCGAGGGCCTCCTCCAGCGCGTCGCGGGCCGGCGCCAGCGCGTCGACCATCGTCTTGTCCCCGAGCTCGGCCTTCCCCCGCATGATCACGCCCTCCAGCCCTTTCGTGAGGGCCTCGGCCCAGTCTTGGGGGGAGAGCTCGGGCTTGCCGGCCACGGCCATACCCATCTGCAAGAACAGCGTGCCGTACAGGGGCCCGCCGGCGCCCCCCACGGTAGAGACGAGCGTCATCCCCACCGTCTTCAACAGGTTCCCGACGTCTCCTTCCGGCACGCCGTCCAGCTTGGCCTGGGCGGCCTGCATCCCGCGGTCCATGTTGATCCCGTGATCCGCGTCGCCGATGGCGGAGTCCAACTGCGTGAGGTACTCCTTGTTCTCCGCCACCACCTTCGCGAACCCCCTGACGAACTGGACCACCTGGTCGTACGGGACGCTCACCAACCCTCCTTCGTCCTTCGCCGGCGCCGGGAGAGCCCGCTCAGGCGCCCCACCGCAGTCCCGGGGTCTTGACCGGCGCGTCCCACAGCTTCGTGAGCTCGTCGTCCAGCTTGAGCAGCGTGATGGAGAACCCCGCCATCTCGAGCGACGTGATGTATGAGCCGATCAGGTTCCTGGCGATCTTGACGCCACGGCTCTCCAGGAACTTGCTCACCTCGTTGAACACCACATAGAGCTCGATGAGCGGCGTGCCCCCCATGCCGTTGACGAACGCGAGGACCTCGTCGCCCCGCTTGTACGGGATGTCATCCACGACGGCGACCGCCATCATCTCCACGATCTCCGAGACCGGCTTGAGCTTCATCCGCTCCCGGCCCGGCTCCCCGTGGATCCCGATGCCGATCTCCATCTCGTCGTCGCCGAGCTCGAACGTGGGCTTGCCGGCTGCCGGAACGGTGCAGGAGGTTAGGGCCATGCCCATGCTCCGCCCGTTCGCATTCACGTGCCGGGCGATCTCCGCGACCTCCTTCAGGGGCCTGCGCTCCTCCGCGGCCGCGCCGGCGATCTTTTCCATCAGGACGGTCGTCCCCACGCCGCGCCGGCCGGCCGTGTACAGGCTGTCCTGCACGGCCACGTCGTCGTCCACGAGCACGGACTCCACCTCGATGCCCTCGCCCCGGGCCATCTCGGCCGCCATGTCGAAGTTCATGACGTCCCCCGTGTAGTTCTTGACGACGTGGACGACGCCGGCGCCGCCGTTCACGGCTTTCGTCGCCTCCAACATCTGGTCCGGCGTGGGTGAGGTGAACACCTC
>JBOGVG010000139.1:0-3906 GCA_050692435.1 Actinomycetota bacterium
AAGACGGGCCGCGGGAACCACGTGCCGGTCGGGGTGGACCAGGCGACCGCCGCGCTCGAGCGCATGCGTTTGCCGTCGCACACGCGCGATCTCGCGCTGTTCCTGGTCGCCGAGCATCTGCTGCTGTCGGACACGGCAACCCGCCGCGATCTGGACGACGACGACTTGGTGCTCGACGTCGCGGCCAGGGTGGGCGATCCCGAACGGCTGGCAGCGCTGTATCTGCTGACGGTGGCCGACGCCCTCGCCACGGGCCCTCTCGCGTGGACGCCGTGGCGGGCCACGCTCGTGCGCGAGCTCGTGGCCAAGGTCCAGCGGGTCCTGGAACGGGGAGAGCTGGGACCTCGGGCGGCGGACCGGTTGGAGGCCCTGGGCGCCGGGCTCCTGGACCTCCTCCCGGTCGAGAGGTCGGCGGAGGTCGACCGGTTCCTGCAACGCATGCCCCGCGGCTATCTCCTTGCGACGCCGGCTGAGCAGGCCGCGAGGCACTTCTCGCTGCTCCGCGCACCCGTGGGCGAGCACGAGGTCCGCACGCTCTCCGTCCCGGGTGCCCGGGCGGGCACCTACGCGCTCACCGTCGTCGCCTCGGACCGTCCCGGCCTGTTGTCGTGGATCGCCGGGTCCCTATCGCTCGCCGGCCTGTCCATCCTCACGGCACAGGTCTTCACCACCGACGACGGAGTAGCCCTGGACGTGTTCGAGATGGAGGGGGCGTTCGAGGCCCGGATAGGCGAGGACCGATGGCGCGAGTTCCGGACCATACTGCGCAAGGCCATCAATGGGCGGTTGTCGCTCGAGCACCGCGTGGAGCAGAAACGAAGACACTATCCCGGACCGAGTCCGGAGGTCCCGGTGGAGATCAGGGTGCACAACGACGCCTCAGACTTCTTCACCGTGGTGGAGGTCGGCGCGCCCGACCGGATCGGGTTGCTGTTCGACGTCACGCGCACGCTCGCCGAGCTCCATCTCGACGTGCACCTGGCCAAGGTGGCGACGTACGGACATCGCGTGGTTGACGTGTTCTACGTCAGGGACGATCTCGGCCGGAAGGTAGATGACCCCGGGCGAATCACCGAGCTCGAGCGGGCCGTGGCCGCCCGGGCGCGGTCCTGACGCCGGCTATGCCAGGGAGGGGACCAGGGCCTCCAGCCGCTCGGCCATCCGAGGGCTCATGCCTTCGCCCTCGTGCTTGAAGTAACAGTAGACATCGCTCTTCGCCGCGAGCGCCGGCGCGATGCGGTCGGCCCACCCCTGCAGCTCCTCGTCCGAGTAGTCGGTCTTGCGAAGGCGGAGGTAGCCATACGGGTCCCACGACAGGTCGTCAGGTCCAGGGTCCTTCTCGTCGGTCTCTGCGACGCACCAGGCCACGCGCTGCTCGTGGAGGAACTCGCGGGCCTCGTTCCACGAAGGGTCGCGGAACTCCATCACGGCCCGCACGTCGGGGGGGAGGGACCCGACGAACTGCTCGATGAGCTGCCGGTCGTACTTCAGGGTCGGCGGGCACTGGAACAGGACGGTGCCGAGGCGATGGCCGAGGAGCTTGGCCAGTCGCAGGAAGTCGTGGACGTCCTCGTCGGCGTCGGCCAGGCGCTTGAAGTGCGTGATCCGCTGGTTCGCCTTGAGCGTGAACGCGAATCCCTCCGGCGTGCCCTCCCGCCAGCCGGCCAGGGTCTTCTCCGTGGGGTACCGGCGGAACGTGTAGTTGATCTCCACCGAGCGGAACCTGCTCGCGTAGTACGAGAGCATGTCGGCGTTCTTCAGCCCCTCGGGGTAGAAGACCCCGTGCTTCCACTCGTCGTAGGCGAATCCCGAGGTCCCCGTGTAGAGCGTGCCCGCCATCGGGGACAATCATCCCAGACATGGTCACGCCGGAGGTTCGCAGCGAGATCGATACGGCGTCGGGCCCCGTCGGCGCGGCCTGGATCGAGCCGGGCGGCGCCGTGGCGACGCTCGTCGTCGCCCACGGCGCGGGCGCGGGCATGGACCACCCGTTCATGGCCGGGTTCGCCAGGGCCATCGCCGGGCACGGCATCGCGACGCTCCGGTTCAACTTCCCCTACATCGAGCGGGGCCGGCGGTCCCCCGACGCCGAGGCCGTGCTCCGAGCGACGTGGCTCGCCGCCTTCGAGGATGCCCTGTCCCGGTCGGACGGCCGGCCGGTGCTGGCCGGTGGCAAGTCCCTCGGCGGGCGCATCGCCTCGATGACCGTGGCCGACGGGATGCCGGCCGCCGGGCTGGTGTTCCTGGGGTATCCGTTCCACCCGCCGGGCAAGCCGGAACGGGTCCGCGACGAGCATCTGTATCGGATCACGGTCCCCATGCTGTTCATCCAGGGGACGGCCGATCCGTTCGGCAAGCCCGAGATCGTCCGGAAGGTCCTTCGCAAGCTGGGGCAGGCGGCCGAGCACGTGCCGATCGAAGGCGGCGACCACTCCTTCAACGTGAGGGGACAGAAGCGCGACGCGCGGGAAGTCGGGGAGACCGTCGCTGACCTGGCCGCGCCCTTCGTCCTGCGGGTGGCGGGTGCCGGCTGATGCCGAGGAAGAACCGCCGAGCGCCGGAGCCGGTCGAGGCAGCCCGGGTGCCGCAGTCGGCTGGCCCGACCTGGGCCCTGGCCCCGGGGTTCGACGTTCGCCGAGTGGGCAGCGACAGGCACTACCGCTGCCCGGGCTGCGACCACGAGATCCGCGCGGGCGTCTGGCATCTGGTGGTGGTGCCCCAGGACGTGCCGGACGAGCGCCGGCACTGGCACATCGAGTGCTGGCGACGCGAGCTCCGCAGAACCCGGGGCCGCTGACCCGCCGTCGCTATCATCGGCGCGTGCCCACTCGGCAGATCCGGGCGACCCTCATGCCCACGCGGAATGGCTGGATCGGCCGCATCCCCTCCACCGGCGTCGAGGTCACGGGGTCGTCGCGGGCCCGCTGTCTGGCCCGGCTGCGCCGCGCCGCCGGAGACGGCGTGCCGGTCATCGTCGAGGTCACCCCGGAGCTGGCCGGCGTGGCCGAGGCCGCGGCGATCCTGGGATGGGACCGTCGGCGGGTGATCACGTACGTGGACCGGGGATCGTTCCCCGAGCCGGTGGCGCGCCTGGCCTCGGGACGCGTGTGGCGGCGCGAGGACCTCGAGGCCTTCGCCCGGGCGCGGAACCGCAAGCGCGCCGGGCGCCGAGTCCGGTGAACGCCTCCCGGATCCTGTTCCTGATTCGCCACGGCCGGTCCGACCAATCCTCGAACGATCTCCTGGACACGACGAGGGGGTCACAGTGGGACCCGCCGCTCGACGACGTGGGTCGGGAGCAGGCCGAGCTCCTTGCCCGCCGGCTGGTGCTGATGGAGCGGCCGGCGGCCGTGTACTCGTCCCCGCTTCGTCGAGCCAGGGAGACCATCGCGCCGTTCGCGGACGCAGCCGGGATCGAGGTGATTCACGAGGACGACCTGATGGAAGCCCACATCGGCCGGTGGGAGAACGTGAGCTTCGAGGACGTACTGGCGTCTGATCCAGAGCTCCTGGGGCTGGTCCGGAGCCAGCGGGCGATCTGGCATCGGGCGCCGGGTGGAGAGGCCGTGGAGGCGTTCCGGAAGCGGGTGCACGACGCGATCGAGTCGATCCTGGAGGGGCACGCGGCGGGCGACATCTTCGTCGTCGCCCACGGAGGCGTGATCAACGCCTACCTCGGGCCGCTGCTGCTGGTCGAGAACGAGATGTTCTTCCTGCCGGAGAACAGCTCACTGAACTCGGTCGAGGTCGAGGGATCGGAGCGGCGGGTCCGGTTCCTGAACGACGTCCTTCACCTGACGGATCCTCAGCTGTTCGGGCCATGACATCGCTGGAGGGCCGCCCCGCATTCGCGAGGCGGCCCTCCAGCTTCGAATCCCAGGCGAACTACGCAGCCCGCGGGATCCC
>JBOGVG010000140.1:0-15526 GCA_050692435.1 Actinomycetota bacterium
GCGAGGAAGGCCGCCACCGCCCCCTCGTCCACCGCCCTTGCGTCGCGGATGCCCCGCGACTCCAGGAAGTCCTCGTACCCGGCGAGGTCCCTGCGGTACGCGGAGATCGTGTTGCTCGAGAGTCCGCGCTCGACGGAGAGGTGGTCGAGGAACCGCTGGATCTGGGACGCGACGACTCGAGCCACGTACGGCCTCCCCTCCCGGCCGGTGTCAGGACATGCCGTCGATCAGCGTGTCGAGGGCTATCGCGGGCAGGCCGTGGGCCTCGGCCACGCCGGGGTTCGTGACCTGGCCAGCGTAGACGTTCACACCGTGGGCCAGCGCTGGGTCGCGCCGCACCGCCTCCTCCAGGCCGAGGCCGGCGATGGCCAGCGCGTAGGCAAGCGTGGCGTTCCCGAGAGCATAGGTCGACGTGTTCGGGACGGCTCCCGGCATGTTTCCCACGCAATAATGGACCACTCCGTGCTCAACATAGGTGGGGTCCGAGTGGGTGGTCATGCGGGACGTCTCGATGCAGCCGCCCTGGTCGATCGAGATGTCGATGATGACGGACCCGGGCCGCATGGAGGCCACCATCCCTTCGGTCACGAGGAGAGGGGCTCGCGCCCCTGGCACGAGGACCGTCCCGATCAGCACGTCCACCTCCTGCACCCGCTGCTCGAGCGTGAGCCGGTCCGACATCAGCGTCACGATCCGCCCCTTGTGGATCTGGTCGATGAATCGGAGCCGGTCCAGATTCCTGTCGACCACGAGGACCTCAGCCTCCATGCCGGCCGCGATCCCGGCCGCGTTCGAACCGGCCATCCCCGCACCCAAGACCAGGACCCTGGCCGGCCGCACACCCGACACGCCGCCCATGAGGATCCCCCGGCCCCCGTGCTCCTTCTCAAGGAGGGACGCTCCGACGTGCGGAGCCATCCGCCCGGCGATCTCGCTCATCGGGGCGAGGAGTGGAAGCCTGCCATCGGCGAGTTGCACGGTCTCGTAGGCGACCGCCGCGACCTTGCGCCGCATCAAGGCCTCAGTGAGCTCCCGGCCGGCCGCCAGGTGGAGGTACGTGAAGAGGACCTGCCCCTCCCGGAGGAGGTCGTACTCCGTTGGCTGGGGCTCCTTGACCTTGAGGATCATGTCGGCCTCGCGCCAGATGTCCTCTGCGGCGGCCACGAACTGGGCGCCCGCCCGCTTGTAACGGTCCTCGGGAAGGCTGGACCCCGCGGCGGCTCCCTCCTGGATGAGCACCGTGTGCCCGGCATCCACCATCTCTCGGGCGCCCTCCGGCGTGAGCGCCACGCGGAACTCGCTGTCCTTGACCTCACGCGGGATCCCGACGATCAAGCTCTTGCTCCCTCCGGGCGGGGATGCGCCCAAGCCTACCCGACCGAAACCCGCGACACGGCGAAGCGGCGGGCTCAGGTGCCGGGGTGCCGGGCCGCGGCCAGGAGCAGCGCCACGGCGGTCTTCGCGTCGCGGACCCGCCCGGCCCGAGCCGCCCCGACCATCTCCTCGAAGGGCTTGCGCAGCAACTCGATCCCGGTCTCCGGGGTCCCAACCGGCTCGGCCTCGGTCCTGGCCAGAAACAGGTGGATGTACTCGTCGGTGAACCCGGCCGATGTGTAGATGCCGCCCAGGAACTCGAGCGACGTGTGCCGGTAGCCCGTCTCCTCGAACAGCTCCCGCGCCGCGCAGGTGAGGGCGTCCTCGCCGTGCACGTCGAGGAGGCCCGCCGGGATCTCGACGAGGACTTGGCGAAGCGCCGGACGGAACTGCCGGACCAGCACCGCGTCGCCATGGGGGGTCACGGGAGCACCGCCGCGGCCCCGGGGTGTCGCACCACCTCGTAGTCGCGTCCGTCCCACGACTCTACCTCGACGCGGATCAGGCGGCCCCGGAAGGCCTGGTGCACCGACCGGGGCTCCACGGGCCCCGAGGTCAGCCCGTCACGACGGCCGGGCGCTCCGCCGCGGCCCCCCGGCGGACGTGGGCTGCCCCCACGAACTCCCGGAACAGCGGGTGGGGCCGGGTGGGCCGGGAGCGCAGCTCCGGATGGAACTGCCCGGCCATGAAGAACGGATGGCCGGGGAGCTCGATGATCTCCACCAGCCGGCCGTCGGGCGACAGGCCCGAGAACACCAGCCCGGCCCGGGTGAGGATCTCGTGGTAGGCCGGGTTCACCTCGTACCGGTGCCGGTGCCGCTCGTACACCACGTGCTCCCGGTAGGCCACCGCGGCACGGGTCCCCGGGACCACGTGGCACGGCTGCGCCCCCAGGCGCATGGACCCGCCGAGGTCGGTCACGTTCTTCTGCTCGGGCAGCAGGTCGATCACCGGATGCGTCGTGCCCGGGTCGAACTCCGAGGAGTTGGCTCCCTCGAGACCGCAGACGTTCCGAGCGTACTCGACGACCGCGCACTGGAGTCCCAGACACAGGCCGAGGTACGGCAGGCCGTTCTCGCGCGCATACCGGATGGCCTCGAGCTTGCCCTCGATGCCCCGCCACCCGAACCCCCCGGGGACCACGATCCCGTCGATGCCCGCAAGGGTCATGGCCGGGTCGGTTTCTGCGAGCTCGTCAGAGGACACCCAGGTGATCTCCACCCGCGCGCCGTGGTGGAACCCGCCGTGGCGCAAGGCCTCGATCACCGAGAGGTACGCGTCGCGGAGGTTCACGTACTTGCCGACGATGGCAACGGAGATCGGCTCGGTGGCGGCGTCGATCCGTTCCACGAGCGCGTCCCACTCGGTGAAGTCGGGCTCGGCCTCGATCCGCAGGTGAGCCGCCAGCTCCCGGTCCAGCCCCTCCTTGTGCAGGAGCGGGGGGACCCGGTAGATCGAGTCGGCGTCGGGCGCCGAGATCACGCCGGACATAGGAACGTCGCAGAGGAGCGAGATCTTCTCCTTGAGGTGGCGGCCGATGGGGCGGTCGGACCGGCACACGATCACGTCGGGCTGGAGGCCGAGCGAGCGCAGCTCCTTCACCGAGTGCTGCGTGGGCTTGGTCTTCAGCTCGCCGGTGGGCCCGATGAGCGGCATCAGCGAGACATGCACGAACGCGCAGCGGTCCCGGCCCACCTCGTTCCGGAGCTGCCGGATGGCCTCCAGGAACGGGAGGCTCTCGATGTCGCCCACGGTGCCGCCGACCTCAACGATCAACAGGTCGGCGTTCTCGGCGGTCGCATAGGAGCGGATCCGCTCCTTGATCTCGTCGGTGATGTGGGGGATGACTTGGACCGTCTTGCCCAGGTAGTCACCCCGGCGCTCCTTCTGGATCACGGCGGAGTAGACGGCTCCGGTGGTGAGGTTCGAGCCCCGGTGCAGGTTCTCGTCGGTGAACCGCTCGTAGTGGCCGAGGTCGAGGTCGGTCTCCGCCCCGTCGTCCAGTACGAACACCTCACCGTGCTCGAACGGGTTCATCGTGCCGGGATCGACGTTGACGTAGGGGTCGAGCTTCTGAAGGGCCACCCGCAGGCCGCGGGACTTGAACAGGCGGCCCAGGGAGGCGGTGGTGATGCCCTTGCCGAGGCCCGAGGCGACCCCACCCGTCACGAAGATGAACTTCGGCTCTTTTTGCACCTCGGGATTGCATGGTAGCAGAGGCGGCGGACACGTCCGCTCTGTTTGGTCCGAAACTCGGCTAGGGCCCGCGGAACGATCTCGTCGCTCAGCGGGGAGCGCCGACGCGGCCCAGCCGGTCCAGCCACCGGAGTGGCGGCGCGGCGTCGATGACCCGCGACAGCGTGACGGTGTCGGCCAGCACGTTCAGGGTCACCGCGATGGCGGCGGCCACGACCACCCCCCGGTCGGGCAGGGTGAGGTAGACGGCCAGGCCGGCTGTGAACCCCAGGAGGTTCGACCCACCGTCGCCCAGCATGGCCTTCTCGCGAAGGTCGAAGGAGAGTGCGGGCAACGTCCCCACGACGAGCAGCCCCGGCATGGTGGGAAGGAGACTCCAGTCGACCGCGACCGTGCTCGCGCCGACCACGAGGAACGCCTTCAACGCCCGTCCGGGTGCCACGTCGAGCCCGTTCCACAGGTTCGCGCATCCCGCCACGAGGATCACACCCGAGACGAGAACCCATCCATGCCGAACAGGTTGCAGCGCAACCCAGATCACCGAGGATGCCACGATCACGATGAGCTTCAGGATACCGGTCGTCATGTGCCCGGATGCTACTGAGCGGAGGTGGCCTCGCAGGCCACGCGGTCCGATCGGGTACAGGTCGTCGATCAGGCCGGCCATGAACACCAGCAGGGTTGCGACCAGTGTCCCCCAGCCGCCCGTAGCGACCCCCGGGCCGGTCGCCACCGCGAGCGTCGAGAAGACCGAGACACCGGCCAGAGCGATCCCCAGGACCCGGGGCAGGCGCACGCCGCGGTAGTTCTCGGTAACCAGGCGCCCCCACCTCATCGAAGCCCCAGCGCCCTCGGCATCACGGCCCGGACGACGTCGAGTCCCTGGCGGGCCCGGTGGGCGAACCCCCGCAGGTCGCGCCCGGTAGCCCGATGCCCCAGGTCGGCCTCCACCTCGACTACCCGGAACCCTCGGCGGACCGCGTCGATGGTCATGGCCGTCTCCACCCCGAACCCGGCGGCAAGGGGCCGGCACGCCTCCAGGGCCTCGGCCGTGATGGCTCGCTGCCCGGACAGGGCCTCCCGGGCCCGGAAGCCCGACAGCAGCCGGATGGCCGCCGCCGCGGCCCGCTTGACCAGGCCGAACCCACCGGCCATGGCCGGCGGGAGCACCGCCACGGCCAGGTCCGCCCGGGCCGCCATCACTTCGGCCAGGACCGGCCTCAGGCGGGACGCGCTCTCCCCCAGGTCGCCGTCTGCCAGCACCCACACGTCGGCGGGCCGGAGGCGGCGGAGGGCCCCCTCCATTGCCCGGCCCTTGCCCGCTCGGCGGGGCAGCCGGAGGACGGTGGCCCCGGCGGCCCGGGCGGCGGCCGTGGTCCCGTCGGTTGAGCCGTCGTCCACCACCACCACCTCGTCGACCTGGGGGAGCGAGCGGAGACCGGCGACCGTCGCCACGATGCGGCCGGCCTCGTTTCGGGCAGGGACGAGGGCCACCACCCGCCCGCCAGTCACGTGATGGGCGGGATGGGGCCTGTCGCGCCCGGCTTGATCCCGTAGTTGCCGCCCTGCCCCAGGAGCAACAGCCGCTCCAGACCGAGGACGAGGGCGGCGCCACCCACCGAGAAGTCCAAGTCGTCCACGGTCACCATGCGCGTGCCGTCCCCGACCGAATCGTCGGAGCGGAGCTCCGGGACAAAGGGGTACTCGGTGGAGGCGCTCTCCCCGGCCGCCACCGTCGCGCCCAGCTGCACCAACCTCTCCACCAGCGGCACCAGGAAGTCCTGTGGCGGAGCGAAGGGTTCGTCCGGCCCGCCCGAAAGAACCACGACGACCTCCCCTCCGATTTCCGGGAGATCTCCGGGGGAGACCCCCGGCGCCCCGGGCGGCGTGGTCAGGAAGTTCGCCGCGAGCAACCGGTCGAGGACGTCCACCTGGCTGGGGTTGGCCCCTCGGCGCGGAGAACCCTCCACCAGGCGCTGGGCCAGGACCTCGGCCGCACGCTCCCGAAGAGCGACGGGGTCGGAGCCGCCGAACATCCCCAGGATCTCCTCGAGCGACTCCCGGGCCTGATCGTCCGAAGCCGCCATGCGGTCGGTCGCCGACAGCACCGCAACGAGGACGGCTCCTGCCTCCGACAGCGACTGTCGCGCCTGCAACAGGAGCCGGCCGTCCACCCCGTCGTGGGTCACGATGACGACCGGCACGTCGGTCAGGGTCCCCCGGTCCACCAGGGGCAGGATGTCGCCGGCCCGCTGCTGCTCCTCCGCGCGGTCCTCCAACTCACCGACCTGCCCTCGCGTGTCGCCGAGGTCGCGCTTGAGGTCGCCCACCTGCCGCTCGAGGTTGTCGATGAGGGCTGGCTGGACGACCGACGTCCCCATCAGCACGCCCAGCCCCACCGCAAGGAAGATCGCCACGATCGTGAAGATGTGGTACCTGAACGAGATCAAAGGAGCTCCTTCAGATCGAACAGCCACTGCCTGAACTGCTCGAACACGATGGACACGTAGGTTCGCAGCACGGGCGAGACGGCCACGATCATGGCCATGACCACGATCGCTCCGGCGATGAGGAGCAGGGTGTCGCGGGTGCGGACCCTGGGCGTGTACACGCGGGACACGCCCTTCGCGTCCATCAGGATCTCGCCGACCCGTAGCCGGACAAGGAACGTGCTGGCCATCCCCATCCGCCCCTTGTCGAGGAACTCCCGAAGGTTCCCGTGGCTCCCCACCGACACGATGAGATCGGCCCCTTTCTCGTGGGCCAGCAGGAAGGCCACGTCCTCGCTGGTCCCGGCGGCCCGCACGACCTTGTACGGGATCCCCAGGGACTCCAGCCTGGCCTGTCCGGGGGCGAAGCCGTCCGGGTAGGCATGGAGGACGACCTCGGTGGAACGCCTGCGCCGGAAGCGTTTCGGCCGGGCCCGGGTCAGCCCAAGCGCGGCGTCGGAGACGCTGTCCATGTCGCCCACGATGAGGTCCGGCGCGAACCCCGCCTCCATGAGGGCGTCGGCCCCACCGTCCACCCCCAGCAGAACCGGGCGCACTTCCCGGATGAAAGGGTCCAGGACCGCCAGATCCTCCTTGTACCGATAGCCCCGGACCACGACCAGGACGGGCCGGCGGGCCAGGTCGTGGACCAGGTCGGGTAGGCCGGACCCGCCGAACAACAGGTCGCGTTCGCGCTGCATATAGCCGACGGTGTTTCGGGCGAAGCTCTCGAACCGTTCGGCCAGCTGCGCGTGGGCCTCCTCCATGGCTCGCCGGACCGAGTCCTCGGTCTGGCGAACCCCCACCGCCACCAGCCGGTCGGCCACGAACACGCGGTCGTCGTCGACCCTCACGAGGTCACCCTCCCGGATCTTGCGCATCAGGAGCGGGCCCACGTCGTCCACGAGCGCGATGCCCGCCTCGACCACGACGAGCGGGCCGAGGTTGGGGTATCTCCCGCTGATCGACCGAGCCGCGTTCACGACCACGGCGACGCCCGCCCGGACCAATCCCTCGGCCGCCACCCGGTCGAGGTCCTCGTGGTCGATGACGGCCACCTCACCCGGTCTCGTTCGGGGAACCAGGTCCTTGGTCCGGGGATCGACCCGGGCCGTCCCCCACTCCGGACCGGCTCTCCGCGGCGGCCGCCGAAGCAGGCTCCTCGGCTTCGATGCGGACGTGTCGATCGCCTCCCGTCTCCAGGGCCGTGGCGCCGGGATGGCCTTGACCGGCCTCAACACCGGCCGGGTACCGGCCAGAACAAAGGGTATCCGAACCCGAAGCCGGGCCGCCCGGCCGCGGCCCGGCCGGGCGGCCCGGTCTACAGCCCCGAGCCGGGGTCCCCGCCGGGGAGGCCGAACTTCTCGCGTACGAGCGCGTGAAAGGGCGGCGCGTCGTCCCGCCGCACCAGGAGCGCCGGCGACGGGGCCGCCCCCACCCGAACCCTGGCGCCGACCGGAAGCTCCAGGCTCTCCCGCCCGTCGGCCGAGAGCACTCCGGGCTCCTCCCCCACCACCTCGAGGGTAACGTTCTGGTCGGCCGCCAGCACCAGCGTCCGGTGGAAGACCATGTGGGCGGCGACCGGCGTGACCAGCAGGCACGGGAGGGTGGGGGTCACGATGGGACCGCCCGAGGAGAACGAGTACGCCGTCGACCCGGTCGGGGTGGCCACGATCACGCCGTCCGCCGAGAAGGTCGTGACGTACGTCTCGTCGACGTACAGCGCGAGCCGCAAGATCCGGTGGCGGGCCCGCTTCTCGATCATCATCTCGTTCAGGGCCCACTGCGGCTCGAAGTCCGCGCCCTCCGGCTCGGCCAGCACGGCCAGGCGCTCCTCGATCCGGGCCGTACCGGCGATGGCCCGCTCCAGTAGCGGCGGTGTCTCCTCCGGCTCCACCTCGGTGAGGAAGCCCAAGCGGCCCACCTTTACCCCGAGGATGGGGCACCCCGCACGAGAGGCCACGTGAGCAGCGTGCAGGAACGTGCCGTCGCCGCCCACCGATACCACCAGGTCCACGCCTCGTTCGCCGAGGTCAGAGCCCGCCCCGGCCTCGACGGCTCCCTCGTGATCGAGCCACCTGACCTCGATCCCCCGGTCCTCGAGCCACTGGGCCAGCCCCTTCGCCGCCCTCACGGCGGCCTCCCGGGCCGGGTGGACCACGAACCCGACCGTCCTCACCGGCGGGTCCCCATCCGTCGCCCTTCGTCCATGGCCGGCGTCACGTCCACGGCGCGCGCCGAGCCGTCCTTCGTGGCATGCAGGAAGAACTCGACGTTCCCGGCCGGTCCTGGAAGGGGCGAGGCCATCACGGCTTGCGGCGGGAGGCCGGCGCCCACGCACGCCTCGGCCACCCGCTCCACGGCCCGGCGCCACACCGCCTGGTCCCGCACCACGCCGCCCTCGGCCACCTCGTCGGGACGGGCCTCGAACTGCGGCTTGACCAACAGCACGAGCTCGGCCCCGTCCCCTGCCACGCGCGCCAGGACGGGTGTGACCGTCCGCAGCGAGACGAACGAGAGGTCCGCCACCACTACCTCGGGCGCGAACGGGAGCTCGCCTGGCCGAAGGTTCCGCACGTTCGTTCGCTCCAGCACGGTGACCCTGGGGTCCTGGCGGAGCGTCCATGCGATCTGACCGTATGCCACGTCGACGGCGGCGACTCGGGCAGCGCCCCGCCGAAGCAGGCAATCGGTGAACCCGCCCGTGGAGGCGCCGGCATCGAGGCAGTCGCGGCCCGCGACGTCGACCCCGAACCGGCCCAGGGCGGCATCGAGCTTCTCCCCGCCTCTGGACACGAACCGCCGGGGGGGACCGAGCATCTCGAGCGGCTCGTCCGGAGCGACCAACGTGGACGGCTTGTCGGCGGGACGCCCCCCCAGGACGACCTCGCCTCGCCGGACGGCCGCCCGGGCCTCGGTTCGTGTGCCGGCCAGGCCGCGACGGACGAGCTCCGCGTCCAGCGGACGGCGGGTCACCGCGGTCCGGCTCAGCCCCCGGCCTCCCGGGCGGACGGACGCGCGGCGGTGCGCTTCTTGGCCGAGCCCTTCTTGGGCGCGGAGCTCTTCTTTGCCGGCCGCTTCGCGGCGACCCGCTTGGGTGCGCCCCCGCGCTCCAACTCCCGGATCCGCTTCCTGAGAGCGTCGACTTCGTCGCGAGTGGCCGCTCCCATCGTCTTGAGCTGGGCCTTCACCTCGCGTCTCACCAGCTCCCCCAGCCGGTCACGGCTCTTGCTCGACCACTTCATCAGGTCCTTGGCGGCCTTCTGGACCTGGTCCCTGCCCTGGACCTTCATGACCGACCTGGCCATCTCCTGCGCCTTGGCCGGCGACAGCTTGTCCATCGCCGCATCCATGTACCTGCGAACCTCGCTCATCACCATGGCTCGTTCCTCCTGTTGCCGCCCGATCCCATCGGCCTCAGGATACCCCGGGCCTCAACCCCTCCGGCACAGCACCCTGCTAGGCTCCCGCCCGGTGGACAGGGGAAGGGACCGCCCGTGATCCCGATCCGCGACGTGAACCCCACGAGCCGACGGCCCTGGGTCACGCTCGCGTTCATCGCCACCAACGTCCTGGTCTTCCTGCTGTGGCAGCCCACCTTCGCCGCGAACAGCGCCGACCGTTCCTTCTTCTTCTTCTACTGCAACGCCGTCGTGCCCTGGGAGGTCACCCACCAGATGGACCTCGCCGACGGAGGAGCTCCCGCGCGCCGGGCCATCGAGGATGACCTGCCCCCAGAATTCGGACCCCAGCGCGGAACCCTGCTCCAGCAGGAGCTCCAGCGGCGGTGTCCCGACAAGAGCTGGGCCCTGTCGATCCTCGTGGCGATGTTCCTGCACGGGGGGTGGCTCCACATCGGCGGGAACATGCTGTTCCTGTGGATCTTCGGGAACAACGTGGAGGACCGGCTGCGTCCGGTGACGTTCATCCTCTTCTACCTGTTGGGGGGGCTAGCCGCGACGGCGCTCCAGCTCGCCTTCGGTCCGAACTCCACCATCCCAAACGTCGGGGCCTCCGGCGCCATCGCCGCCGTCCTCGGGTCCTACCTCGTGATGTTCCCCCGCGCGCGCGTGTACACGCTGGTCATCTTCATCTTCATCACCGCGGTCGAGCTGCCCGCCGTGGTGCTGCTGGGGGCGTGGTTCGTCCTCCAGCTGTTCAGCGGGGTCGGCGGCCTGACGGACGAGGTGAACGCCGGCGTGGCCTACTGGGCCCACGTCGGCGGGTTCGTGTTCGGGGCGGCGGTCACGTGGCTGTTCTTCCGGGGGCGTGGAGAGCGGCAGCGCATGACGGAGATCCCGCAGCGCCCCGACTTCTTCTAGGCGGGGCCGCCGGCCGGCCTCAGCCCGGAGCGAGGGGTGCGGGGGCGGGTTCCTCGAACAGCGCCGACAGGTCGGGGGCGACGTATGTGGGGCGAACCTCGGTCCCGGCTAGGTCCTCCTCCCTTGTGACGCCCGTCAGCACGAGCAGCGAGTCCCACCCGAGCGCCGCGGCGCCCGCGATGTCCGTATCGAGCCGGTCGCCCACGACGATTGGTCGTCCGTGGCCGGCCCGCCGCAGGGCGGCCAGGTACAGCGGCGCGTGGGGTTTCCCGACGATCTCCGGAACCACGCCGGTGGTGGTCGCGACAACCGCGAGGAGAGCGCCGGCTCCCGGCCACAGCCCATCGGGCGCCGGGTAGGAGGGATCGGCGTTGGTGGCGATCAATCGGGCGCCCCCCTGGACCAGCAGCGAGGCGGTGCGGAGCTTCGCATAGTCGGCGGATCGATCCCACCCCACGACGACGTGGTCCACCCGCTCGGGCTGTCCATCGACGACCGTCACGCCGGCGTCCGAAAGCGCGGTCCTGATGCCTTCCTCGCCCACCACGAACGCCGACCCGCCGCCCCGTGACGCCAACAGGTCCGCCGTGGCCAGGGCGGATGAGGCGATCTCGGACGGCGATGCCTCGATGCCCAGCCCGGCAAGCGTCTGGGCCACCCGCTCCGGAGTTCGGCTCGAGTTGTTGGTCATGAACGCGACCCGGCCGCCGGCCAACCGGAGCCGGGCCACGGCCTCCCCGGCGAGCGGCACCACGCGGTCGCCTCGATACAGCACGCCGTCGAGATCGAACAAGAAGCAGTCGTACCGATCGGCCAGGGCCATCAGCCGGCCAGGCGCCGGAGGGCCCGCTCGTAATCGTCGTTCCCCGGGCGCATGGCGATGGCCAGCTTGAGGTGGCCGATGGCGCGGGTCCGCTCGCCCGTGCGCTCGCATGCCAGCCCCAGCGCGAAGTGGGCCCAGTCATCGGAGGGGTTGATGTGGACGGCCTTGGCGAACTCGCGTCGGGCCCGCGCCATCTTGCCCGACATGAACAGGGCCCGCCCCAGCGCCGCGCGGATCGAGGCCTTCTCCGGCTCGAGCAGCTTGGCCATGGATAGCACCATGGCCGCCTGGTGGGGATGGCCCTCCTCCAGGAAGCGCTTCCCCTTCGAGAACAGCTCGTATGCGGTCTCGCGTTCCAGGCGTTTGCTATACACAGAGTCGCCGTGTCCGAGAT
Source organism: Actinomycetota bacterium (assembly GCA_050692435.1). Classification (GTDB taxonomy): domain Bacteria; phylum Actinomycetota; class UBA4738; order UBA4738; family HRBIN12; genus AC-69. The sequence goes on from JBOGVG010000140.1 coordinate 11,599, forward strand.
CTCACCGTTCGTCGGCCTGCTTTTCGATCGGTCCCGGGTCGGACCTCTGGAGCGGGTCACCACCCCGCCCTACGACACGATCTCGCCTCGGGTCCAGCGTCGGTTCCTCGACGCCAGCCCCCACAATGTCATCCGACTCGACCTCGGCGAGGACCGCCCGGGAGACGACCAGGTCGAGAACAAGTATATGCGGGCCTCCGCGGACCTTCACCGGTGGCGGAACGATGGTGTCCTGGTGGAGACGCCCCGGCCGGCCTACTACCCGTACGAGATGCGGTTCGCGCTCCACGGCACGAGCCGGCGGGTCCGTGGGCTGATCTGCGCCGTGGAGCTGGAGAGATGGGGCGGCTCGATCCTGCCTCACGAGCGCATCATGCCGGGGCCGGTCGAGGATCGGCTCCGGCTGATCCGCGCCGTCCGCGCCAACTTGTCCAGCATCCATGCCCTTTTCTCCGGGCCCTGCCCGCCTCTCTCCGAGCTCTTGGCGCGAATGTCGAGGACCGAACCGGCAGCCCAGGCCGCCGACGAGGAGGGGGTGGAACATCGGATGTGGGTCGCGGACGAGGACACCGGCGTCCGGGACTGGCTGGCCGGCGAGACCCTGATGATCGCTGACGGCCACCACCGGTACGAGATGGCCCTGAAGTTCCGCGACGAGATGCGGGCCCTCCGCGGCCCCGGGCCATGGGACCGGGTCATGATGCTCCTGATGGATACGTCCACCGAGGACCCCCCGGTGCTCCCCTTCCACCGCATCCTGATCTCCGGCGCCCCGCACGTGCATGGGTCGAGGGTGCGCGATCTCCAGGAGGTCCTGGACGAGGTGGCAGACGACCGGCTCGAGTTCGGCGTAGCGGCTCGGGAGGAAGGCGAGATCGTCCACCGCGTGGGGAAGCTCGAGGGTGAGCCGCCCACGGTCAGCGCCCTCCACCGCATCATCCTCGAGGGACGGGACGGAGACCTCCGATTCACCCCGGACGCCGTGGAGGCGGAGGAAGCCGTGCGAAAGGGGCTGGCCGCGGCCGCATTCTTCCTCCCCGCCACGACGGCGAGCCGAATCCGTTCGGTCATCGACCGAGGTGGGCGGCTGCCCCAGAAGTCGACCTACTTCTGGCCCAAGCCGCGCACCGGCATGGTGATCCGCTCGCTGGACTCGGGGGTCACTCCTCCTCCACGGGATCGAGCTTCTTGATCCCCGTGGCCACGACCTCCGTGAGGCTTCGAGCCCCGGCTCCGCTCCGGTAGAACCGCCTGGCCAGCTGGCCGTACACCAGGACCTCGTCGCCCTTTGCGAGATCCTTCACCGCCCGCTTGCCCACGATCTTGTGCCAGGCCGCGACCGGGAGGGGGAGGAGGCGCTTTCCGGCCTCCGGAACGGAGAGCCGAAGCTCGGTGATCTGGTCGCCCGACGGCATCTGACGCTCCACTGGGTCGGCCGCAACCGTGCCGGCTAGCACGACGACGTTCACCGTCACCATTCGACTCCCCTCCTTTCCGGCGGCGACCGTAGCAGGAGCCACCGACACGTCGATCCGACCGTCGCGGCGGCGCCGATAGACTCCCCCCATGCGGATGGTGACGTTCCCGGTCGCCCCGGGCATCACGGCGATCGACACATTCATGGCGGGCCGGGAGCGCTACACCGCGGCCTATCTCCTCCAGGACGAGGAGCCCACCCTGGTCGAGACCGGTCCCACCACCTCTGTGGAGGCGGTGACGGCGGGCCTGGCCGCCCTCGGCGTGGGGCCCGACGACTTGGCCAACATCGTGGTCACGCACATCCATCTGGACCACGCCGGCGGCGTAGGCCGCCTGGCACCCCGTTTCCCCCGGGCCACGGTGTGGGTCCACGAACGCGGCGCGCCGCACCTCGCCGACCCCACCAGGCTGGTGGCCAGCGCGACGCGGATCTACGGCGACGAGCGCATGGACCAGTTGTTCGGGCCGGTCGATCCTGTCCCTGCCGAGCGACTCCGGAGCGTGGCCGACGGCGACCGGATCGCGCTGCGGGGCAGGGATCTCGACGTGCTGTATACACCGGGGCATGCCACCCACCACGTCGCGGTAGTGGACTCCGAGACCGGCGCCGTTTTCACCGGCGACGCGTTGGGGATCCACGTCCCGGATCTCCCGGTGCTCCGGCCGGCCACGCCGCCCCCGGACTTCGACGTCGAACTCGCGATCGACAGCATCGAGCGGATCCGTTCGCGAGCTCGCTCCGTGCTGTTGTTCGCCCACTTCGGTCCGATCGAGGAGGTCGACCGGACCTGCGATCTGGCCGAGCGGCGAGTCCTTGGATGGGCCGAGGCCGTGCGGGACGCGCTCGAGACCACCGAGGACCTGGGGGAGGTCGTCGAACGGCTCGTGAAGGAAAGCGCGCGCGACATCGAGACCGGCGCGGAGAGCACGCTCGATGTGGACCGGCTCGAGCAGCGGTTCGAGCTGCTGTCCAGTATCCGGATGAACGCGATGGGCCTGATCCGATATTGGAAGAAGCGCAGGGAGCGAGAGGCCGAGGAGGAAGGGACGCGACCGGTTCAGCCCAGCTGAGCCAGGCGCTCGGCCACGTCGTACGCGGCCGGGTCGTGCCGCATGATCTTGCGGAACATCCGCTCTGCCTCCTGGGGACGCCCCGAGCGCTCCAGGATGTCCGCGATGACGTACCACACCCGGAGCACGTCGGGCCGGGCCACGTCGTCGCGGGTCCGTACCCGTCGCAAAAGCCCCAGGGCCTGATCGAACCGGCCCATGTCGGCCAGCGCGGATGCCGCCACGATCACCGCCTCCGCCTTCGCCTCGAGGGGGACGCCCCGTGCTGCCAGGGCCTCCTCCGCCAGCGAGACCGCCCGATCGGGCCTGCCAAGGCCTCGCTCGCAGTCGGCGATGATGTGGTTCTGGTCCGCGCGGCCCGACATCCGACGGTACGCCTGCATCTCCGTGAGGGCCTCGCGCCACCGCCGCTGCCGGTACAAGGCGAGACCCAGGACCTCCCGCACCGCGGCCGATCGTGGCGCGAGCTCCTTCGCCTTCGCCGCCTCGCTCGACGCGCCCTTGGCGTCGCCCCGCTCCAGCAGCTCGACGGCGCGCTCCAGGCGGGCGATCGAGGCGTGCTGCTTCCCGGCCCTCGCCGTCCGGTTGAGCTCGGCCACGATGTCACGCGGCAGCGTGCGCTGCACCGGCGAAGGCGCCATGCGGCGCCGGCCGGCGGGACGGGGACGAAGGGCCTTGGGCATGGCGCACCTAGCGTACCCGTCGGCCGACGACAGAGCGGTGAGAACGAAAGAGCCGCCCGAAGGCGACTCTCTCGTAAGGTGTTCCGGCAGCGACCTACTCTCCCACCCAGTCGCCCAGGCAGTACCATCGGCGCGGGAGGGCTTAACTTCCGGGTTCGGGATGGGACCGGGTGTTTCCCCTCCGCCTTGGCCACCGAAACCCGGTCTCGGACCCACGAAGGATCCGACACCTGGAGGGTGCGAGCTCCGAGCAGAGCTCGGAACACGATGGCGAGCGCGAGCAAAAGCCAAGTCCTCGGCCTATTAGTACCGGTCGGCTCAACACGTTGCCGTGCTTCCACCTCCGGCCTATCGACCTCGTAGTCCACGAGGGGCCTTACCGGGTCAACCCCGTGGGAGACCTCATCTTGAGGCGAGCTTCGCACTTAGATGCTTTCAGCGCTTATCTCTGCCGGACGTGGCTAACCAGCCGTGCCGCTGGCGCGACAACTGGCACACCAGAGGTCCGTCCGCCCCGGTCCTCTCGTACTAGGGGCAGCTCCCCGCAAGTCTCCTGCGCCCACGGCGGATAGGGACCGAACTGTCTCACGACGTTCTAAACCCAGCTCGCGTGCCTCTTTAACGGGCGAACAGCCCGACCCTTGGGACCTGCTCCAGCCCCAGGATGAGACGAGCCGACATCGAGGTGCCAAACC
>JBOGVG010000141.1:0-17578 GCA_050692435.1 Actinomycetota bacterium
GTCCCGGTCGCGCCCGCGCCGTTACCCCGCCTTGCGGATGGCGCGGATCAGATCCCACTTCCCCATCTTCGAGCGCCCGGGGATCTTCTTGCGCTTCGCCACCTGGTAGAGGTCCTGACGCGTGCGGTCCTCCAGGGCCCGCCCGGGCTTGCCGCCGCGAAGCCTGGACTTCGCCGCCTGCCTGCCCAAGTCGCTCCGAACGCTCATGGGGAGCTTCGCGATCGTCCGCTGCTTGCGGGCGGCCCGCTGAGCCTTCTTGATGTTGCGCATGGCCGCCGACACCTGTCGCGGCGATGCCATCGCGCGTCACCTCCCCGTGGCGTGGATGCTCTCCTCAGTGTATTACCCCCAGGTCACGAGCCCTCACGCGGCGCGAGGCATCGCGCGGTACGAGGGACTGCCCGCAATTGGCCCCCCGGATGTCACGTCGGTCGGCTTCGCGTAGCCTCTACCGGCCCGCATCCACACGAGTCCAGAGGGGGGAGGAATGGCGTCCGGGTACGCCCCACTGGGGGCCTCCAGCGACCGCGCCGCCGCGCGAGCGGTGGACCTGTACAAGATCTACGGCTCGGGCGACGCCGAGGTCGTCGCCCTCGGCGGGGTCTCGGTGGAGTTCGCATCCGGCCGGTTCACCGCCATCATGGGGCCGTCGGGCTCCGGTAAATCCACCCTGCTCCACTGCATGGCCGGCCTCGACACACCCACTTCCGGCCAGGTCTTTATCGGCGGCGTGGACCTCACCACCTTGTCGGAGAAGCAGCTCACGCTGCTCCGCCGGGAGAAGGTCGGCTTCGTGTTCCAGGCGTATAACCTCGTACCGACCCTCACCGCGGCCGAGAACATCACGCTCCCGCTCGACATCGCGGGCGACAAGCCCGACGGGGCCTGGTTCGACACCGTGGTCGACACCATCGGACTCCGCTCCCGCCTCACCCATCTCCCCGCCGAGCTGTCCGGCGGCCAGCAGCAGCGCGTCGCCGGAGCCCGGGCCCTGGTCAGCAGGCCGGACATCGTCTACGCGGACGAGCCCACCGGAAACCTCGACTCGAAGAGCGGCGCGGAGCTCCTCTCCTTCCTGCGAAGCGCGGTGGACGACCACGGCCAGACCATCGTGATGGTCAGCCACGACCCAACGGCCGCGAGCTACGCCGATCGGATCGTCTTCTTGTCCGACGGGCACGTGGTGGACGAGATGACCGGCCCCACCCCCGAGCGGGTCCTGGACCGGATGAAGTCACTGGAGTCCTGAACGCCATGTGGCGCGCCACGATCAAGAGCCTCCTGGCCAGGAAGCTCCGCCTGGGCCTCACCGCACTGGCCGTGGTCCTCGGCGTGGGGTTCATGGCCGGCACCTATGTCCTGACCGACACCATGAACAAGGCCTTCGACGACGTCTTCGCCGTCGCGAACAGCGGGACCGACGTCGTGGTGCGGGCCGAGTCCTCCTTCGAGCCCGGTCCCGGCGGGGGGCCCGGGGGCGGAGGAGCCGCCGAGCGGAACCCCGTCCCCGAGGAGGTGTTGCCGCTCGTCGAGGCCACCGACGGCGTGAGGTCCGTGGACGGCGAGGTGACGGGGTTCGCGCAGCTCGTCGACCCGGCCACGAACGAGACCATCGGCACCGTCGGCCCCCCGAACATCGGGACGTCGTGGAGCCCCGGGTCGACCCCGCTCACCGTCCGCGAGGGCGAGCCGCCCACGGCCGGGTCCGACGTCGCCATCGACGCCGCAACCGCCGAGGGATACGGCCTGGAGGTCGGTCGGGAGATCCAGATCCTGTTCACTGGTCCGCCCCGGACCTTCACCATCTCGGGCATCGTCGGCTTCGGCGACGCCGACAACCTGGCCGGCGCCACGCTGGCGGTCTTCGAGCTCCAGACGGCGCAGGAGGTGCTGGACCGGGTGGGCGAGTACGACAGCCTCCAGGTGGTGGCGGAGGAGGGCGTCTCGCCCATCGAGCTTCGGAACCGGGTCGCCCTCCGCCTCCCCGAGGGCTTCGAGGCGGTGACCGGAGCGACCGCCGCGGCGCAAGACGCCGAGGAGCTCCAGGAGGCGCTGGGCTTCTTCCAGACCGCCCTCCTCGTGTTCGCCTTCGTCGCTCTGTTCGTGGGGGCGTTCATCATCTTCAACACGTTCTCGATCATCGTCGCCCAGCGCACCCGGGAGCTCGCGTTGCTCCGCGCCCTCGGCGCCAGCGGGCGCCAGGTGATGGTGTCGGTGCTTCTGGAGGCCGCGGTGATCGGGGTGGTGGCCTCGGCGATCGGCGTGGGGGCCGGCGTCCTGATCGCGATCGGCCTCCAGGCCATGCTCGAGGCGTTCGGGATCGACCTCCCCAGCACGTCCACGCAGCTGCTGCCGCGCACGGTCATCGCGTCGATCGCGGTGGGGTCGCTCATCACGCTTGTCTCGGCCGTCGTCCCGGCCCGCCGGGCGTCGAGGGTCGCGCCGATCCAGGCCCTCCGCGACGGGATGCCGGCGGTGGGCGCGACGCTTCGCCGGCGCGTGATCACCGGAGTGGCCATCACCGCGGCCGGGGTCGCCGCCCTGCTGTTCGGGCTGTTCGGCGGGGCGTCGAACGCGGCGGCCCTGGTCGGCCTGGGAGCGGCGATCACCTTCATCGGCGCGGCCGCCCTCGCACCGTTGGTGGCCCGGCCCCTCGCCCGCGCGATCGGGTGGCCGCTTCCGGTCCTCGGCATCCCGGGGAAGCTGGGCCGGGAGAACGCGATGAGGAACCCCCGGCGGACCGCCGCCACCGCTGCCGCCCTCATGATCGGGCTCGGCCTGGTGAGCTTCGTGGCCGTGTTCGGGGCCTCGCTCCGGTCCTCGGCCAGCGTGGCCCTGGACGAGACGTTGAAGGCCGACTTCATCCTGTCCACCGGCACGTTCACGCCGTTCTCGGCCCAGGTGGCCAGGGACCTGGAGAGCGACCCCGATCTCGCGGCCGTCTCGCCCTTCCGGCAGGGGCAAATCCGCGTGGACGACAAGCTGGACTTCGTCGCCGGCATCGACCCCGGCACCTGGGGGCAGGTCGCCACGGTGGACATGGTGGCCGGTGAGCTCGGCTCCGTGGGTGGCGACGAGATCCTGGTCTACCGGCCGGTGGCCGAGTCGAACGGGTGGAGCGTGGACGAGACGATCTCCGTCGAGTTCGCCCGGACCGGGGTGACGGAGCTCCGGGTCGCCGGCATCTTCGGAGACAACCGACTGCTCGGCAACTACGCCGTCTCCATCGAGACGTACGAGGCGAACTTCCGCGAACAGCTCGACATCATCGTCTTCGTGAAGGCGAACGACGGCGTGCCGATCGGCCAGGCCCGCGAGGCCGTGGAGTCGGCCGTCGCCCAGTTCCCGAACATCGAGGTGAACGACCAGGCCGAGTTCAAGGAACAGCAAGCCGCGTTCATCGACCAGTTGCTGGCCCTGGTGTCCGCCCTCCTCGGGCTGGCCATCCTGATCGCGCTGTTCGGCATCGTGAACACGCTCAGCCTGTCGATCTTCGAACGGACCCGCGAGCTCGGGCTTCTCCGGGCCGTGGGGATGACCCGACGCCAGGTGCGCTCGATGATCCGGTGGGAGTCGGTGATCATCGCGGTGCTGGGGGCGGTGCTGGGGGTCGTGATCGGCCTCCTGTTCGGGTGGGCCATGCAGCAGGCGCTGGTGGACACCGGCGTGACACGGCTCGCCATCCCGCCGGTGCAGCTCGCGATCTACGTGGCGATCGCGGGCGTTGCGGGCGTGCTCGCGGCGATCACGCCGGCGCGGCGGGCGGCCAGGTTGAACGTCCTGGAGGCCATCGCGTACGAGTAGGTGCGAGGGCGCGGGCCTGCCCGCCCCGCGCCCGCACCGCCCGCACACCGGGTCGCAGCCTGGGCGGAGGCCCGGACCCGTCCGGCTATCATGCGACCCATGCCCAAGATCCTGCTCCCGGACGGCCATGACGTCGCGCTCCCGGAGGGAGAGCCGCTTGGCTCGATCATGCCTCCCGAGGCGCTGGCCGCCCGGTTCGACGGAGCGCTGGTGGACCTGTCGTTCGTCCCGGACCGGGACGGAAAGGGTGAGCCGGTGTCGGCGGGCGAACTCGACGGGCTCCACGTGCTTCGCCACTCGACCGCCCACGTCATGGCGCAGGCCGTGTGCGACTTGTCGCCCGGCGCGAGGTACGCGATCGGCCCACCGGTAGAGGACGGCTTCTACTACGACTTCGAGCTGCCCGAGGCCCTCTCGCCCGCCGACTTGGAGAAGGTCGAGGCCCGCATGGCGGAGATCGTCGCGGGCGACCAGCCCTTCGTGCGTGAGGAGCTGTCGAGGGAGGAGGCCCTGGAGCGCTTCGCCGACCAGCCGTACAAGCTGGAGGTCATCGAGGGACTCGACGAGAGCGAGGGAGCTGGTTCCGACCGCGTGACCGTCTACCGGAACGGCGAGTGGTCCGACCTGTGCCGGGGGCCGCACGTCCCGTCCACCGGGCGGCTCGGCGCGTACAAGCTGCTGAAGCTGGCCGGCGCGTACTGGCGGGGCGACGAGACCCGGCCCATGCTCCAGCGCATCTACGGCACGGCGTGGCCGAGCGAAGAGGAGGTGAACGCGTACCTGCACCGCGTCGAGGAGGCCGAACGGCGTGACCACCGCAAGCTGGGGCGACAGCTCGACCTGTTCTCGTTCCCCGAGGAGCTCGGTCCCGGCCTGGCGGTGTGGCACCAGCGGGGAGGAATCTTCCGCAAAGAGGTCGAGGACTACATCCGGGAGCTGCACCTGGCGCGGGGCTACGACCTGGTGGCCACGCCGCACCTGGCGCGACGTCTGTTGTGGGACACCTCGGGCCACACGGCGAAGTTCATCGACAACATGTACCCGGTGATGGACGACGGCGAGGGGAACCAATACTTCGTCAAGCCCATGAACTGCCCGTTCCATGTCCTCATCTTCAAGTCCCAGGTCCGGTCGTACCGCGACCTGCCGATGCGCCTGTCGGAGCTCGGGACCGTCTACCGGTACGAGCGCGCCGGAGTGGTCCACGGGCTGCTCCGCGTCCGCGGCATGACCCAGGACGACTCCCACATCGTCTGCCGGGAGGATCAGCTGATCGACGAGATCCTCGCGGTGTTCGAGCTCACATTGGAGATCCATCGGACCTTCGGGTTCCTCGATCCCGTGGTCACCCTGTCGACCCTCGCGGCTGAGCAGTCGATCGTCGACGAGGCCATGGCCGCCCGCGCCACCGAGGCGCTGACGAACGCCCTGGACAAGTCGGGGCTCGAGTACCGGGTGGCCGAGGGCGAGGGCGCGTTCTACGGCCCGAAGGTGGACTTCCATTTCCACGACGCCATCGGGCGGCTGTGGCAGCTCACCACGGTCCAGGTCGACTTCGCGCTGCCGGAGCGATTCGACATGGAGTACGTGGGCGAGGACAACGAGCGCCACCGCCCGGTGATGATCCACCGGGCCATCCTCGGCTCGCTCGAACGGTTCTCCGGTGTGCTGATCGAGCACTACGCGGGGGCCTTCCCCTTGTGGCTCTCGCCGGAGCAGGTCCGGCTGGTCCCGGTGGCGGACCGGCACGTGGACCATGCCAGGGAGGTGGCCGCGGCGCTCCGGGCGGCCAAGCTCCGGCCGTTCGTCGACGCGAGCGGCGAGACGGTGGGCAAGAAGGTCCGCCAGGCGCAGGTCATGAAGGTGCCGTACACCCTCGTGATCGGCGACAAGGAGCTCGAGTCCGGTGCGCTGACCGTCCGCGACCGGTCGGGGACCGAGATGAAGGGGGTCGCGTTCGAACGGTTCGTCCGGGCGCTCGCGGAGGAGGCCGAGAGCCGCTCGCTCGAGCAGAGCACGTTCGAGGACTAGCCCCCATGGACCGGCTGTGGTCGCCGTGGCGGATGGAGTACATCGAGGCGGCCAAGGCCGAACCCGAGGGCTGCATCTTCTGCGACCTCCCGGCCAAGGGCGACGACGCGGCCGCGTACATCCTGCGGCGCGGGGAGCACGGGTTCGTACTCCTGAACTCGTTCCCCTACAACCCCGGCCACATGATGGTCGCCCCGTTCCGACACACCGGCGACCTCGAGGGCCTGGACCCCGGGGAGTTGCTCGACCTGGACCAGTTGCTCCAGGAGTCGATCCGGGCGCTCCGGGAGGAGATGGCGCCGCACGGGTTCAACGTGGGCATGAACCTTGGCCGGGTGGCCGGCGCAGGGATCCCCGACCACCTGCACTGGCACGTGGTTCCGCGGTGGGGCGGCGACACGAACTTCATGCCGGTGGTGGGGCAGACCCGCGTGTTGCCGGAGCTCCTCGATGAGACCTACCGGAGGCTCGCCCCGCGCCTGGCGTACCGATGACGGGGACGTCCGGGCACGTGCAGGTGGAGGGTGGCCGGATGTACTTCGAGCGCGCCGGGAAGGGGCCCACCCTGGTCCTCATCCACTCCGGGCTATGGGACTCGCGGATATGGGACGAGCAATTCGGGGCCTTCGCCAAACGGTACGACGTAATCCGGTACGATCTTCGAGGCTACGGCCGGTCGGATTTGCCCACGGCGCCGTACTCCGACGTCGACGACCTGCTCTCGCTGCTGGTGTTCCTGTACGTCGAGCGGGCCTCGCTGGTCGGCATGTCGGTGGGGGGCGCCATCGCCATCGACTTCACGCTGGCGAACCCGGAGCTGGTGGCGAACCTCGTGTTGGCCGTGTCGGGCCTGTCCGGCTACGAGTGGGCGGATCCGGACGTGGCCAGGCTCGATGAGGAGGTCGCCCGCGCGGTGGAGGCGGGCGAGCCGGAGCGGGCCATGGAGATCTCGCTCGAGGTGTGGGCGCCGCTCCAGACGAGCCCAGAGGTGGACGGGCGGATCCGCCGGATCGCCATGGACAACGCGCACTCGTTCCTGATCCCCGACCAGCTCCTCCGCGCGGCGCCCCCGGCCGTGGACCGCTTGGGACAGATCGAGGCGCCCACGCTGGTGATCGAGGCCGAACGCGACGTTGGCGAGATCCACGCCATCGCGAAGCTCCTCGCGGAGCGGATCCCCGGGGCCCATAAGCGGGTGATCGCGGGGGCCGACCACGTTGTCAACGTGCGCGCGCCCCAGAAGTTCAACCGGCTGGTGCTGGACTTCCTGGGCCTTGCGGATCTGGGGTGAGACGGGCCTGCCGGAGCTCGCGGATCGCCGGCAGGGCCAGGGCCGCCCCGAGCGAGATCTCCGCCGCCCACCAGGCGGCCGGGCTGAAGTGGAACGGGAACAACACGAGCATCGCCGTGCCGAGCGTGAGGGTCCTTCGAACGCGGCCCGTCGTCACGTGCTCGTGGATGACGAGGAACGCCAGGGCCGGACACGGGTAGTACCCGAAGACGGTAACCTCCAGTCGCGACGTAGCGGGCCGCGTCGACCGGGATCCACACCTCTCCGTTCAGCCACCAGCCCGGCCATCCCAGGACGACGGGGAAGAACCACACCGTATAGGCCATGCCGGCGGCCACGAGGAGAAGGCCGAGGAGCAGGGGGTTGCGCCACCGACCAGTGTGGCGAACCGGAGCGGGAGGCGGGCTACCCGCCGGGGGGGACTCCAGAGCGTGCGTGGTGCTCGCCATGCCTGCCATGCAACGTTCGGCAGCCAAGGAAGTGCGCTTGACCGAACCGATGGACCGGACTCGGAGCCCGACCTATTTCCTGGACTCTTCCCTGGCCTTCTGAGCCTCGGCGATGATCTTCTCCGCGAGGTGCGACGGCACCTCCTCGTGGTGGGAGAAGTGCATGGTGAAGGCGCCGCGCCCGCCGGTCAGCGAGCGGAGGTCGATGGCGTAGCGAGCCACCTCGGCCTGGGGGACCAGCGCCTTGATCCGCTGCTTGCCGGCCCCTGCCGAGTCCACCCCCTGGATCTTGGCTCGTTTGGAGTTGAGGTCGCCCATGATGTCGCCCGTGTAGTCCTCCGGGACGATCACCTCGAGCTCCACGATGGGCTCGAGCAGCACCACGCCGGCCTTCTGCGCGGCCTCCTTCAGGGCGAGCGAACCGGCGATCTGGAAGGCCATGTCCGACGAGTCCACGGTGTGGAACTTGCCGTCCACCAGCGTGACCCGGACGTCGACCATGGGGTTCCCGGACAGCGCGCCTTCCTGCATGGTCTTCACGATGCCCTTCTCCACCGAGCCGATGAACTGGGAGGGGATAGCGCCCCCGAAGATCTTGTCCACGAACTCGAAGCCGGAGCCCCGGGGCAGTGGTTCGATCTCGATGTTGCAAACCGCGTACTGACCGTGGCCGCCGGTCTGTTTGACGTGCCGGCCGAGGCCCTTGCCGGGCGCTTTGACCGTTTCGCGGTAGGCGATCTTGGCGGGCGCCGTCGAGACCTCCACGCCGAACTTCCGCTTCATCCGCTCGATCATCACGTCGAGGTGGGCCTCACCCATGCCGTAGATCACGGTCTCGTGGGTCTCCTCGGACCGGTCCACCCGGAACGTGGGGTCCTCCTCGCGAAGGCGCGAGAGCGCGGTCGAGAGCTTGTCCTCGTCGCCCTTGGTCTTGGGGACGATGGCGTAGGCGAGGAGGGGCTCGGGCATCGGGGCGGGGGAGAGCTTGACCGGGTCGTCCTTCGTGGAGAACGTGTCGCCGGTCGTGGTGTGCGACAGCTTGGCCACGGCGCCGATGTCGCCGGCCGGGACCTCGGAGACGGTGTCGTGCTCCTTGCCTCGCAGCGCGAAGAGCTGCCCGACCCGTTCCTCCGCGCCCTTGGTCGCGTTGTACACCGACGAGTCGGGGCGGACCTTCCCCGAGAACACGCGGAACGTCGTGATGTGGCCGACGTAGGGGTCGGAGATGGTCTTGAACACCAGCGCGGCGAGAGGCTGGGCCGGGTCGCAGGCCCGCTCCTTCTCCTCTCCCGACTTGGAGACCACGGTGACCGGGCCGCGGTCGGCTGGGGAGGGGAACTCGTCCACGATGAACTGGAGGACCCGGTCCACGCCGATGGGTCTGGAGGCCGCCGCCACCAGGACCGGGGCGATCCGTGCCTCGGCGAAGCCGTTTCGCACCCCGTGGACGACCTCCTCCTCGGAAAGCTCCCCCTGCTCGAGGTACTTCTCGATCAGCGCGTCATCGGACTCGGCCACCGCCTCCATCAGCTTCTCGCGGAACGGGTCGGCCTTGCCGGAGATGTCGTCGGGCCATGGAACCTCCTCGGCTGCCGGCCCGGAGCCGTACCGGAAGGCTTTGCGCGCGAGGAGGTCGGCGATGCCTTCGAAGTCGTGCTCCTCTCCCAGGGGCAGTTCGAGCGGCGCGACCTGCGTGCCGAAGGACCGCACGAGCTGCTCCAGGGTCCGCTCGAACGAGGCCCGCTCCCGGTCCAGCTTGTTGATGAGGATGGCCCGGGGGAGTCCGGCCTCCACGGCGAGCTCCCACGCCACCTCGGTCTGGACCTCGACGCCGTCCACCGCCGACACCACCAGGAGGACCGCGTCCACGGCGTGGATGGCCGAGCGGAGGTCGCCCACGAAGTCGGCATATCCCGGTGCGTCAAGGACGTTCACCTTGACGTCCTTCCACTCGATCGGCGCTACGGCCAGGGACACGCTGATCCCCTTCTTCACCTCCTCGGGCTCGAAGTCGGAGACCGTGTTGCCGTCCTCGACCTTGCCCATGCGCGTGATCGCGCCGGAGGTGAACAGCATGGCCTCGAGGAGCGTGGTCTTCCCCGCTCCGCCGTGGCCGACGAGCAGGACGTTTCGGATGTTCGGAGCTTCGTAGGTCTTCATGGGTCCCTTTCGGCCGTGCGCCTGTGGCGGAGAACCCGGGGATTCTAGCGCGGCGGCACCGGCCGGCTTCTGCCGGCCAGAGGCCCGGTGATACGCTCGCGCCGGTGTCCGGCGTGAGCGTGGTGGAACGAGATCGCATCCGCATCTGGCTGGCGCGGTGGCTGCTGGTTCTCGGCGCTATCGGGATCGGCCTGGCCTGCTGGTCCGTGATCGCCGGGGATGGATGGCGAGCGGGGATCGCGTCGACGGCGACGGCCTGCGCTCTGATCGCGGCGGGGGGGCTGGTCACGTCGTCCGAGGCTCCGGCGGACCGCGTGTTCGCGTCGCTGGTGGATCGGGCCTTCGACGCCGCCGTGCTGGGTGGGATCGCGTGGGCGTATCGCCTCGACGAGCCGTGGACCGCGGCCGGGGCCGTGGTGGCCCTGTGTTCGAGCTTCTTGGCCGCATACGTCCGGGCACGTGGTGCCTCCCTCGGCTACGGAGTGGACGAAGGTGTCGTGACGCGAGTGCTCCGGTACGGCCTGGTCAGCGGGGGTTTGATCACCGACGGGCTCGGCTGGGCGCTGTGGGTCCTGGCCGTAATGATGGTGCTCGCCTCCGTGGTTCGCGCCAGCCAGGTAGCCAAGGAGGAGTGGGCCTGAGCTCCGAGACGCCGAAGGAGCGGGCGGCCTACTGGGCCTACCGGTTGGTCGAGTGGCTGGCCATGACGCTCCCGGAGCGGGTGGGGCGGAGGGTGTTCCTGGCTCTCGGCCGCGTGGCGTGCCGGGCCCTCCCCGGCGTTCGGGCCACCGTCGCCGCGAATCAGGCCAAGGTGCTGGGGCTGGACCCCGGGTCGGAGCTGGTGGCCGCCGCGACCAGGGAGGCCTTCGCGCTGTACGCGCGATACTGGTTCGACACGTTTCGCGTTCGGGTCCTCTCCGTGGAAGAGCTGAACGAGCGGACCCGGGTGGAGGGCCTCGAGCACATCGACCGGGCTCTGGAGGGCGGGCGAGGGTGCATCGCGGTCCTGCCGCACATGGGCAACTGGGACGCGGCCGGCCGGTGGCTCGCCTCGAACGGCTACCGCATCGCCTCGGTGGCCGAGGAGCTCAGGCCGAGACGGTTGTTCCAGCTGTTCCTGCGGCATCGGGAGGAGCTCGGCATGAAGATCATCCCGCTCACGAAGAGCGGCGGGGTGGGGCAGAAGCTCGGCGCGCTGCTCGGGGAGAACTGGATCGTGGCCCTGGTGGCCGACCGGGACCTCACCGGCCGAGGCGTGGAGGTGGAGATGTTCGGGGCCACCCGAAAGCTCCCCGCCGGGCCCGCGCTGCTCTCCCTCTCGACGGGGGCGCCGCTCCTCGTATGCCCGGTAGGGACGACGGAGAACGGATGGCACATCCGCGTGGGGGAGTCGCTCGTGACCCCGCCGACTGGCCGCACCAGGAAGGACGTGGCCGGGCTCACCCGGCTGATGGGAGCGCAGTTCGAACGCGCCATCGCCGCGAACCCCGTGGACTGGCACATGTTCCAGCCGGCCTGGGGAGAGCCGCCAGGCTCGGGCGTGGGGGATGAGAAGGCGGAGCCGCCAGGCCCGGGCGATCGGGCCGAGCGTGAGCCGGCCGGCCCGGGCGGGCGCGGTGGTGAACGGCCTTCGTGAGGGTCGCCCTGACCTGCCCGTACGCCTGGGACGCGCCGGGCGGCGTTCAGGTCCACGTCCGCGAGCTGGGCCAGCACCTCATGGCCCGGGGTCATGAGGTGCTGGCCCTCGCTCCGTCCCGGGGTCGGCCATCGGAGCCGTGGGTTCGGGCGGTGGGCCGCCCGGTGGAGGTCCCGTACAACCGGTCCACCGCGCCGATCGACCCCCGCCCGTGGTCGATCGGGCGGGTGCGGGAGCTGCTCGCGGTCTTCGAGCCCGATGTCGTGCACGCCCACGAACCGCTCACACCCAGCACGTCGATGTGGGCGACGCTTTCCTCTCGGGCGCCGGTGGTGGCCACCTTCCACTCGGGGGCCGAGCGGTCCCGGCTGTTCGACGTGGCCGCACCGGTCCTTCGAAGGATGGCCCGGCGGATCGCCGTCCGGATCGCGGTGTCGGAGCGGGCCGCCGCGTTCGTCCACGAGCGCGTGGGTGGGGACTTCCGGATCGTGCCGAACGGCGCGGACGTCGGCATGTTCGCCGAGGCGGCGCCGGCCGACCTCGGCCCAGGATCCAAGCTGCTGTTCGTGGGACGCCTCCACGAGCGAAAGGGCTTCCCTACGGCGGTCGAGGCGTTCCGACTCCTCGCCGCCTCCCGCCCGGACCTGCGGCTGGTCGTGGCCGGGGACGGCGAGGACCGGGAAGCGGTGGAGGTGCTAGATCCGGCCCTTCGGGCCCGGGTGATGCTGCTGGGCTCGATTCCCCACGACCACCTTCCCCCGTATCACGCGGCCTGCGACGTGTTCTTGGCGCCTTCGGTGGGGGGCGAGAGCTTCGGGATCGTGCTGGTGGAAGCCATGGCTGCGGGCCTGCCCGTCGTGGCCAGCCGGATCCCCGGCTACGACGCGGTGCTGACCGACGGCGTGGAGGGGTTCCTGACGCCGCCCCGGGACCCGGCCGCGGTGGCGGAGGCGGCCGCGACGCTGCTCGACGACCGCGACCTGGCCCGGCAGATGGGAGCGGCCGGCCGGGAGCGGTCTCGCCGCTACGAATGGGCCGTCGTGGCGGGCGAGGTCGAGGCGGCCTACCGGGACGCCCTGGCCTCGATACGATAGATGCCGTGACCCCCGTGTGGATCGCGCTCGGGGCCGTGGCCCTGGTGTTCCTGTACGGCGTGTTCCTGTTCAACCGGCTGGTGTCGCTGCGCAACCGGGTGGACAACGGCTGGTCCCAGATCGACGTGCAGCTCCGCCGGCGATACGACCTCATCCCGAACCTCGTTGAGACGGTCAAGGGCTACGCGGCCCACGAGCGGCAGCTGTTCGAGAACGTCGCCGAGGCCAGGACCCGAGGGATCGCGGCCTCCGAGGTGGGGGATCAGGCGGAGGCGGAGAACCAGATCACGCGGGGCCTCCGTCAGCTGCTGGCGGTGGCGGAGAACTACCCCGACCTCAAGGCGAATCAGAACTTCCTGGCCCTCCAGGAGGAGCTCACGGGCACGGAATCGAAGATCGCCTTCGCCCGGCAGTTCTACAACGACCAGGTGATGCGAGTGAACACGCTGATCCAGTCCTTCCCGTCGAACCTCGTCGCCCGGCTGTTCGGATTCGCGCCGCGCGAGTTCTTCGACATCGAGGATCCGGTTCGGGGTCCGGTGAACGTGGACCTCTCCCAGCCGTAGCGATCCGTGTACGAGCAGATCTCCTCCAACCGTCGGAAGTCGATCCTCCTCGTCCTGGGCGCTGTCGTGCTGCTCGGGGCAGTGGGGTACTCGATCGGGCTTCTCACGCAGCAGGGGCCGGTCTGGCTTGTGGTGGGGATCGGCCTGGCCGTGGTCATGTCGATCGGCTCCTACCTGTACGGCGACCGGATCGTGCTGGCCTCCACCCGGGCCCGGGAGGTCACGCCCGAGGCGCAGCCCAGGCTGCACAACATCGTGGAGGGGCTGGCCATCGCGGCCGGGCTCCCCAAGCCCCGCGTCTACGTGGTGCCGGAGCAGGCCCCCAACGCCTACGCCACGGGCCGGACTCCGGAACACTCGTCGATCGCCGTGACGCAAGGGCTCCTCGACACGTTGAACCGGGTCGAGCTGGAGGGAGTCGTGGCCCACGAGATGTCGCACATCCTGGATCGGGACATCCTGGTTGGCACGATCGTCGCTACGCTCGTCGGCGCCGTCGTCATCATGTCCGAGTTCTTCATGCGCGCCATGTGGTGGGGCGGTGTCGGCGGACGCCGAGGAAGCGACCGTAGTGGGGGTCCGGCCTCGGCCCTGCTGTTCGCGTTCGGCTTCCTGTTGCTGGTCACCGCGCCCCTCTTCGGCCAGATCGTGCGGCTCGCGGTATCTCGCCAACGCGAGTATCTGGCGGACGCGCAGGGGGCCATGCTCACCCGCTACCCACCCGGCCTGGCCGACGCGCTCCGGAAGATCGGGGCGGCGAGCGCCATCCCCATGCGCTCTGCGAACAACGCCACGGCCCACCTGTGGCTGAGCCAGCCCTCCCGAGTGCAGGGGGAGCGGATGGGCCCGATGGAGCGCCTGTTCTCCACCCATCCTCCCATCGAGGACCGGATCGGGCGTCTTGAGGAGATGTGAAGTTCTCTCCGGACTTCGTTCCACCCTGCCCGATCTGGGGTAGCATCACGGGGCCCGGTTGAAGGCCGGTGTGCCCGCGAGCCCCCCATACCACTCTTGGAGGTCAACCCTTGACCCTTACGCGCCGTGGAAAGCTGGCGGTCGCGGCCGGCACGGTCGGTGTACTGGCCCCCGCGGCCGTGGGCTACTTCGCCATGTTCCCGAACAACGCCCCCGCGATCGTCCAGCAGGCCATGTCGAGGGTGGGCCTGGTCGAGGAGCCCCCGCCACCGGCCTGCCCCCTCACCGGGCAGCCGGCCCCGCACGGCGAGGTACCCGACCGGCCGGTGCTCGCGATCAAGGTCGAGAACCTCGCTGAGGCCCGGCCCCAGAGCGGCCTGGACCGAGCCGACATCGTGTACGAGGAACCGGTGGAGGGCGGCATCACCAGGTTCATCGTCGTGTACCAGTGCTACGACGCGAACCGCGTGGGTCCCGTGCGAAGCGCCCGAACCACCGACCCCGACGTGCTCGCCCAATTCGGGCGGCCGGCCTTCGGCTATTCGGGGAGCGCCAGCAACGTGGCCAGGGTGGTCGACCGGGCCGACCTCATCGACGTGAGGTATGACGTTGCGGTCGACGCCTACACGCGTGACGATGGCCGACCGTCGCCGCACAATCTGTACACCTCCACCAGGCCTCTGTGGAAGGCCGCGAGGTCGAACCAGGGCCCGCCGGATGCCGTCTTCACCTACGCGAACGAGCTCGAGGCCCGATCGAGGAAGGTATCGGGTGCGCACCTTCCCTTCTCGCCGTACTCCGACGTCTATTGGAAGTGGAGCCGAAGAGATGCCGCCTGGCTCCGGTCCCACGGCACGGTGGCCCACACGCTCGAGAACGGCTCACGGGTCGCAGCGGCGAACGTGGTCGTGATGCAGGTCGAGGTGACCATCCCCTCAGGCAGCAGCCTCTCGCCGCAGGTCACCCTGACCGGCTCGGGAAAGGCCTACGTGTTCCGGGAGGGCCGGATGGTCGTGGGCCGGTGGGACCGCCCCACCCTGGGCGACGTGACCACGTTCGTGACCAGGGACGGGGAGGAGATCCCGCTCGCGCCGGGGATCACCTGGGTGGAGCTGCTGCCCGAAACCATCGAGGTGGCCGTCCAGCGATAGCGGGGTCTCCCGGTGCCTCCGGGACCAGCGCTAGACTGGAGCTCGGAGCGTCCTCTTAGGAGGGAGACCCGTGGAACGCGAGACTGGCACCTTCCGCGTGAAGTCCGGCCTGGCCGAGATGCTGAAGGGCGGCGTCATCATGGACGTCACCAACGCGGAGCAGGCCAAGATCGCCGAGGACGCGGGAGCGTGCGCGGTGATGGCGCTGGAGCGGGTGCCCGCCGATATCCGCAAGGAGGGCGGCGTGGCCCGGATGGCCGACGTGGCCAAGATCGACGAGATCATGAGCGCCGTCTCCGTCCCCGTGATGGCGAAGGCCCGGATCGGCCACTTCGTCGAGGCCCAGATCCTCCAGGGCCTCGGCGTGGACTACGTGGACGAGAGCGAGGTCCTCACCCCGGCCGACGAGGAGCACCACATCGACAAGTGGGCGTTCACCGTGCCGTTCGTGTGCGGTGCCCGGGACCTGGGCGAGGCCCTCCGGCGGATCGCCGAAGGCGCGGCCATGATCCGGACCAAGGGGGAGGCCGGGACCGGGAACGTGGTGGAGGCCGTCCGTCACCAGCGGGCCATCCTGAAGCAGACCGCGTGGCTCCAGGGCCTGCGGCCCGAGCAGTTCGTCTCGGCGGCCAAGGAGCTGGGAGCTCCGGTGGAGCTGGTTCGGGACGTGGCCGCCAGGGGCGGGCTGCCCGTGGTCGACTTCGCCGCCGGCGGCATCGCCACCCCGGCCGACGCGGCCCTCATGATGCAGCTCGGGGTGGACGGGGTGTTCGTGGGCTCGGGCATCTTCAAGTCCGAGGACCCGGCGGTCCGGGCCCGGGCCATCGTGGAGGCCACCACGCACTTCAACGACCCGGACGTCCTGGCGAAGGTGTCGCGCGGTCTCGGCGAGCCCATGCATGGCCTTGACATCAAGGAGCTCGGCGAAGACGGGCTCCTCCAGGTCCGCGGCTGGTAGCCGCCGGCCATGAAGGGCGGCGTCCTCGCGCTCCAGGGTGATTTCCGCGAACACGCGCACGTGCTCGCCGACATCGGCGTGCCTCCCGTCGAGGTCCGCACGCCCGAGGACCTTGCCCGGGTGGACCTGCTGGTGATCCCGGGGGGCGAGTCCACGAGCATCGGGAAGCTGGCGGCGAGCGCCGGGCTGGTGGAGCCGATCCGGGAGCGGGCGTCGCGCGGCCTGCCGGTCCTCGGCACCTGCGCGGGCATGATCGTGATGGCCCAAAGGGTCGAAGGCGGCGAGCCGCTCCTGTCGCTCATCGACATCACGGTGCGCCGAAACGCCTACGGGAGGCAGGTCGACTCGTTCGAGGCCGACATCGAGGTGCAGGGCATCGACTATCCGGTGCGAGCCGTGTTCATCCGGGCCCCCATCGTGGAAGACGTCGGCAAGCGCGTGACGGTCCTGGCCGAGCACGAGGGCCACCCGGTCGTGCTGGAGCAGGGGAACCTGGTCGTGGCATCCTTCCATCCCGAGCTGGTGGGGGAGACCCGCCTCCACGAGTACGTGGCGGGAAAGACGTAGATGTCCGGCCACTCCAAGTGGAGCACGATAAAGCGGAAGAAGGCCGCGCAGGACGCGAAGCGCAGTAATGCGTTCGCGAAGCTGCTCCGGGGGGTGGAGGTGGCGGCCAAGGAGGGCGGGGGAAGCATCGAGGGCAACCCCGTCCTGGCCTCGGCCGTCGACAAGGCGCGCGACTCCTCCGTCCCCTGGGACAACGTCGAGCGCGCCATCAAGCGAGGCACCGGCGAGTTGGCCGGCGGAGCCCGGTACGAGGAGGCCACCTACGAAGGCTACGGCCCCGGCGGCGTGGCCGTGTTCGTGGAGTGCCTCACCGACAACCGCAACCGGACCGCGCAGGACGTCCGTCACGCCTTGACCCGAAACGGCGGGAACCTCGGGGCGAGCGGAAGCACCGCGTGGATGTTCGCCCGGAAGGGTGTGATCCAGATCGAGAAGCCCGCGGCGCCGGATGAGGAGCAGCTCCTCGAGATCGCGCTGGAGGCGGGCGCCGACGACCTCGGCGATTCCGAGAGCACCTGGGAGATCACGTGCGACCCCGGCGCCCTCCGGGCCGTTCGCGACGCGATCGAGGCGGCCGGCATTCCCATGCTGTCGGCCGAGCTCACGATGGTCCCGCAGACCCAGGTGCCGGTGGACGGCCCTGCGGCCCGGCAGGTCCTGGCGCTCCTGGACGCCCTGGAGGAGCTGGACGACGTCCAGAACGTCTACGCCAACTTCGACATCCCCGAGGAGGTTCTCGCTCAGGTGGGCTGAGGCCTGGCAGAACGAGCCCACGGTGAGCCACCGGACCGACGTGCCCCCGGGTGATTGCCCGGGTCGATCGCCGACCATAGACTGAACACATGTTCGAACCGTGCGTGCTCGGCGTGGACCCCGGCCTGGCCTCCACCGGTCTGGCGGCCGTCACCCGGTTCGAAGGACGGGCTCGGGTGGTGTGGTCCGACACCGTGCGGACC
>JBOGVG010000142.1:0-17470 GCA_050692435.1 Actinomycetota bacterium
TCCAGAACTGGCCGGGGTCCTCCTCGTCCGCCGGCGGCGGCTGGAGGCGCATCAGGGCCTCCTCGAACCCCCTGGCCTCCAGGGTCCCCGCGAAGGACTCCTCCGCGATGAATACGACCCGATGGCCCCGTGCCCTCAGCACGTTCCCGATCCCGACGCAGTTGTTGGTGGGCCCGAAAGCGCCCTCCGGGAAGAACACGATGGTCCTTCGCTCCTCGCTCACCGATCCTCCCTGGCCGTCCGGTGAAGCACTGATACTCGGCGGAACCCGCCGGGTCAACCCGGCGTCTCCGACGACCTCCGCGTCACCGACTCCGGAGACCGCCATCGTGGTCACGAGTCCCGGCCACGAGGTCTCGAGCCCATTGATGATCCGGGTAAACGCGGACGTGTTCGAGGCCGCGGTCAGCATCGGTTTCCTGGACGCGGCCGGCAACGAGATCGTACGGACCTTCACCACCGCGACCTGCGGCACGGGATGCCGCGGCACGTTCTCCAAGGCCGTTCGGTTCGACGCGAGACTCAGTCCGGTATCGTTCGCGTGTACGAATCGAGTGCGAAGGAGCGTACGCCCATCAACGTCGTCGACATCCCGGTCACCCTGGTCGTTACCCTGGTCGCCTAAGCGATCAAGTAGGCGATGGGCAGTACGGTCATGAGCACCAACGCCAGGCCGACCAGCACGTTGGACCAACGCCGCCCGGTCCACCGGCCGCACGTCGGCCGATGGTTCGAGAGCATCAACATCAACAGGATCAGTGGCGGAGCGGCGACGCCGTTCAGGATGGCCGCGAAGTACAGGCCTCGGATAGGGTCGATGCCGCCGAAGTTGAGGGCCAGGCCGACGAGCACGGCAAGGGCGATCACCAGGTAGAACTTCCGTGCTCGGCTGAACTTCCTTTCCAAGCCCTCGCGCCACCCGAACGCCTCCGACAGGGCGTAGGCCGTGGAGCCGGCAAGGACCGGGATGGCGAGTGCGCCGGTCCCCACGATCCCCAACGTGAACAGCACGCTTGCCAGCGTCCCCGCGATGGGCCGGAGCGCTTCCGCCGCTTGCTGGGCGGTCTGGACCGTGGTCACGCCCTGCCTTCCCAGGGTCGCGGCCGAGGAGACCATGATGGCGAACATCACGACCACCGCAGAGGCCATCCCGGCCGTCACATCGGCCCGCATCATCCTGAGGTGCTCGCCATCGACGGAGTGCTTCTTCTCGAGTTGCTCTTCCTCGACCTCCTCGCTCGCCTGCCAGAAGAAGAGGTATGGGGAGATCGTCGTGCCCAGGATGGCGATGAGCATGGCGAGCTCGCCGCGAGTCCAGGAGATCTTCGGGGCGAACGTTTGCCGGAAGACGGTCCCCCAATGCACGTCGATCACGAAGAGCACCCCGATGTACGCCGCCAGCGAGAGTGTGAGCCACCGGAGCACCTTCGCGTACCGCTCGTAGGGCAAAGAGATCTCCAGCCCGACCATCAGGCCGGCCATCGCGACCAGCAGGAGCGCATGAGGGATCGGGACGAGGAGCCGGACGGAGGCCGCCATGGTCCCGAGGTCCGCCCCGATGTTGAAAGCGTTGGCGCCGGTGACCAGCGCGACGGCGGTGAACAGCACCCATCGCGGGAACCGCTCCTTGATGAGCGCGGCGAGCCCGCGGCCCGTGACCAGTCCCAAGCGGGCCGCCGTCTCCTGGACGGCGATGGCGAGCGGGAGAGTGATCCAGGCTGTCCACAACAATCCGAACCCGAACGCTGCGCCGGCCTGAGAGTAGGTACCGATCCCCGAGGGGTCGTCGTCCGAGGCTCCGGTCACGAGGCCCGGGCCGAGCCGCCTGAAGTACCCGAAGCCGTGGAGCCGGTGACGGTGCCGGTGATGGCGGTCGACCCGGGCCACGGGAGGCATCCTACGCCGGCGGTGCCGGGAGGAGCCTGCTACCCTGCGCGCCGATGCACTCCTCGATGCCGCTCTGGGAGAAGCGCCTCAGGGCACCGTACCTCCAGTTCCCCGCATGGTCCCGTCACGCTCCCGACCGGCTGGTGTTCATCTCGAACGAGAGTGGCTCGGACCAGGCCTACGCGTGGGACCGGGCCGCGGGAACGCGGCGACGCGCGAGCGACGAGTCGGTCGGGGTGATCCATGCCACCGTGACCGGGGACGGGGCCTACGCCGTGTGGTTCCACGACGAGACGGGTGACGAGTCGGGGGCGTGGCTCGCCGCGCCGTTCGAGGGCGGCGCGCCACGCGCCCTCCTGCCCGGCGCGAAAGTCGGGTGGCCCGAGGGCATCGCCCTCGGCAGAGAGCTGGTGGCCGCGGTACTCTCGGACCGGGACGGGTTCGCCGTCTACGTGTCGGATCGGGGTGGATCGGCCAAGGAGATCCACCGCGACGTCGACCAACTGGCCATCGGTGGGTCGGATTACTGGATCGAGGGCTTCACCCTATCCGGCCTGTCCGCTGAGGAGGATCTCCTGTGTCTCCTGGTGCCGCAGGGCGGCGACAACATCCACCAGGGGCTGCGGGTCCTCGACCCCAGGACGGGCGAGGTCGTCCGGGAGATCTTCGACGGCGCGGGCCTCGCCCTGTTCGCTGCCGCGTGGTCTCCGGTCTCCGGGGACCGGCGCCTCCTGATCGGGCATGAGCGGGAGGACGTGCACCGGCCCGGGATCTGGGACCCCGCCACGGGCCAGCGCACGAACATCGAGCTCGACCTGCCGGGCGAGGTGATCCCAGTAGACTGGTGGCCGGACGGCCGTTCGGCTCTGCTGATCCACTTGCACGACGGGCGGGATCAAGCGCTGCGGTACGACGTGTCGTCGGCTCGGCTGTCCGAGATCCCGCACCCGTCCGGCGAGATCCACGGAGCCGGTGTTCGGCCCGACGGGGAGGTGTGGCTCCGGATCTCGAGCGGCGACGCCGAGTCGAGGCTCCTGGACGGCCGGGGCGAGGAGGTGCTGGCCCCGGAGGGCGATCGCGCGCCTCGGGGCCGCCCGTACCGGTCGTTCCACTTCACGAATCCGCGGGGCGACCGCGTCCACGGCTTCGTGGTGACCCCTGAGGGCGAGGGACCGTTCCCCATCCTGATGAAGGTTCACGGTGGTCCGAGCTGGCTGTACATGGACACCTGGATGCCGGAGGTCCAGGCAATCGTGGACCAGGGCATCGCCGTGGCCATGGTGAACTATCGGGGCTCCACCGGCTACGGCCAGACCTGGCGCGACTTCATCATCGGCAACATCGGGTTCCCCGAAGTCCAGGACATCGTGGCCGGGCTGGACTTCACGATCGGCGAAGGCATCGCCGACCCCGCCCGGGCCGCCATCGGCGGGTGGTCGTGGGGCGGGTACATCACCTTGCTCGCGCTCGGCCTCCATCCCGACCGGTGGGCATGCGGCGTCGCCGGGGTTCCGGTGGGCGACTACGCGGCATCCTACGATGACTCGGCGCCGTCGCTCCAGGCCTACGACCGGTCGCTGCTCGGCGGGACCGTGTACGAGGTGCCGGAACTGGTGCGGGAGCGCTCTCCCGTGACGTACGCGGACCGGGTGAAAGCCCCCACCCTGGTGATGATCGGCGAGCACGACACCCGCTGCCCGCCCGAGCAGGCCATGCATTGGGTGGACGCGGTGCGAGCCCGGGACGGTGACGTCGAGCTCTACTCATTCGGAGCCGGTCACGTCTCATTCGTGATCGACGAGCAGGTGCGGCAGGTGGGCGCGAAGCTCGACTTCCTGCGGCGGCACCTCCGCCCGTAAGAGCTCCTCGTCGAGTCGTTCTACCAGTGCCCCCGAAGACGCTCGGCCTCGGTTACCCGCTCCACGGCGATCTCGTAGGCCGCCTCGCGGTGAGTGATGCCCTTCTCGTGTGCCCGGCTGATCACCGCGTCGGTGGCCGCGTACATCAGCTCGGCCAGACGATTGTTCACCCGGTCCTCGCTCCACCGCTCCCGCTCGAGGTTCTGGACCCACTCGAGGTAGGAGATCACCACGCCGCCGGCGCTCGCCAGGATGTCGGGGATCACCGTGACGCCCCGAGCCTTCAGGATGTCGTCGGCCTTCGGGGTGGTCGGGTAGTTGGCGACCTCCAGGATCAGGGTCGCCTGGATCGCGTTGGCGTTGTCGTCGCGGATGTGCTCCTCCAGGGCCGCGGGCACGAGGACCTCGCAGTCCAGCGCAAGCAGGTCCTCGCCGGGGATCGTGTCGGCGTGCTTGAACCCGACGACGCTCGTCGTGGCGTTCTTGTGCTCCCGTACGGCGTACGGGTCGAGCCCCTCAGGGTTGTGGATCGCCCCCTGGCTGTCGGAGACGGCCACGATCCGGTAGCCCGCCTGGTCGGCCAGGATCGAGAACCACGAGGCCACGTTTCCGTAGCCCTCTACCGCGATCCGGATCCGCTCCCGGTTCCACCCCCGGTGGTGGGCGATGCGGTCCAGGCACAGGACCCCACCCCGCCCGGTGGCCTGCTCGCGTCCGAGCGACCCGCCGAGGGCGATGGGCTTGCCGGTGAGGATGGCTGGCGCGTCGCCGAACAACCGGCTGTACTCGTCGTACATCCAGCCCATCTCGCGGGCGCCGGTGTTCACGTCGGGGGCCGGGATGTCCGTGTACGGCCCGATCACCGGGGCGATGGCCCGGATGAAGGATCGCGACAGCCGCTCCAGCTCGCCCGGGGAGAGCCCCTTCGGATCGACCGAGACCCCGCCCTTGCCGCCCCCGAACGGGACGTCGATGAGGGCGCACTTCCACGTCATGAGCGCGGCGAAGCACTTGATCTCGTCCATGGCGACGGTCTGGTGGTACCGCAGCCCGCCCTTGAACGGCCCACGGGCGTTGTTGTGCTGGACGCGATAGCCCTCGAACGTCCTGGTGGTGCCGTCGTCCATGGGGACGCGGACCTGAACGTTCAACGCGCGGCGGTGCGTGTGGAGGAGGGCGCGCATCGACTCCTCCAGCCCCAAGCGGTCCGCGGCCGCCTCGAAGAACCCCTGCACGGCTTCGTACGCGCCCAGGAACGGCCTCCCGTCGGTGTCTGACCGGCTCTGTCCTGGATTGTCGCACGGGTCCGAACGGCCCGCCGTGCGTACACTCGTGGGGTCGACCCCGGAGGAGGCGAGCGTGCGCGAGGCCGTCATCGTCGAAGCGGTCCGGACCCCGATAGGGAAACGGGGCGGGGCGTACGCCGACGTTCACCCGGTGGAGCTCCTCTCGCCGGTGCTTCGAGAGTTGTTCGAGCGGACCGGGGTCGACCCCGTCACGGTGGACGATCACATCGCCGGGTGCGTCTCCCAGATCGGCGATCAATCACTGAACGTGGCGCGAAACGCGTGGCTGGCGGCGGGGCTGCCCGAAACCGTCCCCTCCACGACCGTGGACCGGCAGTGCGGGTCCTCCCAGCAGGCCGTCCACTTCGCCGCCCAGGGAGTGTTGGCCGGGGCGTACGACCTGGCGGTGGCCTCGGGGGTGGAGCACATGACCCGTGTCCCCCTGGGGTCGTCCGCGGCGGGCGGCACGCCCTTCCCCCCGTCATTGACCCTGCGCTACGAGGGCAAGCTCGTCCCCCAAGGCGTCTCCGCCGAGCTGATCGCCGCGAAGTGGGGGATCTCCCGGGAGGAGCAGGACGATTTCGGGTTCCGCTCGCACGCCCGGGCGGCGGGCGCGACGCGCGACGGGCGGTTCCGCCGGCACCTCGTTCCGGTCAAGCCGGATGGGGGCGGCGAGCTCCTGGAACACGATGAGGGCATCCGGATGGCGCCGGACCGGGCCCGGATGGGGGCGCTGGAGCCGGCCTTCCGGGCCGACACCTTCGACGAGTTGTTCGCGGGGCGGATCGGCTGGACGGTGACCGCGGGGAACTCGTCTCAGATCTCCGACGGGGCCGCGGCCGTGCTGGTGGCCTCGCGGGACCGGGCCGAGGCGCTCGGGCTTTCGCCACGGGCCCGGCTCGTCTCGTTCGCCGTGGTCGGGGACGATCCGGTGTACATGCTGACCGGGCCCATTCCGGCGACGCGGAAGGTGCTGGACCGGGCCGGTCTCCGCCTCGAGGGCGTCGACGTCGTGGAGATCAACGAGGCCTTCGCTTCGGTGGTGCTGGCGTGGAAGCGGGAGCTGGGCATACTCGACGACTGGTTCGAAGAGCACGTAAACCCGAACGGCGGGGCGATCGCCATGGGCCACCCGGTGGGGGCGACCGGGGCGAAGCTCATGGCGGACCTGGTGAGCGAGCTGGAGCGCCGGGAGGGCCGGTTCGGCCTCCAGGTGATGTGCGAGGGCGGCGGGATGGCGAACGCGACGATCGTGGAACGCCTCCCGTGAACTGGTGGGTGATCATCGGCGCCATCCTGATCGGGGTGGTGATCGCTTGGGTGGGGGTCACCGCCCTCAGGGTGGCCTCGGGGCCGGGACCCAGGGAAGAGCCCGAGGTCGAGGACGTGGAGGACCTGGAGGTGTTCCTGGTGTGCCGGGAGTGCGGCACGGAGTTCCGCGTCACCCGGCTGGGGGAGCTCCAGATCCCCCGGCACTGCGGGGAGCCCATGCAGGTCGTGCATCGCCCGGCGCCGGGCGGCATCGTCCCCACCTGATCCACACGTTTTCCCGAGCTTCTCCAGGGCGGGAGGGCTGGTTGTCCACATTCCCGCCGGCTCCGGCCGCCGCCGCCGAGGCGCGCCGGATCCGCGAATCACAGGCCTGTAGTTCTCCCCAGATGTGGACCGGTTGTGGAAAATCACACGAGTGTGATTCCTCACCGCGCCGGCAGGGGGGGCGTTCAGCGCCACTGGGTGGCGCCCACGAACCCCAGGGCGATGAGGCCGAGGCCCGCCCACAGCCACAGGTTCCGGGTGCCTCCCGGCGTGATCCCCATGTAGTTCAGGACGATCACGATCACGCCCGCCGCCATCAAGCCGATGATCAGGAACCCGAACCACTTGGGGCTGGGCTTGGGTTTGCGCTTCGTGGGCTGCTGCACGTACGGGCGGCGTCGCTGCTTCTGGCGGCTTCGGGACTCCGGCATGGCCCGGCAAGGTTACCGCGGCACGAGCGCCGCGGTGGCCTCGGCGTTCGCCTCCACCGCTTCCCGCGAGAACGGAAGGGGATGATACTCGCCCCTTGCCCACAGCGGCAGGAGATCGTTCCAGTGCGGTGAGCCCGGGTGTCCGGACTGGCCGGTGGTGTGGATCCCCACCGACGCGTCGGGGTCCGACAGGTCCACGATCTGGCGCCACGAGGGGAGCACGGCCACGCCGTAGGAATGCTCCGGCTCGAAGGCTCCTTGATTGAGGGTTTGCTCGTCGCCGCCCGCCTCGACCACCCCGCCGGTGAAAAGCTCGGCGAGGTCGGGGATCATGGCCAACGGTCCGGCGAAGACGGCCCGGTGGAGCGCTCCCCACCGCCACGAGCTCATGTCCTCACCCAGGTGGTGGGCGAGCTCGTCGATGGCGTCGTCCAGGGCTCGGCGCAGCACCTCGTCCCGGGCCGCCGGACCGTCGGCCCCGAACCACCGGGTGGTTGGGAAGGAAAGCAGGTTCGGCAGGACCTGGAACTGGAAGGCGTTCGACCCGTCGCGCTGTCCGTAGTAGTGGGTGTAGAGCCGGTCGCCGAGCCTCGGCACGAGCACCGCTCGGGCGATGTGCTTGGACCAGGCCTGGTAGATGCACGCGGCCACGGAGTCGGCAGCCAGGTCGCCGTCCCAGGCCTCCAGGTACGAGATGGCCTCCTTCTGCCGGCCGCCGGCGGGCTCGACCTCCAGCAGATGCCGCGTGATCTCCCGGGCCGGGATGGACATCGTGTCCGATTGCATCGCGGCGAAGGTGTTCCTCGAGTGCCTCTCTGTCCCCGTCAGGAGCTGGACGATCCGCCGGGCCCGGAAGGAGGGCAGGAAGTCGCGGCCGATCAGGTGTGGATACGAGTCGTCGTGGATCCGGTTGTTCGCGGTGGCCAGGAACCCGTCCTCCGGATCGACGTTCCAGGGGAGTTCCTCGAACGGGACGAACCCGTGCCACTCGAACTCCGCCGTCCACCCGGGAACCGGGATCGTGCCGTCGCCCTTGTGCCGCACGGGGTACAGGCCGGTGCACTGGTAGCCGATCGTCCCGGCGACGTCGGCGTAGACGACGTTCTGGCCGGGGCAGCCCCAGGTGCGCAAGGCCTCGCGGAACTCCTGGAAGCTCGAGGCGGTGGCCATCCGGAACACCGTCGAAGGCTGCACGCCGTGTTCGAGCCCCGTCCACCGGAGCGCGTACGTTTCTCGGACGCCGCCCTCGATCACCACGGGGTGAAGGATCCCCACGAGGTACGAGTCGAGGATCGGCCCGTGGCGCGTCTCCCGGACCTCCAGCACCTCCGGCTCGTCGCGCCCCCGAACGTGGATCTCCTCGCCGTGGACCGTGACCGGCTCCCACTCGCCCTGGTACAGCGCTGCGGTGCCGTCGTCCTTCAGCCGCTCGAGGTACACGTCCTGGGTGTCGCCGCCCACGTTGGTGAGCCCCCACGCGTGATGGGCGGTTCGCCCGATGAGCACCCCCGGCGAGAACGGCAGCGACACGCCGGAGGCCTCGTAGCCGGGCGCGGACAGGTGTAACTCGATCCACACCGAGGGCATCTGCGTAACGAGGTGTGGGTCGTTCGCCAGCATGGGCTTGCCGGTGACGGTTCGGGAACCGGCGACGACCCAGTTGTTCGAGCCCTGGCCGGGCGGCCGTGGTGGGGCGGCGGCCAGCAGGTCGAGCGGCGAGGGGCGGGGGAGCGTACCGGGCACCACCGGCCCGGGTTCCGCCGGCGTGTCCGGAAACAGCTCGAGCACGGCCTCCCACCCCAGGCGCTCGGCGATCTCCGCCCGAAGGAGCTCGTTGTCCCAGTTCCCCGACAGGCCCCAGCTCATGAACGCGGCCGCAGACGCCCACGACGCGTCGTCGTCGGGGACCTCGGGCTCCAGGTCGAGCACGACGTACTCGACGGGCACGGCCGGCATGGCCTCGAGCCACGAGCGGACGCCTGCTCGGAACGAGGCCGTCATCCGCCGGGACAGGTCGTCGTAGCCCGCCGCGATCTTCGCACCGGCCCGGTTCCAGCCCACGGTGCGCGCGAACCGGTCCATGGGCACGACCAGCTCGCTGAACATCGTGGACAGCCTCCCGTTCGCCAGGCGGAGCGCGGTGTCGAGCTGGAACAGTCGCTCGGAGGCGACCACGAATCCCTGGGCCAGGAACAGGTCGTCCAGGCTCTCCGCGTAGATGTGCGGGACGCCCCACCGGTCACGGATCACCTCGACCGGGCGGCGGAGCCCGGACACGCGGAGTTCGCCCTCGACGGGAGGCACGGCCCGGTCGACCGCCTCTCGCACGCCCTCCGCCCACCCTGCCATCGGCGCGGAGCCTATCCGAACGGAGCCATGCCCGGGTTCGCGCGTTGAGCAGCCCGGTCCGGTTCTGGAATGATGGCGCCGTGACCGAGCACCGCCCGTGGTTCGCGAGCTACCCGCCCGGGGTACCGCACACGCTAGAGCCGTACCCGCGGACCTCCGTGTTCTCCATGCTCGAGAACTCCGCCCGACGGTTCCCCGACCGACCGGCCATGGCGTGGTTCGGCCGCCACATGTCCTACCGGTTCCTGCTGGCCGAAGTGGAGCGGTTCTCCGCCGTACTCTCCGCCCTCGGGGTTGCCAAGGGGGACCGGGTCGGGCTGATCCTGCCGAACGCGCCCCAGTACGTGATCGCCTACTACGCGACGATGCGGATCGGGGCCGTCGTGGTCGGGAACAACCCCCTGTACACGCAGCGGGAGATGGAGCACCAGCTGAAGGACGCGGGGATCCAGGTCCTGGTGGTGCTGGACCAGCTGTATCCGAACTTCGAGCCGGTGTTCCGTGGCCTCGACGTGCACGACGTGATCGCCACGAAGATCACCGACTACATGCGGTTCCCCCTGAAGCAGCTCGCGCCGCTCAAGTTCAAACGGGAGGCGAAGCACGAGGGCAAGCCCTGGCCGCCGGTCCCCGGCGATGCCCGGGTGAAGTGGTGGTCGGCGCTGATGAAGGCGGCCGGTCCGGCCCCGGCGGTGGCCACCGTGGACCCCGGGAACGACCCGGCAGGGTTCATCTATACGGGCGGGACGACCGGGCTGTCGAAGGGCGCCATGCTCTCGCACTTCAACCTGGTGGCGAACACCATGCAGGCCACCTCGTGGTTCCCGATCATCGTCGAAGGCGAGGACGCCGTCATGTGCGTCCTGCCGTTCTTCCACTCCTACGGCATGACCACCGAGTTGAACCTGGGCATCCTGAACGCCGCCAAGCTCGTGCTCGTCCCCCGGTTCGATCTCCACCTGGTGCTGAAGGCGCTGGCGAAGGAGAAGCCCTCGCTGTTCCCCGGTGCCCCCCGCCTGTACCAGCGCCTGAACGAGGCCCCGGAGACCCGAAAGTACGACCTCCGTTCGATCAAGGCTTGCGTGTCGGGGGCCGCGCCGCTGCCGCAGGCCGTGGCCGAGAAGTTCCACGAGATCACCGGCGGCGCCCAGCTCGTGGAGGGGTACGGCCTCACCGAGGCCTCGCCGGTCACACACGCCAACCCCATCGGGGGTCGCGTCCGGACGGGGACGATCGGACTCCCCGTCCCCGACACGGACTGCAAGATCGTTCGCCTGGAGGCGCCGGACCGGGAGGTGGAGCCGGGCCAGCCCGGCGAGCTGTGCATCCGGGGTCCTCAGGTCATGCTGGGCTACTGGAACCGACCGGACGAGACCGCGCTCATGATCCGGAGCGGGTGGCTGCACACCGGCGACGTGGCGATCATGGATCCAGACGGGTACTTCCGGATCGTGGACCGCATCAAGGAGATGATCATCGTCTCCGGGTTCAATGTGTACCCGACCGAGGTCGAGGAAGTCCTGTACCGCCATCCCAAGATCCTGAAGGTGGGTGTGGCCGGCGTGCCGGACGAGGAGACCGGGGAGGCGGTGAAGGCCTACATCGTCCTTCGGCCGGGAGAGGCGGCCACCGCCGAGGAGATCGTGGCGTGGGCCCGCGATCCGGCGAATGGCCTCGCCGGATACCGGGTGCCGAAGCAGATCGAGTTCCGGGACTCGCTGCCGGAAACGCTGATCGGCAAGGTCCTGCGCCGTGTGCTCCAGGAGGAGGATCGGCAGAAGCGGGCCGCCGCGGCCAAGCCTTCATCGTGAAGTCGATCCGTCTGGACCTCGGCGACGGCGCCGAGCTCCGCCGGTACTCCTTGCGGGATGCGGAGACGCTCTTCGCGCTGGTCGATGCGGAGCGGGAGCGGTTGCGACGCTGGCTCCCGTGGGTGGACGGCGTGCGTACCGCCGAGGAGGAACGAGCCTGGTTGAAGACCGTGCTCTCCTCGGCGGATCTGAGGGAGGAAGGCTACGGCATCTGGGAACGAGGCGACCTCGCTGGTGGCATTGGGATGCACCTGGACCTCCTGAACGATGGGGCGGACATCGGGTACTGGCTGGGCAGGTCGTTCGAAGGCCGGGGCCTCGTGACGCGGGCATGCCGGGCGCTCATCGATCGTGGGTTCGGCGAGCTGCGGCTGCACCGCATCACGATCCACGCCGCCCCCGACAATGCCCGGAGCCGGGCGGTCCCGGAGCGGCTCGGCTTCACGCAGGAAGCCGTGCTCCGGCAGGCGGGGAAGACGGCGATGGGGTACGTCGATCTCGTCGTGTACTCGATGCTGGATCAGGAGTGGCAGGCGAGGTCATGAGCGGCCTTCGGCTGGTGGTGTTCCCGCCGGGTTTCCTCCGGCGCTCGCTTCAGGCCGCCGGCGGCGGTTCCAGCTCTGCCGTCTCCTCCGGTTCCCTGGCAGCCGCGGTGGGCGGCCACGTCATCAGCCAGCTGGTGGTGCCGAGCCACAGCACGAACAGCCCGAACAGGACGAGGTTGTAGGCGCCGCCCGGGGCGAACGGGCCGCTGTCCAAGAGCACGGACAGGGCCGCGACGAACGACAGCAGGAACAACGCGTAGCTCGCGTTCATGTGCCACCGGGGGAAGACGCCCGTCCGCGCCGTGACCACGGCGGTGGCCGCAAGCAGCGGCGCCAGGGCGAACCAGCCGAGCGCGTACGCGAGCAACCGCATGTCGTTCAGGGGCGCCACGGCGATCAGGCCGGCCAGGAGCTGGGCCTCCCGGGGGCCGGTCATGGCCGACACGGGCAGGCCGGACCCCGCGATGTGGGCCGCGGTGGCCGTGGAGATCACCCCGACGGAGGCGGGCCCGAGGGCGGCGATCCCCGCCCCGAACGCCACGGCCGACACCCGGCCGGTGTCTCCCTCCGCCCGCCGCAGGTGTGCCCGGAGGCTCCCCAGGAACCACAAGAAGAGGATCCCGGCCAATCCGGTGAGCAGCATCTGCACCCGGATCGCGGCGGCGTTCGACTGGTAGTACCGGGCCACCTCAAGCGGCGCGTCGTCGAACCCCGGGTACAGGGGAGCGACGAACGCCTGGACCCACAGGAGGACGGCAGCCCCCAGCCCGGTACCGGCCGCGTAGCGTTCCCAGTTCGGATCGGCCATGACGGCCTCCTCTCGGGCGACACGCGCTCGATTATCCTCCGGGCGGGAGGGTCGCCGTCGAGAGGCCTTCGGGCCGCCGGGCCAGCTCGTGCCCCAGGGCCGCCACGGCCCCGACCACCAGAGTGGCCGGGGGGCCGATCGAAGCGGCGCGGGCCAGGGTGGGGAGATCCGCCAGGGTCCCGACGACCGAGCGCGGGTCCTCGGTGGCCGCCCACTGGACGATGGCGGCGGATTCGTCCTCCGGCCGGCCCGCTTCGATCAGTTCGCGGCAGGTCCGCTCGAGCTTCCCCGCCGCCATCAACACGACCAGGGTGTCGACGGCCATCGCCACGCGGCCGAGATCGACGTCGTCCCCGTGGGCGGCGGTGGCCGTGACCACTGCGAAGCTCCGCGCCACGCCTCGGTGGGTGACGGGGATGCCCGCGTAGGCGGGGGCCGCGACCGACCCGGGGGCAAACCGGTGAGGGGGCCCTGCGAGTGGGGAGCTGGCTGATGGGCCTGGCGGCAGTGGGGTTCATCGGCTACGCGGTGATCTTCTTCTTTCGGAGCTTCACCGACAGCTTCCTGGAGCTCGGCATCGGACCGAACGAGGTGAGCGTAGGGAAGGACGAGATCCAGTCCTTCAGCCCCTCGCTGTTCGAGTACATCGGCCATCTGCACATCGCGGTGTCGGGCTTCATCGCGGCCACAGGGCTTGCGGTGCTGTTCCTGGTGGCGTACGGGGTGCGGCGAGGGGAGCTTTGGGCCTGGGTCGGGGCGGTGGGGGCGCCGGTGCTGGGTCTCGCGGTCGCGCTCCCGGGGCACTCCCCGAACGACTTCGACACGCTCGGGCACCTCGGCCTGGTCTACCTGGCCACCGGGGTCTTCGTGGTGGGGGCCCTAGACTCGCTCAGTGGGATCGTGGCGAGGCGGCCTTCGGGCTGAGCGATACGGCGTCGAGCACCTCGAGGACCTCGCTCCGCTCCTCCTCGGTGAGGGTGCGGAGCGGGGCCCTCACGTCTTCCCGGACGGGTACGCCACGAGCCGCCAGGAGCACTTTGAGCGACGCGTGGAACGGGACGCGGCTCAGGCGGTCGCGCAGCATGACCACGATCCGATGGGCCTCCCGGCTGTGCTCGTGGGCCAGGGCCGCGATCACCTCGGGGAACGCGGCGGCGAGCCCGGACACCGTACCGACAGCACCGCGCTCCAGTCCCTGAAGGACCAGCGGCTCCGAGCCGATGAGCACGTCCAGCCCGTCGATGAGGTACGGCTCCACCTTCTCGAACGGCCTGTCGGAGACCTTCAGGCCCGCGAGGTTCGGGACGGCCTCCCGGAACCGCTCGATCACCGGGATGGGGATGTCGTAACCGCTCCTGGCGGCGAACTCGTAGAGGTAGAAGGGCACCGGCGCGCACGCGTCGGCCGCCGACCGGAAGTGGGCGAGCAGGCTGTCCTGGTCGAAGGCGAAGTACGGCGGCCCGATCGCGGCGACCGCGTCGGCGCCGGCTTCGGCCGCGTGCCGTGCCAGCGACACGGTGTCCGCGGTGGTCTGCGCACCGCAGTGCACCGCAACGACGAACCCATCGGGCCGCGCCGCTAGGAACAGCTCTGCCGCACGCCTCCGCTCCTCGACGGAGAGGAGGATGCCCTCGCCGGTGGTGCCGCACGCCAGGATGCCGTCGAGCCCACCCGCCGCCAGAAACGCGACGAGCGGTTCGAACGCGTCCTCGTCGAGGGATGCCCCGCCGTCCCGCAGCGGCGTGACCGACGCCGCGAGCGCTCCGCGCAACATGGCGTGAACCCTACAGGGTGGGCGGCTCCCGCTCCTCGAAGGGCCGGTCGAGCGCGAACGGGTTCTCCTCCGCCTTACCGGTCAGTAAGTCCACCAGGAGCCTGCTCCCGGCCGGACCCAGCATGATCCCGTGTCCGCTGTAGCCGGTGTTCACCCACAGGCCCTGGAGCTGGGTTGGGCCGATCAGCGGCCGGCGGTCCGGTGTCACCGTGTACTGCCCGGCCTGGAGGATCCAGTCGATGGTGGGCCGGTCCAACACGTCGCGCCAGAACGGGACGACCCGCGCCACCGAGAGCGGGCTCGACGGGTCAAGGAGCTGGAGCGCGAATGCGGCGTCGGTCGGCACGTTGTCGGTGGGCGGGCTGGGCGGGGTAGAGGGGTCGGTGAACAGCAGCCAGGCGCCCCCGAAGGCGGGCCGCCAGTGGACCCCGGTGTCCTCGTCGATCGTCATCGGTGCATTGGGCGGCACCTCTGGCACGTGGGGGAGGATCAGCTTCTGGCGGCGGACGGTGACGACCGGCAGCCCGATGCCCGCTGCCGCCGCCAGCGGGCCCGACAACGGACCCGCGGCCACCACGACGCTCTCGGTGAGGATGAGACCCTTCGTGGTCCGGACCGCGGAGAGCCGTTCCCCCGCCGTCACGAAGCCCATCGCCCGGCAATCCACCAGTACGTCCGCCCCTGAGGCGTGGGCCAGCCCGAACGTGAGCTCCTTCGTGTTCAGGAAGCCGTCCCCGGCCCGCCATCTCGCCTGGAGGACGTTCTCTCCTACGTAGGGGAACCGGCGGCGGACCTCGTCGCCCGCAAGGAGCTCGACGTCGGTCTGGCCCCAGGAGTGCTGCAGACCGACGAGCTCCCGTTGGCGGTCGGCCATCGCGGCGTCGGTGGTTAGCCACAGGTACCCGTGGAGGCGTAGGTCGAGGCGGTACCGGTCCTGTCCGGTGACCTCTTCGAAGTTCAGGAACAGCTCGGCGGACTCCCGGACCAGCGTGAGCTCCTCGAGGTTGTCGAACTGGAGCCGGAACGCGCCGGCCGCGACCGGCGTGGTGAGCGTGTAGAGCGCGGGCCGCGCTTCCACGAGGAGCGGCCGGATGCCGGCCCGGGCGGCGTGGAACGCCGTGGCCGCGCCGACCACCCCGCCCCCGATGATGACGAGCTCCGCCGAGGCCGGCGGCTCGTCGAGGTACCTCACGTGGGCTCGGCGATGGCCGCGACCAGCTCGCGGCAGAACGCCGGGATGTCCTCCACCACGCGGCCCCACACGATGTTGCCGTCGCGGAAGGCCGGCTCGTCGACCCACGTGGCTCCCGCGTTCACCAGGTCGTCCTTGATCCCCAGGCTGCCGGTGGCCCGGTGGCCGGTCACGATGCCGGCCGAGATGCCCACCAGCCCGGCATGGCAGATCAGGCCGACCACCTTGCCCTGGTCGTACGTCTTGCTCACGAGGCTCGTGACATCCTCATACCGGCGGAGCTTGTCGGGAGCCCACCCGCCGGGGACGACCACCGCGTCGACGTCGTCGGCGCTGACGTCCTTCACGGCGACGTCGCTCGTCGCCGACAGCGCGTGCTTGCCCCGGACCTCCTTGCCGGCCGCGGTTCCCACGATCGTGACGTTCGCGCCCTCCTCGCGAAGGCGCATCACGGTCACCCAGAACTCGAGGTCCTCGAACCCCTCCTCCAGGAACACGGCGATCTTCCGCCCACGCAGTCGCTCAGTGTCCGCCACGGTGCCTCACCTCCGGTGCGGACTCTACCGCTCAGGCCCGGATCTGGGCGAAGCGGTACCCGGCTCCGAACCGTCTCGGATCAGCCACGCGTGGTCCTGCCCGAACTTGGCCCGCAGCCGCCTTCCTCGTAGCTAGATCGCGCATTGGTGTCCTCCAGGCGTGGTCCAAGAGACGGAGTGGGGAACGAAAGGACCCCTCGCCTTCCATTCCCGAGGGGTCAAGTCCGGCACGCGCCAGCCGATCCAGGTCGGCTCGGGGTGCCTAGGTTCCGGATACGCGGGCCGGCGGGTTCGCCAGGAAGTTGAACCGCCCTTCAAACATCATGCGGGCAGTCTGCCCGATGGCGGGGCAGGGCGTTAAGTAGGCCAGCAAACCGGCAATCTATCTCAAGGCAGGCTTCATGCCCTTGCGGGAGTTCGACTTGACAGCTTGGGATGACCCGGCTCTGGTCCTTGTTCGGCTGCTCACCTCACACTGACCCGGGCGACCGAGCTCGTTTCCGAAGTGATAAGAAGGCACGCGACGCTTGGGAAGGCCGCGGACGATAGCGTCACACGCCGTCGCGTCGGAGGAGAGGAGCGCCCGGATCCGCAAGGCCGCCATGCCCTCTCAGTCTCCCTCGCTACGAATTGTTCCGCTGTGGTCAACCTAGGGGACGATCTTGGAGATGGAGAGCTCGAGGATGTCTGCGGCGCCCGTGGACTTCAGCAGCGGGATCAGAGTGTTGACCGTGGTCTTGTCCGCGACGGTCTCGATGGCGTAGCCGCCCTCCGAGAGCTGAGAGATCGTCGGCGCCTTCATCGCGGGCAGGACGTCAAGCACCGCCTTGAGGTGCTCCTCGCTCACGTTCAGCTTGATCAGTACCCTGCCCTCGGCCCGAAGCGCGCCCAGCAGCAACGTCGTGACGTCCTCCATCGCCGCTCGCTTGTTCCCGTCGGCTGCGGAGTCCCTGTTCGCGATCAACAGGACCTCGGACTCCAGCAGCGTTTCGATGATCTTCAGGCCATGGGCCCGAAGCGTGCTCCCGGTTTCGGTCACGTCCACGATGGCGTCCACGATCTCGGGCACCTTCGCCTCGGTGGCGCCGTACGACCACACCACGTGCACGGAGATCCCGAGGTCCTCGAAGTACCGCCGCGTGAGCTTCACGTACTCGGTGGAGATCCGTGAGCCCGGCGGCAGGTCCTTGGCCGACTCGGCGGGGTGATCGTTCGGCACGGCAAGCGCGATGTGCACGCCGCGGCCGGTACCGCTCTTCGCGTACTCGAGCGACACCAGCTCCACGACGTCGGCGCCCGTCTCCGCGATCCAGTCCCGGCCGGTGATGCCGAGGTCGAACAGCCCGTCCTCGACGTACGTGGGGATCTCCTGGGGCCGAAGCAGCGATACCCGCTCGATCCGCTCGTCGTCGACCGTGCCGTGGTAGTCGCGGTCCGAGCCGCGCCGCACCCGCAG
>JBOGVG010000143.1:0-3547 GCA_050692435.1 Actinomycetota bacterium
ACGCGCTCACCGAGGACGTCAAGATCCCCACGCTCCAGTCGCTGGGGTTCTCGACCGACGAGGTCCCGATGCTGGCGAAGATCGCCTTCGACGACCCCCAGACCGTGGGGAACCCGCGCGAGCTCGACGTCGGCTCGTACGAGGAGATCTGGAAACGCGGCTTCGAGACCGGGAAGGGGTGAGGAGTCCCGAGGTGCCCGACGATCTGAAGTTGCTGATCGGTGGAGAGTGGGTGGGCTCGGCCTCCGGTGCGACGTTCGAGACCACCAGCCCTTCCACGGGCGAGGTCATCGCCAGGGTCCCCCAGGGGGCGCGCGAGGACGCACAGCGGGCCATCGCCGCGGCGAACGACGCGTGGCGGGACTGGGCGTCGCGCTCCGCGTTCGTGCGCGCGGGGGCCATGCGGCGAATGGCGGAGATCGTTCGGAAGCGGCGGGACGACCTCGCCCGAACCCTCTCGCTCGACCAGGGCAAGCCGCTCCGGGCCGAGGCGAACGACGAGGTGGAGGAGCTGATCGCCTACTTCGAGATGCGTCGGCCGACGCCACGCGGATCGAGGGGCTGATCCCGCCATCGGTGGATGCCGGCAAGCGCGTGCTGGTGTACCGGGTGCCCCGAGGCGTGGTGGGCGTGATCAGCCCGTGGAACTGGCCCTACACGATGCCGGGCGAGCTCCTCGCGCCGGCGCTGGCATGCGGGAACGCGGTCGTTTGGGTGCCCGCGCCGAGCACGTCGGTCTGCGCGGAGAAGCTCGCCGAGTGCATCGAGGACGCCGGCCTCCCCCCCGGTGTGTTCAACATGGTCACCGGACCCGGGCCGGTGGTCGGCGATGAGATCGCGGCGAACCGGGGACGCATGCCGTGGGGTTCATCGGCTCCATCGCCACCGGGCACCGGGTGGCGGAGCGGGCGGCGGGCAAGGAGCTCCTCCTGGAGATGGGAGGCAACGGCCCGCTGGTGATCCTCGAGGACGCCGATCTCGACGCCGCCGTCGCCGGAACGCTCACGGCGTGCTTCCTGAACGCCGGACAGAGCTGCACGGCGGGGGAGCGCATCCTGATCCACGAGTCCGTCCACGACGAGTACCTGACGAGGCTGCGGGCCGCCATCGACGGTGAGATCCACCTGGGCGACCCGTTCGACGAGGCGACCACAATGGGCCCGTTGAACAATCCGCCCGTTGCGGACAAGACGGAGCAGCACGTCGCCGACGCGGTGGACGGAGGGGCGGAGGTGCTGGTGGGGGGGAAGCGCGCGCCGCACCTGGGGAGCGAGCTGTTCTTCGAGGCCACCGTGGTCGACGGCGTGACCGACGAGATGGCGATCGCCCGGGAGGAGACCTTCGGGCCGGTGGTCCCGGTCTCCACCATCCGGAGCGAGGAGGAAGCCGTGCGGATCGTGAACGCTTCCCCGTATGGCCTGCTGTCTGCGGTGTTCACTCGCGACCTCCGCCGGGGCCTCCGGTACGCGGAGGCCGTCCGGGCCGGCTGGGTGAACGTGAACGAGGGGACGAACTATTGGGAGTCCCACCTCCCGTTCGGCGGCGCGGCCGGGTCGGCGAGCGGCGTTGGCCGAGTCGGCGGCCGGTTCTCCATGGAGCGCCTGACCGAGCTCAAGACCGTGGTGGTGAACCTGGCCTAGTCCGGCGTAGCCTGCCACGTGATGCCGTGGCCCGGTCGACGGTCGAAGGGCGATCCCACCCGCATCTTCTACGCGGCGGACATCCACGGCTCCGCGCCGGTGTTCCGCAAGTTCCTGAACGCTGCGGCCTTCTACGACGTGGATGCCCTCGTCTTCGGCGGCGACCTCATGGGCAAGGCCCTGATCCCGGTGGTGCTGGAGGACGGACGGTACCGGGCCAATCTCCACGGACGGGATCACGACCTCGACGCGGACGAGTTGGAGAGCTTCTGCCGGGCCGTCGAGGTCGCCGGGTTCTACTGGAAGGTGATGGATCGCGA
The DNA here is from genome assembly GCA_050692435.1 of Actinomycetota bacterium. Lineage (GTDB taxonomy): Bacteria > Actinomycetota > UBA4738 > UBA4738 > HRBIN12 > AC-69. Next base: position 1,961 of record JBOGVG010000143.1, read on the forward strand.
GGAGTACGAGGCCCTTCGACTGGATCCCCTCCTGCTGAAGGCGCTGTTCCAGGAACGGGGGCGAGCCACGCTCCTGACCTGGATCGAGCTCGCCCAGGAGCGCCTGGACGGCACGCCGGTTCGCCTCTACCTGACCGGCGGCAACGACGACGAGCCGGGCGTGCTCGAGGTGCTCGACGAGGCGGACGGGGAACACGTCGTCGCCTGCGAGGGCATCGTCGTGGACCTCGACGGCCGGCACACGATGATCACGGTCGGACTGTCCACCCCGACGCCGTGGGACACACCGCGGGAAGCGAGCGAGGCGGAGATCGGGGCCGCCATCGCGGCCACCATGTCCGCCGTTTCCGATGCCGGCGGCTGTGTCTTCAACATCCACTGCCCGCCGATCGATTCGCTCCTGGACCGGTGCGTCAAACTCGACACCACGCGGATGGCCATGGGTGAGCTGCCGCGGCCGATCCTGGAGCACGGGCGCGTGGTCATGACGAGCGGGGGCAGCGGCGCGGTCCGGCATGCCGTCGAGACCTATCAGCCGCTGGTCGGCCTCCACGGCCACATCCACGAGTCGGCGGGACGGATCAAGATCGGCGGCACGCCGTGCTTCAACCCGGGGAGCGCGTACGGCCAGGGGGTCCTGGAAGGCGTCATCGTGTCGATCCGGGACGGCCGGGTCGTGAGCTACCAGCACACCTCGGGTTAGCTAGGCTTTGCGGGCGTTCGAGGCGGGGGACGGGGGTCGGCCCGCCCGCGGTTCGAAAGGGGGAAGTCGGTTGGCGGTGATCGAGAGCCCGGGGATCCTCCTGTACACGAGGATCCGTAAGTCGCCCTACTTCAACGCGTCCCGCAAGCACGGGGTGGCCAGATACAGCGTCTACAACCACACGTATCACCCGCGCCATTACGGGAACCCGGTCGAGGAGTACTGGAAGCTCGTGAACGGCGTCACGATGTGGGACGTCGGCGTGGAGAAGCAGATCCAGATCAAGGGTCCGGACGCGTTCGACCTGGCGAACATGATCGTCCCGCGCGATCTGTACAAGTGCGCGGTCGACCAGTGCAAGTACGTGTTCATAACGGCCCCGGACGGGGGCATCCTGAACGACCCGGTGTTGCTCAGGGTCGAGGAGGACGAGTTCTGGCTCTCGCTCGCCGACTCCGACGTGAACCTGTATGCGCTGGGCATCGCGGCGGCCAAGGGCTTGGATGCGTCGGTGCAGGAGATCGACGTCGCTCCCGTGCAGATCCAGGGCCCCGACTCGAAGAAGGTGCTGGTCGATCTGTTCGGCGACCGGGTGCTGGAGGTGCCGTACTACGGGCTGATGAAGGCCGAGCTCGACGGGATGAAGGTCGTGGTGTCTCGGACGGGCTACACGGGCGAGGTGGGCTACGAGATCTACCTGCACGACGCGAGCCGGCACGGGCAGAAGCTGTGGGACACGGTGCTCGAGGCCGGGAGCCCGCACGGGCTCGAGGTCATCGGCCCGTGCCACATCCGCCGCATCGAGGGGGGCATCCTCGCCTTCGGCGCGGACATGTGGTACGAGAACAACCCGTTCGAGGTGGGCTACCACTACACGTGGATGG
>JBOGVG010000144.1:0-12768 GCA_050692435.1 Actinomycetota bacterium
CGTTCGAGTGCGGGACCGTGCGGGTCCCACTCGACTACTCTCAGCCAGGCGACGCGGCGATTTCGATCGCGGTGGTCAGGCTTCCCGCCACCGACCCGGAGCGCCGGATCGGCTCGCTGTTCATCAACCCGGGCGGCCCGGGAGGCTCCGGAGTCGACTTCGCTCTATTCGCCGGACCGTTCCTATTCACCGACGAAGTTCGAGCGAGGTTCGACATCGTCGGCTTCGACCCTCGCGGGGTGTTCAGGAGTTCAGCGCTCCGCTGCTTCGGGAACCCCAAGCAGTGGGCCCCCTACTTCACGCCGTTCTTCTTCCCGAGCACGCCGGAGGAGGAGGCGCAGTGGGAGGCGGCCGACCTGTACCTCGACAACGCATGCGAGCAACGTGGGGCCAGGATCATTGACCACATGGCGAGCGCGGATGTCGCACGCGACCTCGACATGCTCCGAGCAGCAGTGGGAGACGATCGGCTGACGTACGCCGGCTACTCCTATGGATCGTACCTAGGGGTCACCTACGCCAACCTATTTCCCCACCGGGTCCGCGCCCTGATCGTCGATGCCGTGCTCGATCCCACAGCCTGGTCGACCGGCATCGGGGGCGAAGCCGAGACCGTTCCGTTCTCGACGAGGCTGCGGAGCGACCAGGGCGCCCAGGCGACCCTGGAGGAGTTCTTTCGCCTGTGCGACGCGGGCGCCGAGAACTGCGCCTTTGCTCCCAACGCCGCGGAGCGGTATGCGGGGCTTGCCGAGCGGCTGAGGGTCGGTCCCATCGAGATCATCGACCCGTTCACCGGCGAGCTCGTGGCATTCAACTACTCGTTCCTGATCGCGATCACGCTTTTCTCCATGTACGACTCCTTCTCGTGGCCGGACCTCGCTGCATTCTTGGCCGACCTCGAAGCGGGGCTCAGCCCGACGGAGCTGGGCGCCTCGCTGAAGGCGCTCTACCGGAGCCAGGGCCTCATCACGAAGCGCGGATTCCCGCGGTATCCCAACTTCGTGGAGGGGTTCCCTGCGATCGCCTGTGCAGATTCGGACAACCCCGACTCGTACACGGCGTGGTCCGTGCAGGGTGCGCTCGCCGATCAGCAGTTCGGATACTTCGGGCGGATGTGGACGTGGGTCTCGAGCATCTGCGCCAAGTGGCCCGGCGCGGACGAAGATCGCTACATGGGGCCGTTCGACAAGGCCACCGTCAACCCCGTCCTGATCATCGGCAACCTGTTCGATCCGGCCACGCGGTATCAGGGCGCCGTCACCGTCCACGGATTGCTGCCGAACTCGGCCCTCCTGACCCTACACGGCTGGGGACATACGTCGCTCTTCCTGTCGGGGTGCGTCGACGCAACCGCATCGGCGTACTTGCTGAGCGTGACTGTTCCTGATCCGGGAACGGTCTGTGCGCAGGATGTCGTGCCGTTCACCGCGCCCGTGGACGCGAGCCGGGCGAGCGGGCTCCGGGCTGAGGTTGTGGCCGGGCTGCTCCCCGACACGGTGCTTCGGGCCATGAACTGATCCGAAGGCACTCCGCACTGTTTCGATCGGAAGCGCGCGACCTCGCCCAGCAAGCCTATAGGGTGCGAAAAGTCGGATTCGGCCTGTGACCAGGAACTTCGTAGAGGTCCCGCTTGCTTTGCCCGACCATCGGATGGCATCTCGGCTTGAGACTCTGGGCTCTCCCGCCCTGGCAAGTCACCTGTTTTCTCAACATTCTCAGGCGACAGCGGAACCCATGGTCCGAATGAGGGATGAACGCACCCGAGACCCGGGATTGGCTGAGAACCGTTGCCGGGTGAAGGGTGCCAGAAGTCGGATTCGCCTCGTGAGCACTCGATCGGTACCATCTCGGCCCCGTGGCTTGGTTCCTTCTCTACTCGCTGCTGCGCAGGGCGTTCTCGGTGCGGCACCGCTGGTGGGCGAGAACTCGCCAATGCTCCGTATGCTCGCACCCCCGCGAGGTTGGTTGAGGGAACGTCGATCGTGACGCACACTGAGACCCGCACTGGGCTCGCGTCCTTTGTGACCTTGACTAGCCACTTGGTGAGGTGAGCCTAGTGCTCCACTTCTTCAGCTCCTCGGAACCCACGGCGGGACGCATCCCACGGCGGGGAGTCCCTTGAACCTTCCCCGGCTCCGGGAGTAGCGTGCAGTCGACACCGTCCAGGGGAGGGCATCGTGAACGCGGGCACACCGATCACCAGACGGGACCTTCTGAGACGGGCACCGGTCGCGGGCGCCGCTGCCCTCACCATCCCGGCACTCCTGGCCGCCTGCGCGCGAGAGGCGCCGGTCACGTCCGGCGGCACAGGGTCGGCCGCCACGGGAAGCATCGAGGGATCGAAGATCAAGGTCAGCACCTACGGCGGGTTCTTCGAGGAGAACTTCCGGAACATGTACCCGGGCTTCACCGAGGCGACCGGTGTGGAGGTGGAGTCGCTCGCCGAGCCCACATCCGAGGTCTGGGTCGTGCAGCTCGAACAGGCCATCAAAGCGGGGTCGGTCCCGTCCGATATCTCCATGCTCTCGGGCGTCGGAATCCAGCGAGCCATCAACGGCGACATCCTGGCGCCGCTCGACCTGTCCGGGATCCCGAACAACGAGTTCCTGGCCGAGGGGTTCGTGCGGACCAACTCGGCGGGGGGCGCCGTGGGGATCGGCGCCGTGTCCTGGTACATCACGATCGTCTCCAACACCGAGCGTGTGCCGGAGAGCCCCGACACGTGGACTGCATTCTGGGACCCGCAGTGGGAGAACGAGCTGGCCCTGCTGAAGAACGCAGCCAACTCCTACCTGATCGAGATCGCCGCGGCGTCCTACTTCGGCGGTTACGACATCCTGGAGACCCAGGAGGGCGTGGACGAAGTGCTGGCCAAGCTCGCCGATGTGAAGCCGAACGTCAAACTGTGGTTCCGGGACGAGGCGACCGCGCAGGGCGCATACAACACCGGCGAGGTGTCGCTCGGTCAGTTCTACCACGACATCACTACCTACGCCGCGTCGCAGGGCGAGCCGCTGCGGAGCGTCTTCCCGGTCGAGGGCGCGATCCTCGATTCAGGCTTCTGGGCCGTGACGAAGACGACGGAGAACCTCGCGGCCTGCCAGGCGTTCATCGACTACATGTGCCAGCCGTCGATACAGGCAGAGCTGGCCCGTACGCTCGGCACCTCGCCGGTCATCCCGAAGGAGCACCTGGACCTCACCGATAAGGAGTACGAGGCCGTCGGCGGCCCCGGCCCGGAGGCGGCACTTCGTCCTAAGTACGAGATGTACGACGTGTGGGAGGACTGGATCGACCAGCGCTGGTCCGAGTTGATCCTCTCGTAGCCGCGGAGTGGACGGCGAAGGCGGCGCGGGCACCCCGGAGATACAAGGGCGCGGCGGGCTCAGGCTCCAGGGGCTGATCAAGCGCTTCGGCGACCTCTTGGCGGTCGCCGGGGTCGATCTGGATCTGCCTGCCGGCCGGCTGATCTCGTTCCTCGGCCCCTCCGGCTGCGGGAAGACCACGCTTCTCCGCATGATCGCCGGCCTGGAACGGCCGACCGAGGGCCGCGTGCTCCTTGACGGCGAGGACATCACCGACCGGCCACCGCACACCCGCGACATCGGGATGGTGTTCCAGACGCTCGCGCTGTTCCCTCACCTGAACGTCGCCGGAAACGTCGGCTACGGCATGCGCATCCGTGGCGTCCCGGCAGGTGAGATCCGCCGCCGGGTCGATGAGCTCCTGGAGCTCGTGGCGCTCCAAGGGTTGGGCGACCGCCGCATCTCGCAACTCTCCGGGGGGCAGCGGCAGCGGGTGGCCACGGCACGGGCCTTGGCCCTCGAGCCCAGGTTGTTCCTCCTCGACGAGCCGCTGTCGGCCCTGGACGCGAACCTTCGCGAGGAACTCCAGGTCGAGCTCCGGTTGCTCCAGCAGAAGCTCGGCATCACGACGATCATGGTCACGCACGACCAGCGCGAGGCCATGACTATGTCCGATCTCGTCGTGGTGATGCGCGAGGGCCGAATCGAGCAGATCGGGGATCCCCTCGAGGTGTACCGACGACCGGCCAGCGCGTTCGTGGCCCGGTTCATCGGCACGACGAACCTCCTGTCCGGCCGAACCCGAGGGCCGGGCGCCGTTACCGTCCGCGGCCGGGAGTTCACCGTCGCCGGCGGCGACGACCTGGGAACGGACGGCGAGATGCTCTTCTCCGTCCGGCCCGAGGACGCGCGGATCCTCGGGCGCGATTCGACGGACGCGAACACGTTGCCGGGAACGGTGGTCTTCGTGCGAGACCTCGGTGAGCTGTTCGAGTGCTACGTGGACTGCGGGCTGGACGAGCACGTGATCGTTGCGGGGAGCCCGAGAGATCGCGGACACGTCGATCAGGGAGACGAGGTGGCCGTGCTGTTCCCGCCCGAGTCGTGTGTTCCGGTGCGGCCGTGACCGAACGGCAGAGGCCCGGGCGCGGCGGGTACGCGGTCCTGTCCTTCCCCGTGATCATGCTGGGGGCCTTCTTCCTCGTGCCGTTCCTGATCATGGCCGCCACCTCCTTCTACGAGCGGATCTCGGGGGGCTTCTACGAGGAGGCATTCGTCTTCGACAGCTACCGGCGAATGTTCGGTCGAGTTTTCCTGGAGCGTGCGGCGTTCTCGATCGGCATATGCCTCTTGGCCGGCGCCGTGTGCATCGCGGTCGCCTTCCCATTCACCTACTTCCTGACCCAGATGCGCCGGCGCCCTCACGTCGCGCTCCTGATCCTGGTGCTCTCGGCGCTCAGCCTGTCCGAGGTGATCGTAGGCTTCTCCTGGAGCGTCCTCCTGGGCCGGGCCTCTGGGATCTCGAACATCCTCGTCGCGCTGGGCCTGATGGACGAGCCCCAGGCCTACCAGCCGGGCTTCTGGGCGGTGCTGCTCGGCCTCTGCTACATCGCCTTCCCGTACTGCGTCCTCACGATCTACCCGGCCCTCTCGCGCCTGGACCGCGAGGTCACCGAGGCGGCGCAGACGCTCGGGGCGTCGCCGAGGAGGACGTTCTGGACGGTGGTGGTCCCGATCATGCGTCCCACGATCATGGCCGGGTTCCTGCTGGTGTTCGTCTTCACGCTCGGCAGCTACCTGATCGCCTCGATCCTCGGCCGCCCGGAGCACTGGACTCTCTCGGTGTTCATCTCCGACCAGGCTTCGTTCAACGCGAACGTCCCGTTCGCCTCTGCCATGGCCATGTTCCTCACTGTGCTCTCACTGGCTGTGGTGGGCATCGTGTCGGTGCTGGAGTCGAGGACCAGGAGGGTGGCGTGACCCGCGCAACGCGGTGGGCCCTGACCGCTCTCGTCACCGGGTTCCTGGTGAGCCCCCTGCTGGTGGTCGCCGTCGTGTCGTTCAACGAGAACCGCTATATGGACTTTCCGCCCGAGGGGCTGTCGGGCACGTGGTACGAGCAGCTCGTGACCGACCCCTCGTGGCGGGCCGCGATCGAGCGGAGCCTCATCATCGCTGCCACGAGTGCCGCGCTGGCCGTCACCATCGCGCTGCCGCTGGCGTACGTCCTGCGGAACTACCGGGTGCGCCTTGCCCCGATCCTGTACGCGTTGGGGATCCTGCCCTTCATGCTGCCGCCGATCATCAGCGCCCTCGGGGCACAGGTGTTCTGGAACTCCACGGGACACATAGGACGGATCGAGAACGTGATCGTTGCGCATGCGATCTTCTTCTCGACGCTGCCGCTGATCACTGTCAGCCTGGCAATGGAGGCGCTCGACCAGTCGCTCCCAGAGGCCGCCCAGACACTCGGCGCTGGGCCCCGGACTACGTTCCGGACCATCACGCTGCCGCTGCTGGTCCCCTCGATGATCACCGGCTACGCGGCTGCGTTCGTCCTCAGCCTGAACGAGTACATCATCGCGTTCCTTGTGGCCGGATTCTCGGTAGAGACGCTGCCCATCAAGATCTTCAACAGCCTCCGGTACGGGTTCACGCCGACCATCGCGGCCGTGACCGTGGTGTTCATCTTGATAGCAGCTACGGTGTTCTCGCTGTTCGCCATCTTCGGGAACCTACTGAGGTTCCTGGGAGCCGACCCCGACGTGCTCGAGCATCAGTGATGCCGGCCGTTGACGGCTGGTTCGCCACGCGAGAGCTCGAGCCCGGCGTGTGGCTCGTCGCCGAGCCCTGTCACGTGAACTCGTACCTGGTCCTGGGGACGGAGCGCGCGGCGCTCATCGACAGCGGCATGGGCATCGCCGACATCCGGGCGATCGTGGAGTCGCTCACCGACCGGGACGTGCTGGTGGTGAACACGCACTACCACTGGGACCACGTCGGAGGGAACGCTCGGTTCGACGACATCGCGATCCATGAGCTGGGCGCCGAACCGCTCGCTCGAGAGGTCTCTTCCGAGCGCCTCGTCCACTACGTCGCGCACACGCGAGAGCTGCTCGAGCGGTTCGGAGAGTTCCGCGCGCTCGACGAGCGATTCTTCGCGTTCCTATGCGAGGAGACGACCCCCCGCCCCTTCCCTCCCGGCTTCGACCCTTCGACCTGGCGCATCGCGCCCAGCGTGCCTACGCGGCTTCTCCACGACGGCGACCGGATCCAGCTGGGTGGCCGGTCGCTCCTCGTGTTGCACACACCCGGCCACACGCCGGACTCGGTCTGCCTGCTCGACGAGGCGAGCGGGGTCCTGTTCGGCGGTGACACGTTCAACACTGGGCCGATCTACGCGCACATGCCCGACTCGGCCGTGGCCCCGTTCGCTCGATCTACCGGGCAGATCGCTCAGCTCGCCGATAGCGTCCGCGTCGTCTACATGGCCCATTTCAACCGATACGCGGAGAATGCCGCGTTCGTGCGCGAGGTGGCTGAGGGGTTCGCCGCGGCGGCGAGCGGCGACGTTCAGTGGAGGACGTCGAGCGACTACGCAGGCCATCCGGCACGTGAGGCGCGGTTCGCCCGCTTCTCGATCCTCGTGGCTCCGGAGGGAACCTGACGCCTCGGGTCAGGGTCGCGTCCCGAGCCTGCCCAGCCGCTCCCCGGCTTGGCGCAAGGTCTCCAGCCGCTTGCTGAACGAGAAGCGAACCGTCGACCGCCCGAGCTCTGTGGCCGAGTAGAAAGACGACCCCGGCACCGTCGCAACTCCGACGTCCTCGACCATCCGGACCGAGGCCTCGACGTCTCCCGCGTACCCCAGGTGCGAGATGTCGGCCATGACGTAGTACGCCCCGAGTGGAACGGAGGTCTTGAATCCGGCGCTTCCCAAGATGTCCAGCGTGAGGTCGCGGCGCTCCCGGTACTCGCGAGCCAGGGTTTCGTAGTAGCCCTCCGGGAGCCCCAGTGCGACGACGCCCGCCTCCTGGAGGGGCGCCGCCGCCCCGACCGTCAGGAAGTCGTGCACCTTGCGGATGCCGTCGGTGAGCGTGGGCGCGGCAACGGTCCATCCGACCCGCCAGCCGGTCACCGAGTACGTCTTGGAGAGCGCGTTCACGGTGACCGTCCGGTCCTCCATGCCGGACATCGTCGCGATCGGGACGTGCTCCGCTCCCTCGTACGTAATGTGCTCGTAGATCTCATCGCTGAACGCGACGGCACCGTGCTTCACGCAGAGCGCAGCGATGGCCACCAACTCCTCGCGGCTGAAGACCTTCCCGGTGGGGTTGTTGGGCGTGTTGAGGATGATCCCGCGCGTCCGGTCGGTGAACGCTTCCCTGAGCTCCCCCTCGTCGAACGTCCAGTCCGGCTCGCGGAGGGAGACGTAGCGGGGGACGGCTCCGGCGAGGACGGCGTCGGGTCCGTAGTTCTCGTAGAACGGCTCGAACATCACGACCTCGTCCCCGGGGTCGATGATCCCCAGGACCGCCGAGGCCATAGCCTCGGTGGAGCCGCACGTGACGCAGACCTCGCGTTCCGGATCTACGGACATCCCGTACGTCCGGCGGTACTTGGCCGAGATGGCCTCTCGGAAGTTCTGCGCTCCCCAGGTGATGGCGTACTGGTTGATGTCCTCCGCGATGGCCCGCCGGGCGGCCTCCTTCACCTCCTGCGGAGCGGGGAAGTCGGGGAACCCCTGGGCTAGGTTGATGGCGTCGTGCGCCATGGCCAGGCGCGTCATCTCGCGGATGACCGACTCGCTGAACGACGACGCCTTCGCCGACGCGCGGATCCCTCCCATGACCCCTCCCTTCAGAACACGACGACCTTTCGGAGCCCTTCGCCCCTCCGCATGGCGTCGAAGGCCCCGTTGATGTCCTCGAGCCCTATCCGCCCGTCGATCAGCTTGTCGATGGGAAGTCGTCCCGCGAGGTACATGCGAGCGAGGCGCGGGAAGTCGACCTGCGGGATCGACCAACCGTAGTTCGAGCCGACGACGCGCTTGCTCTGGTCGACAAGCGAGAAGGCGTCGAAGGACGCACGGTCGTCGAGCTTCGTCAGCCCGACGAGGACGGCAGTGCCGCCGGGCCGGACCGCTTCGATCGTAAGCTCGATCGTGGCGGGGAGCCCGATGGCCTCGAAGGCGAACTCGGGGCCCCCGCCCGTGCGAGCGGCGATGGCCCTCCGGGTGACGCGGGGGTTGTCGCCCGCAAGCACCACGTCGGTCGCGCCGAGCTCGCCCGCTCGCTCCAGCTTCTCCGGAACGCGGTCGACGGCGACGATCGTGCCGGCGCCGGCGAGGGCGGTGCCCATCACGACGGAGAGACCCACGCCGCCAAGGCCGATAACGGCCACGGAAGCTCCGGCAGGGACCTCGGCGGTCCGCAGCACCGCCATCACGCCGGTCGTCACGGCGCAGCCGATCAGGGCCGCAACCTCTGGGGGCACGGCGTCGGGAACGGGTACCGCGGCCTGAGCCGCCACGACCGCCCGCTCTCCGAAGGTCCCCAGCGCCAGGTACGGAAGGACCTCCGAGCCGTCCGCGCGGTGGAGCCGGGTCGAGCCGTCGGGGAGCCGGTGCTCGAGCGCCTTGGTCCCGGTGCAGAGCCACTGACGCCCCAGATGGCACGCCTCGCACGCAAGGCACGGGTAGTACCAGTTCAGCGCCACGAGCTGCCTGAGCGACGGTTCGCCGACCCCCTCACCGACCGCCTCGACCACGCCCGAGCCCTCGTGTCCCAGCACGGTTGGGGGGACCGGCCCCCAGTCCCCGTCGGCCCGATGCAGGTCGGAATGGCAGACACCGCTCGCCGCCATCCGGACCAAGACCTCGCCGGGTCCCGGCGGGTCGACCTCCAGCTCCTCGACACGAAGCGCCGTGCCCGGTCGATCCAGGACGGCCGCGCGCACCTTCTTCCCAACCCTCCTCGGCGCTTTCTCGCCCTGCGTCTTTACGCAAGGATAGGTCGCGATGCTATCGAAACTCGCGGAGGCGGTTCGCGCTCGCCGGGTGTCGGGCGCGAGCTCGTGCAGATATCCCTCGAGCGGGTCGGGCTCGATGGACGATTACCTGGCGGCGCGGCGCCGGCGCTTCGAGTATGTCCGCGAGCTGGATGAGCTGCACCGCGACGAAGCGGTGATCGTGACCCCCACGCTGGCGTCCGTCGGGTGGCGGGCCGAGTGTCCCGTTCCCGGTTCGGATGCTCCGGGTCCGCCGCCCGAGGTCCACAACTGCGCGGTGGAGAACATCACCGGGCACCCGGCGATCACGGTTCCGGCGGGGGCGCCTCGTCAGCGGCGTGCCGTTCGGGCTCCAGTTCTCGGGCCCAAGGTTTCGAGACGATCTCTTGCTCGACCTGGGCGCGGCCTGGGAAGCCGCTCTGGTCGAAGTCGGCGCCAGGCTACGACCCCTTCGAGGTCTGAGCTCTCGCGAAGAGTCCGAGCAGCTCGTAGGCGACGTGCGAGGCGGCGACCGCGGTGAGCTCGGCGTGGTCGTAGGCGGGCGCGATCTCCACGATGTCGGCGGACGCGACATCGAGCCCGGCAAGACCCCGGAGGATCCCAAGGAGCTCCCGGCTGGTCAGCCCGCCAGCCTCCGGCGTCCCAGTGCCGGGCGCCGCGGCCGGGTCCAGCACGTCGATGTCGATGGACACGTACACGGGGGCATCCCGCACGCGGGAGCGGATCCGCCCCACGGCGCCCGCTATCCCCAGGGTCTCCATCTCCATGGCCTGGACGATTGCGAACCCGAACCGCTTGTCGTCCTGGAGGTCGACCCGTGAGAAGAGCGGCCCGCGGATCCCCACGTGCATGGCAGCGTCGGGCAGCAGCAACCCCTCCTCCCAGGCCCGGCGGAACGGTGTGCCGTGCGTGTAGGCGGCCCCGAAGTACGTGTCCCAGGTGTCCAGATGGGCATCAAAGTGCAGGAGCGCAACCTTTCCGAACCGCCGGTTCACCGCTCGAAGCAGTGGCAACGCGATCGTGTGGTCCCCGCCCAGGGTGAGCAGGTGGCCGGCCGACGCAAGCAGACCGCCGGCCGCCTCCTCGATCTGGGAGATGGCCTCGAGGATGTCGAACGGCGTGCAGGCGATGTCGCCCGCGTCCGCGACCTGCTGGGTGGCGAACGGCTCCACGTCGAGGCCCGGGTGGTACGAACGGAGCAGCCTGGACGCCTGCCGGATGGCCGTCGGACCGAACCGGGCTCCGGGACGGTAGGTGGTGCCGCCGTCGAACGGAACACCGACAACGGCGATGTCGCAACGCTCCACCTCATCCCTCCGGGGGAGCCGCGCGAACGTGGCGGGACCTGCGAACCGAGGGACCTTGAGAGGGTCGAGTGGGCCGACCGGCGGCCGCTCGCTCGCGGTTTCGGCGTCTTCTTTCCGTCCATCGGCCAAAGCGGCGTCATCGTACAGGACGCGTTCCGGCCCTTCCCTAAGCGTCCCGATGCAGGTCCCTGAGGCTCACCTCGGGTTGTAGCCCGGAGACGAGACAGGATGCTGCTCGCCGCGGCGAGCCGGATCCTGCCGAGGGAACGATGGAGGAGGGCGTTCATCGTGACCCTCGAACCCTGCTCCGGTGGCACCGAGAGCTCGTCGGGGCAAGTTGGACGAACAGGCGCCGCAGGCCGGGGAGACCCCCGCCCGATCGAGAGACCGTGCAGCTCATCACTCGCCTGGCGAGAGAGAACCCCAGGTGGGGCCACCGGAGGATCCGGGGCGAGCTGCTCAAGCTCGGTATCCCGGTGTCCGCCACTGCGATCCGGACGGTCCTTCACCGAGAGGGCCTCGGCCCGGCTCCCCGCCGAACCGGTGAAGGGCACACAGTTCAGACGTGGAGGCGGATCTCCGTGCGGCCGTGTGGGCGTCAGGTCGCCCAAAAGGTCCGCTGAGCCCTTCCTGTCTCTTTCTCTCTGGCAACGTCCGCTTCGCTTCGCCGAACGGCTCGGTTCAGACTTCGACGCCGACGACCGATAAGGACCGGGATATCGAAGGGTGAGCGCGCGGGATGAAGCTAGAGAGTCCTCCTCCTTGGTCCGGATGGCCCGTGAGGACGGTGGGTGCCGGATGTCTGGCTGCGCTGGTGTTGCTCCTGATCACGGACTCACCGGTATGGCTCTTCGTGTTCCTCGGCCTGGCGGTTGTCATCGCGATCGCTTTGCCCGCCGAAGAGATCCGAGACAGCCTCGCCTGGCAGAAGCGGTCGTTGCCGCTCCCATCGCTGCGGTACTGGGTCATGTTCGGCATCGGGCACGTCGCCTTCGTGGGGTGGCTTGCAGGGACGATCTTCGACTCTTCGCTCCTCGCCGTTGCTGGTGCCGCCACGTTCATCGTTAGCTTCTTCGCGCGGATGAGGGTCCGCGGGGTTCAGATCCGGCGGTCCCTTGGACCGCTGCCGCAAGCACCCGCTCCGTCGTCTTGGTACTGGGCGCTACTTGGGGTCGGCTCCGCCGGGTTCTTCGTCATGCTCTTCGGAGCCCTGCTCGGGTATCGGACGGCGTCGCTCGTCGCTGGTGTGGTATGCGTCCTCTCCCTAGGTGTTCAGATAATCGTCCGCGACCTTCAAGTCCGACGCTTCTTCTGGAAGGTCTTGCTGGCTCACACAGTGTCCGCTCGCCCGGGTCGTTCACCCTCGTCGGATGAGCGCAATGCCCGGTAGGCAGCAGCGCTATCCGCCCGGTGTCGCTCAGTACGGCGTCTTGCTCGCCGCCGGCCTCGTGCTCGTTGTGCTCTCGTTCGGTGCGGTGTGGATGACCGTGGCGAGGAACGGTCGGCTGGCGATCCTCGTCGGCGCGGTCGGGGCGGTCTTTGGCGCCGTCGGGGGTTCCGCGATGGCGGGGGCGTCGCTCTTCTATCAGGCGCGGCCTTCGCCGCGTTCGCCCGTCGGCGCGGCCCTGGTTTGGCGTCCCCCTCTCGCGGTCCGTGGGGGGGCGGTGCTGGCCCTCGTCGGGATCACCATGGCTGCCGTATCCCTCGCCATCCTGGCGGGGACGCCGATGGCACTCGTGGCCATCTTCCCGTGGTTCGTCGCCAGAGTGCTTGTCGCTCGTCTCGAGGCGGACCGCTGGGGGATCAGGTGCACGAACCTCTTTGCAACGGTCCGTATCCCCTGGAGCGACGTGCGGTCGCTAGAGGCTCGCGGAGGGTCGATCTTCACCCAACGGATTGTGGCGGTCACCGAGCAGGGACGTGAGCGGACGCTCTTCGGCTGGGATCCCCGGGTCCCGATCACTCGCGATGTCGCGGTCGCCGAACTGGAAGCGGTCCGGCAATTGGCGACCAAGCCTCACGCGGATGGGATCGACTAGCTCACTCCTGCCGACCGTAGTCTGCCAGGGCGCTGGTCCTGTTCGGGACGACCGTCCTCTGGATAACGGCGGCCATGGCCGGAGCGCGAGGCGTCCGGCTCGTGCGTCCGG
>JBOGVG010000145.1:0-5576 GCA_050692435.1 Actinomycetota bacterium
GCTCGAGGCGGGCCGCATCGACATCGGCCATGGCGACCCGGACAGGCTAGCGCGGCAGGAACGGGGATGTGGCTCGGCCGTCAGGCGACCTTGCCGGGTTGCCCCTCGGGGGTGGTGAAGGGCAGGCCCTGGCGTTCCCACTCCTCCATCCCGCCCTCCAGGTTGAACGCCTGGAACCCCCGGGCCTGGAGCATCAGCGCGGCCAGCTCGCTCCGGTTGCCGGAGCGGCACACGACGACGACGGGCTTGCCGGGATCAAGGTCGGCGCCCGCCCCCGCCATGATCGTGTTCAGCGGGATGTGGACTGCGCCTTCGACCCGTCCGGCGTTCCATTCGTAGGGCTCGCGGCAGTCCACGAGCTGGATCTCGGGCAGCCGTTCGTACACGCCCTTCGGGGTGGTGAGGTCCGTCCCCGGTTCGCTCATCGCAGGTTGGGATGCTAACAGCGCGGTCGCCGACGAAGCCGACCAAGCTCACGTGGCGCCGGCCAGCGCACGCTCGAAGGCTCGGAAGGCATCCTCGCCGTACAGGACGAACCGGACGTCCTCGACCTTCGAGTCCGATCCCTTCACCGCGCCGATGGCAACGGGTGCCGCCAGCTCGAGCGGGTACCCGTAGACGCCGGTGGAGATGGCCGGGAACGCGACGGAGCTCGCCCCCAGCTCGTCGGCCACCCGAAGGGCCTCGGTGTGGCAGCCGGCCAGCAGGATCGAGCGGTCCTCGGACCTGGAGAACACCGGCCCCACGGTATGGATCACCCACCGCGCCGGGAGGTTGCCCGCGGAGGTTGCCACGGCCTTCCCGGTGGGGAGCCCGTCCGGATGGGCCGTCCGGCGGATCTCGCGGCATTCACGCAGGATGGCCGACCCGCCCTTGCGATGGACGGCGCCGTCGACCCCGCCGCCCCCCAGGAGCGAGGAGTTGGCGGCGTTCACGATGGCGTCGACGCGCTCCTCGGTGATGTCACCCTGGACGAGTTGGATCCTGGGCACCGGGGCATCGTAGCGCTCACGGATAGCAGGGAGAACCAGGTTTGTGCTAAGGATAGGCACCACGACCGTCGGAGGGGGATCGGTGGCCGAGATCGTCATGGAGCAGGTGTCGAAGGTGTTCCCGGATGGGACCGCGGCGGTCTCCGATCTGGACCTCGACGTCGACGACGGGGAGTTCATCGTGCTCGTCGGTCCCTCGGGATGCGGCAAGACCACGGCGCTCAGGATGGTCGCGGGTCTCGAGAGCATCAGCCACGGGTCGATCCGGATCGGCGACCGCGTCGTAAATGCGCTGCCGCCAAAGGAACGGGACATCGCGATGGTGTTCCAGAACTACGCGCTGTACCCGCACATGAGCGTGTACGACAACATGGGCTTCGGCCTCAAGCTTCGAAAGCTGCCCAAGGAGGAGATCGACAAGCGGGTCCGGGAGGCCGCGGGGATCCTGGGACTGGATGACTTCCTTCAGCGAAAGCCGAAGGCCCTATCGGGCGGGCAACGACAGCGCGTGGCCATGGGTCGAGCCATCGTTCGCGAGCCCAAGGCGTTCCTCATGGACGAGCCGCTGTCGAACCTCGACGCCAAGCTCCGCGTTCAGATGCGCTCGGAGATCGCCCGGATCCAGCATGACCTTCGGGTCACCACGCTGTACGTCACCCACGATCAGGTCGAGGCCATGACCATGGGCGACCGCGTGGCGGTCATCCGCAAGGGCGTCCTCCAGCAGGTCGATACGCCACAGTTCCTGTACGACCATCCGAACAACCTCTTCGTCGCGGGCTTCATCGGCTCTCCGGCCATGAACATGGTGGAGGCCAAGCTGTCCAGTTCGGATGGGTCCGGTGTGGTGGAATTCGGCGGGTATCGGCTCGGCGTGCCCCGAGAGGTCATATCGGCCCGCCCAGAGCTCAAGGCGTTCGACGGAAAACCGGTGATCGTGGGCCTGCGGCCCGAGGACATGGAGGATGCCTCGCTCGTCCCCGAGGCTCCGGCGGACCGGAGGATCCGGACCACGGTGATCCTCCGGGAGGCGCTCGGCGCGGACGTGGTCGCCCACGTCAGGGTCCAGGCGCCGGCGGTGGTCACCGAGGACGTGAAGGAGCTGGCCCACGACGTGGGGCAGGAAGCCCTCCAGGCGGTGGAACAAGGGGCTCGCGCGGGCGAGTCGACGTTCCTGGCCCGGCTGAGCCCTCGGACCGGGGCCAAGGAGGGCGAGCCCATCGAGCTCGTCGTCGACGTCGGGCGGCTCCACTTCTTCGATCCGGGGACCGGGCTCGGCATCTACGGCGGCGACGGGAACTGATCGAGCGATCCCGGTCGATCGACCCGTTTCCCCACGGGTTCGTGTGGGGCGTGGCCACGTCCGCCTATCAAGTCGAGGGGGCCGTCGGCGAGGACGGGCGCGGCCCGTCCATCTGGGACACGTTCTGCCGGGTGCCCGGCACGATCCGCCACGGGGACACCGGGGACGTCGCGTGCGACCAGTACCGGCGATACGAGGAGGACGTGGCGCTCATGGCCGACCTCGGGATGGGGGCGTATCGATTCTCGGTGGCCTGGCCGCGGATCCAGCCCGAAGGGCGGGGGGCGCCGAACCAACCGGGCCTCGACCACTACCGCCGGCTCGTGGACGCGCTCAACACCCGAGGCATCACCCCATTGCCGACGCTCTACCACTGGGATCTGCCGCAGGCGCTGGAGGACGAGGGCGGGTGGGGGAACCGGGACACGGCCCTGCGGTTCGCCGAGTACGCGGCGATCGTCCACCGTTCGCTCGAAGGAACGGTGCCCTCCTGGATCACCCTGAACGAGCCGTGGGTGGCTGCCTGGCTCGGGTACGGCACCGGGATCCACGCGCCGGGTCGAACCGACGACGCGCTCGCGCTCGCGGCATCCCATCACCTGCTGCTCGCTCATGGCCTGGCCCGCGACGCGATGGGGGCCGATCGGGAAGTGGGCATCGCGTTGAATATCCAGCCCGCTCGCCCGGCCACCGAGGATCCTCGCGACGTCCGGGCGGCGCAGCTGGCGGACCTGCACATGAACCGGCTGTTCCTGGACCCGCTCTTCGGGCGGGGGTATCCGGCCGAGCTGGTCGAGCACTACCGCCCGTTGAGCGATATGCGATTCGTGCGCGACGGCGACCTCGAGGTCATCGCCGGCCGGCTCCCCTTCCTGGGGGTGAACTACTACCGGCGACACACGGTCACCGCCGAGGCCCGTTCCCAACCCCGTGCCGAGGAGCTGCCCGGCTCGCTCGGAGCCTGGTCGGTCCCCCCTGCAGGCACGGAGCTCACCTCGATGGGCTGGCCCGTCGAGCCCCAGGGCCTGGCCGACCTGCTGATCGAGCTGCACCGGGACTACGGTCCCGGGCGCATCGTCGTGACCGAGAACGGGGCGGCCTTCGACGACGAGCTCGGGCCGGACGGCGGCGTCCACGACGCCAGACGGATCGCGTTCCTCCGCGACCACATCGCGGCCGCGCATACGGCGCTCGAGACCGGCGTCCCGCTTGCCGGCTTCCTCGTGTGGTCCTTACTCGACAACTTCGAGTGGGCGGAGGGCTATTCGAAGCGCTTCGGCCTCGTCCACGTTGACTTCGCAACCCAGGCACGGACCCCGAAGGAGAGCGCGGCCTGGTATGCGGAGCTGATCCGGCACCGGGGCGTCCCGGCCGGATTGGGTTGAACGCCGAAGGCGGGTTTGGGCAAGAATAAGGGCCTGGACGACTCGAAGGGGGTCTCGATGCGCCGACTCAAGGTGCTGTCGCTGCTCTCGATCGTTCTTCTGATCGGGGGGGCATGCAGGGCGGACGAGGACGAGGGGGGAGCCAACGGAGCCGCGAAGGAAGCCAACACGGGCAAAGTGAACGTCCTGGGCGCCGGCGAGCCGGAGGAGATGGCGGCGCTGCAGGAAATCGCCGACCAGACCGTCACGGGCGTCGACTACACGGTCGAGTTCGAGTCCGCCGGGAATTTCGAACAGGACGTCCAGGTCAGGGGCCAGGGCGGAACCCTTGACGTCATCCTCCTGCCCCAGCCGGGAGCGTTGCCGGGGCTGGTGACGTCGGCGAATGCCGTCTCGCTCGAGGACATGGGCTACGACATCGGCGAGCTCGAGGCGACCTTCGGCACGCCGTTCATGGACCTCGGCCTGGTCGACGGGAAGCACTACGGCATCCCGACCAACATCAACCTCAAGAGCATGATCTGGTACCCGAAGGACGACTTCGACAAGGCCGGTTACCAGGTGCCGGAGACATGGGACGACCTGATGGCCCTGTCGGACCAGATCGTCGCTGACGGCGGCACGCCGTGGTGCGTCGGCTTCCAGAGCGAGGGGTCGACCGGCTGGCCGGCCACCGACTGGATGGAGGACATCATGCTCCGGACCGCCGGCCCGGACACCTACGACCAGTGGTACAAACACGAGATCCCGTTCAACGACCCGTCGGTCGTGAGCGCCGGGGAGACGTTCGGTGACGTTATGTTCCACCCCGATTACGTCCTGGGCGGAGCCGAGAACACACCGGGACTCGCGTTTGGGGACGCGCCGCTGCCGATGTTCGACGACCCGCCCGGTTGCTGGCTGCACCGGCAGGCCAGCTTCATCAACGCCTTCTTCCCGAAGAACGCCGAGTCCGGCGTGGACTACGACTGGTTCCCGTTCCCTTCCATCACGACGGAGGGCGGCCCGTTGTTCGCCGGTGAGCTCGCGATGGTGTTCCGCAACTCTACAGAGGTGAAGGATTTCACCGACAAGTTCATGGGCACCGACTTCCAGTGCGCGATGGGAGGAATCACCGCGGCCTCGCGGATCTCCCCGAACGTGAACGTTGGAAGCGAGTGCTACGCGAACGAGATCCTGGCCGATTCCGCCGAGGTGCTCAAGGAGGGGCTGACGGCCGGAACGGCTCGGTTCGACGCTTCCGACCTGATGCCGGCTGCGGTCGGATCGGGGAGCTTCTGGACGGGGATGGTCAAGTACATGAAGGAGGGGCCGAGCTCTCTCGACGGCATCCTGGGGGACATCGACAGCAGCTGGCCGAGCTAGGGATCGCTCGTGTCGAAAATCGATCCAACACCGTCTGGTGGTGGGGCCGTCGCGGCGGCGGCCCCACCACCTCGCGGGAACGCGCTCTGGACCTTCGCGCTGCGGGTCGTGGGAGCCGTGGCGATCCCGATCGCCGCCTTCTACATCCTGTGGATCACGTTCGATTTCCTACGTGACTCCGAGGCCAACCGGGTCATCGTCGTCGGTGTAGCCGTCGTGGTTGGGGTGGGCGGCGTCTTCTTCCTGTACTGGGCGATGAACCGAGCCGTCGAGCTGTTGCCCCAGCGCTACCGCGAAGGGGTCCGCCCGTGGATCTTCGTCGGACCCGCGATGGTGCTGTTGAGCGTCTTCCTCGTCTATCCGGTGATCAACACCATCCTGATCAGCTTCAAGGACGCGCAGTCCCAGAGCTTCGTGGGGCTCGACAACTTCAAGTTCGTCTTCACCGACGAGAGCATGCTCCGATCGATCCGCAACACCCTGGGGTGGATGATCCTCGTCCCCACGGCCGCCGTCAGTATCGGCCTGGCG
>JBOGVG010000146.1:0-7167 GCA_050692435.1 Actinomycetota bacterium
TCACCGATCGGGAACGCGAGGTGCTCCAGGTCGCGGCCGAAGGCCTCACGGCCCGTCAGATCGCCTCGCGCCTCGGCGTGCGCGAGCGCACGGTGACGACCCACCTGGGCCGCATCTACAGCAAGCTCGGTGTGGGGACCCGGGTCGCCGCCATCCGGCTGGCGGCCGATGCAGGCCTCGTCTCCGTGGGGATGCCCGAGTAATGGCCGTGGAGAGGATCTCGCGCGAGAACTGGAGGAGCGTGGCCGGGCGGCTGGTCCTCTTCGCGCTGCTCGTCTTCGCCCTCACCGCCCGTGTCGGGGAGCTCGCCCTCTCGCTTCGCCATCTCGAATCCGGGCCACCCGTTTCGCGACTGACCTACCTCCCAAGATTCACGGACATCGCGGCAGCCGAGGGGCGACCCTACCGCGACTTCCCCGTCGAGTATCCACCCGTGTCGCTCGGGGCTATCGAGCTCGTGGCCGGGACGAACGGCAACGAGACTGGCCTGCGCCTGGTCTGGTTCATGTTCCTCTGCGACCTCGTCACCGCCGCCGCGCTGGCCTTCGGTTGGGGACGAAGGACCGCGGTCCTCTACCTGGTCCTCACCGTGCCGCTGCTCGGCTTCCTGTACACGACGATCGACCTCCTCTCCGCGGCGCTGGCAGTGAGTGCGGTCGCGCTCGTGGCTCGAGGGCGCGAACGGCTGGGAGGCGTGGCGTTCGCCGCCGCCATCCTGGCCAAGGTGTGGCCGGTTGTGCTGTTGCCGGTGCTGGTCCTACAGCGGAATCGGCGAGCGCTCGCCTGGTCGGTAGCGGCGCTCGCGCTCGGCACGTTCGCGTGGGTGTGGTGGGGTGGGCCGTCGGCCCCGCTGCAGGTGGCCACCCAACGTCACACTCCCGGATGGGAGTACGAGAGCCTGGTCGGCTCGATCCTGTGGGCCCTCGGACGCGGCTTCGTCAGCATCAACGACTCCTCCCGGCTGGGCGTCGCCCCGTGGTGGGCCAAGGCGCTGTTACTCGGCGTGGCCGTGGCCGGGATCGCTGCCGTGTGGTATCGGGCTTCTCGGCGGGAGCCGCGGGAGCTTGGCCTTCCGGCGATGGCTGCGCTGTCGATCCTCATGCTGTCCGCACCGCTCCTCTCGCACCCCTACGTGATCTGGCTCGCCCCGTGGGCCGCCATCGCCTGGACGGAGCGAACGGCGTACGTGCGGTGGCTGCTGGCCGCGCTGATGCTGGTGAGCGGATTGCTGGTCGTCGCGTACGGTTCGGCGCTTCCCGACGTCGCCCTGTGGTCGGTGAAGGTGATCCTGCTGCTCCGGAACGCCTTGCTTGCGGCCGTTCCCGCCGTCTACCTGCTCGAGCGAAGGGTCGTGCCCCCCAAGGGTCCGGCCACCGGGACGGGCGTGGAGACCCGCCTGAAGATCAGCCCGTCGGCGTCCTCGTAGACCAGCTGCCAGCCGGGGTCGGCCTGCATCTTCGGGATGAGGTGGGGCTGCTGGTCTCGGGCGAGCACGGCGACGTCCACGTTCCAGGCGTTCAGGGTGGCCTGCCAACCCTCCACCCCCGTCGAGACGGCGTAGTACTCCCACCACACGCTCTGGGGAAGGACCTCGATCCGGGAGTCGGCCACCACCGGGTTCTGGGGGAACTCGAGCTCCAGCCACGAGCCCCACTCCTGCGCGTTGAACATGAGCTCCCCTGGTCGCAGGATCTGGTGCAGCTCTCGGGTGATCCCCGCCGGAGCGAACAATAGCCTGCCTCCTTCCGGCATCGCCGATCCGGTGTAGGGCACCCACGGGATCATGATTCCGAGGATAGCCGCCGCGAGCACGCCGACGATGGCGGTGTTCAGGGGTCCGGCGGGGTCCCGGCGTTCGGTGGACGCCGGCCGATGCCACAGGACGCCGGCAAGCACGATCGGGGCGATCATGGCCCACCAGTACACGCCGCGGATGGCGGTCAGGCCGATCGCCAGGAACACCGCGAGGGGCAGCAGCGACCCCCACGGGACCGGTCGGCGCACCCTGGCGATCAGCAATGCCGCCACGGCGACGACCGACAGGAAGAACACGGCCCCCGTATAGGCTTCGATCGTTGGGGGCTGCCACTCCGCGATCGTTCTCCGGATGACGGGGTTCGTTGCCAGGTCGGCGGAGTAGGACCACACCCGATAGCCGTAGGGATTCACCATCGTCGCGAGCACGCTGCCGAGCCCGGCGAGGAGCAGCGTGCGAGATCCGCGTCCCTGCACCCACCGGTCCTCGACCCACGCCAGCCAGAGCATCAAGGGAGCCAGGAAGAAGCTCCCATGCAGGTTGGCCCACAGGACGGTGACCGGGACCACGATCCACACGAGTCCGGGACGCGTGCGCCGGCGGGCCACCAGCCAGGCCGTCAGGGCGAAGAAGACCATGCCGAGGAGTTGCGGTCGAAGCTGGAACCCTGCCGGGAGTAGGACGCCACTGGCCAGCGTGAGCCACGCCGCGCGTTTGGTCGGCGCCCCCACCGCACGGCAGGCGAGGAACACGAAGGTGAGCACCAGGGCCATCAAGAGCGCGCGGAGCACCACCAGCCCGAACCATCCGCCGAGTCGGAACGCGGTGGCCAGGACGATCTGGGCCAGCCACTGTTGGTTGAGCCAGGGCTCGCCGGCTGCCGTGGCGGTGAACACGTCGGTCCGCAGGATCGCGTGGGCGTTGAGCATGATGTCGCCTGCGCGGAGCTGGTAGGCCAGATCGATCGCGACGAGTGGCGTCCCCGTCATCACGAGGACGGGAATGACGACCCCGGCCGCCGCCCAGACATGCGAGAGCCGGATCCTCCCGAGCGCCGAAGCGAACAACCGAGGCGCGCCGGGAGGTGCAGAGGCGATCGCGGACCTGGGGCCGGCCATACCTTGCCATCCTCGGCTGGCCTCTTAAGTGACTGAAGCGCGAGCAATCATCCTACGTAGAACTTCGTACGCAGAGTCCGTGGAAGTCGGAATACCCAGCTTCAAGCCTGTCCCCTACCTTACCGATAAGGCATCAGAGGCATTCGGTGCCGAGTTTGATCGAAGGGAGGTGAACGGATGTTCCTCGCACTCTACGTCGGGGCGCAGAGCTTCGTGACGCGGATGCGCGACCGGTTCACGCGGGAAGACGGTGCAGTCGCAACTGAGTACGCGCTGCTGCTCGTCCTCATCGCTCTGGCGATCGTGGTTGCTGCCATCGCACTCGGTCTTGCGATCGCGAACGTGTTCAACACCGGAGCGAGCTCACTGGGAACGGTTGGTACCTAGTCCTACGGAAACGAACGAGCGGCCTCGTCGGCCGCTCACTCTCAGGGTCGGGGAGAGTGAGGGGCCGACAGAAGTCGGTCACAAAGGCGAAGGCGGAGGTAGCCGCGCGATCATGAGAGTCATCAGGGACCGCATCTCGCGGGAGGAGGGAGTGGCGGCCGTTGAGTTCGCCATCATCCTGCCGCTTCTGTGTCTCATCCTGTTCGGGGTTCTCGAGTTCGGGCGGGTGTGGAGCCAGTACCAGCTGTACCAAGGTGCGGCCAGGGAAGGCGCCCGGTGCGCCGCGGTGAAGGCGACTGAGTTCAGCGACTGCGACATTGAGGACGAGGTCCACCAAGCCGCGGCCCCCTACGACGTCAATGACCCCATCGCCGTCAACATCGTCGGCGTGGGCGCCGCCCCGAACGGGTGTACGGACGCCACCCGGGGCGAAGACGTGGCGGTCTCGTGGGACCAGCCCCTCCAGGTCGACATCCCGTTCTGGAACAACCTGACCGTGAACTCGAACATCGAGGCGGTGTTCCGATGCGAGTAAGGCGGTTCAGCCTGATGCGGCTTCGCGACGAAGAGCGCGGGGCAGTCGCGGCGATCGTGGCCATCTGCCTGATCTGCCTGATCGGCATGCTGGTGCTGACGTTCGATCTCGGACACGGTGTGGCTCTCAAACGGAACATGGTGAACGGAGCCGACGCCGGTGCCCTGGCCGCGGCGAGGGAGTGCGGGCTCGCAAATGGCGACGTGGCGGCGAAGCAAGCCGCCGCCGACCTGGTCACTGACAACAACGACGCGGCGACGCTCTTGCCCGACCCTGACGGTTTCGAGGTTGACCCCGAGGGCGCCCAATGCGACGGGACTGCCGGCTCGCTCGAAGGCGGGGTCGGCCGGGTGACAGTAAGGACCACGGTCCCGGTGGAGTACTTCTTCGCCCCGATCTTCGGGATCAACAACGGTACCGTCGTGGCCTCCGCCACCGCGGAGTGGACCATGGGCCTTACCAATCCGGCTCCGATCAAGGTCGACCAGCTCAAGGTCGAGCAGTGCATCGAGGAGGGCGAGCAGGACGCCGAGGGCAGGGTCGATTGCTACTTCACGTTCGAGAAGGGGAAAGCGCCGTTGAACAGCGATTGGGGATGGCTCAATCTCCCCGAGGGGTGGCCGAATCAAAAGGCCGGTGACCTCAACCCCATGAAATGCTCGTCGCAGGCGGGTGGCTCGAAGGACCTCGGTGACTACATCGGCGGGATGGGCGGGATGGGGACCGCGGGCGGCCCGACGCTCCTGCCGGAGCTGTGGGACCCGGAGGGTACCGGCAATCCCCCCACGTGGGTGTGTGGCTCGACCGGGCACAAGCAGAGTTCCGTCCAGGCCATCCAGGATTGGGTGGACAACGTGAAAAGCTTGATGGCCGGGGGGGAGCTCGAGTCCGAGCCGGCCGTCCTCTTCCCGATCGTGGCGTGCGACCCCGCCAAGACGCTCGGCGATCCGGACTGCCGCGAATGGAAGTACACGCCGGGCGTGGCCTACCCGGTCGTCAAGCTCCAGGGCTTCTATGTCAGAGAGGCGTGGAATGGGCAGCAGGCCAGAAGGCAGCCCAACTGCCACTTCACGCGCCAGGGCTCCGATGTGTTCTGCATCCACCTGCAGACGACCGGACCCGACGTGCCGACCTCAGGTGGTGCCGTGATAGTTCGGCTCGTGGACTAAACCTCGGCCGACGGGCGGCCGAAAACCGAAGGCGACACCGCAACAGGGGGGATACAGATGAAGGGTAGAGGACTCGTCGTGGTCCTGTCGTTGGTCATGGCCACGCTGGCCACCGTCGGGGTGTTCATGTACATCCAGGGCGCGGAGAAAGAGTCGCCCGTTGGGGAGTTGGTCCCGGTCGTCGTCTCGAAAGAGGACATCGCGGCCAACTCAGACCTGAACGTGTTGATCAAGGACGACCAGTTCAAGATCATCCAGGTCCCGCAGGTCGCCGTGGTCGACGGCGCCATCACCTCGGTCGATCAGCTGAAGGACAAGCGCAACAGCGTGGCCATCCTGGCCGGCGAGCAGATCCCGGTCGCCCGGATCGTGGGCGAGGGAACGGTTCCCGGTGGGATCCTGGGGATCCCGGCGGGTCACGAGGCCATCACCATGTCCGTTGACGCTCCACGGGCGGTCGCGGGGGCCATCGTCGCCGGCGACAACTTGACGATCTATGGGACCTTCAACAACTTCTCGACTCCGCAGGGGAAGAAGGTCCCCACCATGACCAGCGTCGTTGTGCCCACCGCCCAGGTGCTGAAGGTGCAGCTGCCGGTCACTGGCGAAAGCGCCCTCGGGGTGGAGCAGACGCAGCAGACCACCGGAGCGGTGTCCGTGACCTTCGCGCTCACTCCAACGGACGCGCAGAGGTTCGTGTTCACGATGGAGACCGGAACCGTTTGGCTCGGCTTGCTGCCCCCAGACACCCACGGCGCGCAGCTCAAGCGGATCACGTACGCCCAGGTGGTTAAGTGATCCAGCAACAGGTGATCGCGGTCGGGACGCCTCAGACGTTCCGGGCGGCGCTCGCCCGGTCCCTGGAGGTCGAGCTCGACGCAGTGGGCTGGGTGCAGAGCGTCACCGCGGCCGAGGAGATCCTCGTGGATGCCGACAACGCCGCTCACGTCCTGGTGCTCTCACCAGAGGTGAAGGAGCCCGACGCGCTTGGCCTGGCCGAGTTCGTGGGCCGGGCCGCCCCGATGACCGCGATCATCGTGGTCCGGGACAAGTCGTGGAACGGGCTCCTTCCGGCGGCCATGCGGGCCGGGATCCGAGACGTGGTGGACCTGACCAAGGGGAGCGAGGAGCTCCGCGATGCCGTGGAGCGGGCCATCCTTTGGGCTGAGAACCTCAGCAACGTACGGGGACAGGCGGCCGCACGGCCCAAGCACCGCGGCTCGATCATCTCGGTGTTCGCCTCCAAGGGGGGTGTGGGCAAGACCTTCCTGACCACGAACCTGGCCGCGGCGCTTGCCGACGTCTCGAAGCAGGAGACCGCGGTTGCGGATCTCGATGTCGACATGGGGGACGTCTTCTCCTACTTCGGGCGCGAGCCCGTGAAGCAGATGACGGACCTCATCGCCCTCGGCGAGGGGGCCGACCGCGAGGCCGTGTTCGCGAACGGGACGAAGCTGTACGAGCACCTCTGGGGCTTCGGCGCCGTGCCCGACCCATCCGTGACACCGCCGAGCGGAGAGTCGGTCGGCAAGTTCCTTCGGGTGCTGCGCAACAACTTCGCGTTCGTCGTAGTCGACGCTTCGGCCGACTACACCGACCTGGCCCTGGCCTGCTTCGACCTGTCGGACGCCATCTGTCTGGTGACGGCGCTGGACGTCGTGGGGGTCAAGCACCTCTCGAGGGCGCTCGAGACGCTGCTCACGATCGGCCTGCCGCGTGACCGGTTCCGGATCATCCTGAACCGAGCCGACAGCCGGGTCGGCCTGGATGCCGGGGACGTGGAGCGGGTCATGAAGCTCCAGGTGGACACCATGATCCCGTCGAGCCGCCTCGTGCCTACCTGCTTGAACAAGGGACGGCCGGTCGTCCTGGAGGAGCCGGGCTCCGAAGTCTCCGACAGCATTCGCCGGCTGGCCTCGCGGTTCGTCAGTGCACCCACGGCTCAGGGGGGCGAGCTCACGCTGACGCCCCCGCAGGGGAAACGCCGGCTCTTCAAGCGGTAGGAGGACAACGACATGTCACTCGCAGATCGATTGGCAAAAGCAACACCGAAAGACCGGATCGCGGACACGCGAAACCGGGTCCAGGACCGTCTGGTGGAGACGCTCGGGCCCCGCCTCTACGACTCCACGCTCTCCGACACCGAGCTCGAGGGCATGGTCCATCAGCGCCTCCGCGAGTTGCTGGACGAGGAGGAGGCGG
>JBOGVG010000147.1:0-3184 GCA_050692435.1 Actinomycetota bacterium
TGGGAAGCGGCTTACGTGTCGCTCGCCAGGATTAGGTTGATCAGGCTCTGCAGAAGCGACACGAGGGCCGTTGTCGCAGCCACGAGAACACTGGCCCACCACATCTTCCAGTAGGTCACGTCGACGATGGTGGATCCGGGCCCCGCAGCTGCGAACGCCGCTACGATGCCTTGAAGCAGAGTCCTTAGAGCACCCCACAGCGCCTTCGAGATCTTCTCCCCGCTCGTAGCTCCTGTCGGTCCGCCGAGAAGGTTCGCAACTGCACTCGCCACGGTTCCCTCCTTGACCCGAAATGGCACATTCTTGCCCAAAGCTGGCGGGCTGTCGAGTCGGTCCGACGGCGGGGCTTCTAAGCTGATTTGCAGTGTCCACAACATCGTGGCTCCAAGGCGGTGAGCGGCGCTACGACGCAGCGGTTACCGCGCCGGGTCCTTGAAGCCACGCCCCACACTCGGCAAGCGTCCCTGGCAGGAGACCGGAGCCCACCTTCCGTCTCGAGGACAGGAAACGGGTAGGGGCGAGGGGACCTTGATGCAGCCACATCGCAATCCTTTTCGGCCCTCGGCCAGTAGTACTTGGGACGGACGAGGCCGTCGGGCCGAGGAACGACCGCTGGGGGGGTCTGAGTGGTCACGGGAGGGAGTCGCCATGGGTGAACGCGTTGCCTCGCGGCGCATCCGTCACGTCGTGCTCGCCGGTCTGGTCGGTCTGCTGGTGGCCGGCGGGGGGCAGGCGGCCGGTGCCAATCCGAACGAGCTGGCACTCGAGGTGCTGTCTGAGCAGGCAACGCTCGCGCCCGATGGGCGTTCGATCTCGTTCAACGTGCTCACCCAGTGCGACAGCAAAGCCACGGTACTGGACGCCCGTGTCAGCGTGACCCAACCGCAGGCATCTGGGGAGGCGTCGTTCACGCCGCGCTGCGCTCGGCTCCCCTACGTCGTCGCGGTTTCCGTGCCGTCGCTGGGCGGTTCGTTCCAGACCGGGGAAGCGCAGGTGAGCGCGCTCCTGGTCGTCCGGGAGGGCAGGACGAAGGAGGTCCGGGACTCGGCGACCGTTCGGGTCAGGCCCAGCGTGTCGGTTCGCCTTGCCGACGATGCGGTGCTCGACGGCGGCGGCGCGGCCGTGCGGATCGACGTAACGGTGACGTGCCCGGTCGCGAGCAACGCGCAGGGCGGGCAGGTCGCCATCTATCAGAGCCAGGTGGTTGGAAGAGGCCCCTTCGGCCCGACGGCATGCGATGGGCTTCCGCACGGCCTCTCGGTCAGGGTCGAGGCGTCCGAGGGACTGTTCCAGGTGGGGAGCGCCGAGGCCGAGGCCTTCACCGCGGTCGAGGAGGGGGGCGACTTCTTCCCCGGCGGCGACCTCCGGACGATCCAGATCGTGTCGGTCTGAGGGCGCTCGACCCTTCGGGAGCTCGAGGCCGGGGCGACCGCTCAGGGGTGCCCGAGATCCCGGAACTCGCGCCGGACCGCCTGAACCCCGGGGGTGCGGACGGCCGGTGTTTGTGGTGACAACCTCGGCAGCTACGGGCCGACGATGAGCGTGTGGTCGTCGAACCACTCAGCGACGGCGCCTTCGGCGACCATCGCGGACTCCCCGGTTGCCACGTCGACGAGGTAGATCTCGCCAGCATCTGCGTAGGCGATCCTCGTCCCATCCGGGGACCATCTCGGCCACCAGATCCCGTACCTCGCCTCGATGAGCGCTCGCGGATCGCCGCCGGCAACGTTCACGAGCCAGAGGCGCGCGCCGGTGGCGTCCTCCGGGCTGAGCGGCGAGAGATAGGCGATCGTCCGTCCGTCTGGGGAGTACGTGCCGAAGCCGGCGTTGCGTCGCACGAGCACGGGCTCGCCGCCGGCCACGGGGACCGACCACAGATCCCATACTTGCCCGGACGGACCGACATCACGGCGGGGTAGGTGGAAGAGGATGGTTCTCCCGTCGGGGGTGAAGCTCGGCCACATGAACCACCATCCCTTGGAGAGTGGCTCGAGGTCCGTGATCTGCCTCACCTCTTCGGTGGTCACGTCCACCACGAAGAGGTTCCCCAGTTCGAAGGTCGCTCCATCCCGCCCCTGGTACACGAGCATCGAGCCGTCGGGAGACCACGAAGCTGCGTACGCATCGATCCCGTCCGGTGTGATCTGGCGAATGCCGGTTCCGTCGACGTTCGCGACCGATACCGCGACCGGCGGATCGCCGCCCGGCTCGGACGCGAACATCGTGCCGTCGGGAGATACCCGGTATGAGTAGCCGCCGGCGATGCTCTCCGGCAGAGGTGTGATCTCGCCCGTTTGGAGATCGACGAAGGCATGCTTCAGTTGGGATGAGGGTGGGTTCGGGGTCGATGTCACCCGCCCGGCGATCCCGGTCGGTGTTCCCGGGTCGCGGGTGACTGCATACGCGGCTGCGAAGGCCGCCATTAGTGACGCGACCAGGGCGAAGGTGCCCACCTTGCGCCTCTGCGTGCGCCTCCGCTGGCGACGCTCCTGCTCGTTCCACTCGTCGAGGTCGGGCTCGATCCTTTTGGTCTCCATCCTCGAACACCTCTCTCAGCTCAGGCATTCGGACCTCCTGAGGCTCGGAGCACGGCGCGGCCCTGGGTGGCAAGCGCCCGGACGGTCGACGGGCGGACGCCCAGGATCCGGGCGGCCTGCTCCGAGCCATAGCCGTACATGTCGAGCAGGAGGAGGGCGGCGCGCTGGCGGGGCGACAGGTCGAGCAGCATCTGCCGAACGTCCTCCCTGAGGCTCACCTCGTCGAACGGATCGGACGACGGGGCGATCCTCACCAGCCTCCGCGCGGCCCGGCGTGCGGCGCGCGCCCGCATCCGGGACCCGTTCAGCGCCACGCGGAACAGGTACGCCTTGGGATCGGCGATCCGGTCGATCCTGTCCCACCGCTCCCACAGCTTCAGGAAGGCGTCCTGCATGAGCTCGGCCGCGTCGGCTCGGTTCCCCGTCACGAAGAGAGGAGCTTGAGCGGCCCCGGGTGCTCGTCGGCGAAGAACGTCGCGAGCTCCGGCGGGCCCTCCTGCGCGACCGTCCCTACGACGTTGCCCTCTGCCTGCATGGCTGTGAGATGCCGCCGAGGGGCCGAGCGCTTAGGGAAGGCTCAAGAATGCACCCTCCCATCGGACCAGCATAGACCCGGCCAGGGATCCATCCGCGCGGGGGTCCCGAAC
>JBOGVG010000148.1:0-7605 GCA_050692435.1 Actinomycetota bacterium
CCCGTCATCAGCGAAGACTCGTCGGAGGCCAGGAACATCGCCGCGTTGGCGATCTCCTGCGCCTGGCCGAACCTTCCCATGGGGATGTGCACCAGCCGCCGCTGCCGCCTGGCCGGATCCGCCAGCAGTTCCTGAAGGAGCGGCGTCTCGATAGGGCCGGGGCAGAGCGAGTTCGCGCGCACGCCCTTCCGCGCGAACTCCACCGCGATCTCGCGGGTCATCGCCAGGACACCGCCCTTGGACGCCGTGTAGGCGATCTGGGGGGTGGCGGCCCCCACGATGGCCACGAACGAGGCGATGTTGATGATTGAGCCGCCTCCCGATTCGAGCATGGCCGGGATGCCGAACTTGCACCCGAGGAACACGCCTTTCAGGTTGATGGCGATGGTCTTCTCCCAGACGTCGTCGGGGGTATTGATCACCGAGTCGTCCTGGGGATGGAAGATGCCGGCGTTGTTCATCATCACGTGCAGCCGCCCGAACGTGTCCACCGCGAACTGCACCATGCCTTCCGCGTCCGAGGCGTTCGAGACGTCGGCGTGCACGAAGGCCGCCTCGCCGTCGTTCGCGCGGATCTCCTCCACCGTGGCGTGCCCCGCGTCGTCCACGACGTCGGTCACGACCACCTTGGCCCCCTCCGAGGCGAACAACTTCGCGGTGAGCTTCCCGATCCCGCTCCCCGCGCCCGTGATCAGGGCCACCTTCCCTTCGAGCCGCATGCCCGACTCCTTTCCCGGCGCCGATGAGCTAGGCTCCCTGCCGCCGCTCCCAGACCTCTGGGTTGATGAGGGTCGGCGGGCGCCGCCCCTCCACCGCCGCGAACAGGTTTTCGGCCGCGAGCATGCCCATCGCGTTCCGCGTGTCCACGGTCGCGGTGCCGAGGTGGGGGACGATGACCGCGTTCTCGCATTCGAAGAGGTCGGGGTGGACCTCGGGCTCGTTCTCGAACACGTCGATGCCGGCGGCGAAGATCTCGCCTTCCTTCAGGGCCGCCGCCAGCTCCGCCTCGTTGACGAGGGGGCCGCGCGCCGAGTTCACCAGGACGGCTGTGCTTTTCATCGTGCGGAACTGCTCGCGGCCGAATAAGTGCCGGGTCTCCTCGGTGAGGGGAGCGTTGATGGAGATGAAGTCGGCTCGCCCGAGGAGATCGTCGAAGGAGACCTTCGCCGCGACCAGCTCGCGCTCGACCTCCTGCGATGCCGGAAACCGGCCAGTGTAGATGACACGCATCCCGAAGCCCCTGGCTCGCCGGGCCACCGCTTGGCCGATCCGGCCGAACCCCACGACGCCCAGGACCTTGCCGTGGACGTCAACGCCGAGCATCATCTGGGGTCCCCAGATCCACGGCGTCCGGGACCGGAGGAACCGGTCGCCCTCGGCGATCCGCCGGGCCGCGGCGAGCAGCAGTGCCCACGTGAGGTCGGCGGTGGTCTCCGTGACTACGTCGGGCGTGTTCGACGCCACGACCCCGCGCCGGGTGCACTCGGCCACGTCCACGTTGTCGAACCCCACGGCGTAGTTGGCCACGATGACGAGCTGGGGGCCGGCCGCGTCGAGGAACTCGGCGTCGACCTTGTCTGTGATGAGGGTGATGACGCCGACCTTCCCCGGCAGGCGCCGTAAGAGCTCGTCCCGAGGGATCCGCTCGCCTTCGTAGACGTCGGCGTCGCAGCGCTCGCGGAGTGCCTCCACCACGGGCGGCGGCAGCGGTCCCGTGACCAGGATGGGCGGCCTGCCCGTCACGCGGCGAGCTCCGGCACCGATGCCCGGAACGCGGCCAGGGCCTTCTCGATGCTCTCCAGTGAGTTCGCGTAGGAGAACCGGAGGTACCCCTCCCCGTACCGGCCGAACGCCGTGCCGGTCAGGGCGGCCACACCGGCGCGCTCCAGCAGGTGGATCTCGACCTCCTTGGACGTCCGACCCAGGCCCTTGATGTTGGGGAAGACGTAGAAGGCGCCGTCGGGGGTGACACACGAGACGCCCTCGATCGCGTTCAGCCCGCTCACGATGGCGTCGCGGCGTTTGTGGAACTCGGCGACCATCTGCTCGGTGGGCTCCATCGGGCCGGTCAGGGCGGCGATAGCGGCGTGCTGGCCGAACGCCGACGTGCACGACACCGAGTTGATGACCAGGCGCGTCACCGGCTCGGCCAGGGGCTCCGGGAACACGCCGAACCCCAGCCGCCACCCCGTCATGGCCCATGTCTTCGACCAGCCGTCGAGGAGCACGGTGCGTTCGGCCATGCCGTCGAAGTCGAGGATGCTCGCGTGCTCGCCCTCGTACCGGATCTTCCAGTAAACCTCGTCGGACAGGATGGCGAAGTCGTGTTCGGTCGCCGTCCGGGCGATGGGTTCGAGGTCCTCGTGCGTGAGCGCGCTCCCACACGGGTTGTGCGGCGCGTTCAGGACCAAGAGCTTGGTCCGGTCCGTGACGAGCGACGCGAGCTCGTCCGGGTCCAGGCGGAACCCGTTCTCTTCGCGGAGAGGTATGGGCACCGGCCTCGCTCCGGCGAAAGCCGCGATGGACTCGTACATGGGGAACCCGGGATCGGGATAGATGACCTCGTCGCCCTCCTCGCACAGGGCCAGGATGGTGAAGAACATGATCGGCTTGGCCCCGGGGGTCACCACCACCCGATCGGGGGTGGTCTCCAACCGGCCGTGCCGCTCCAGGAACGCGCACACGGCCTCGCGAAGCGGCAGGATGCCCGGCGCGGGAACGTAGTGAGTCTCGCCCCGGTCCAGGGCGTCCTTGGCCGCCCGCCGGATGTGCTCCGGCGTGACGAAGTCCGGCTCGCCCAGCTCGAGGTGGACGATCTCGCGCCCTTGCGCCTCGAGCGCGCGGGCCCGGGCGAGGACCTCGAAGGCGGACTCCGTCCCCAGCAGGGCCATGCGCGATGCGAGCTCCACGACTCGACGCTAGGCGGGCCAGAGTGATGGAGTCAACTCAAGGCCGGGCTGGGCGCGGGCGCGGTCCGGCGGGAACTGCTCGCACCAGACCCGAGGCCTGATCCGGCCTGGACCCGTGGGCCCCTGGAGTCCACCCCGAGCCCCAACCCTTTTCCCATCCCGCCAAATCGTAGGTCCCGGCCTCTGACACCTTTTCCAACGGCGCTCCAACGCGGCCGCGCTAGCCTCCCCCCGTCGATCGCGGCTCGGCGGAGATCGAGATCGCCGGCGAGCCCGTGGTAGGGTCGGCTCCTGAGAGCACTGGGGCGAGCGATGCTGAAGGAAGTCACCTGCATGTGCGGCTGGCAGTGCCGGGGGACGGAAGAAGAGATCGTCTCGCAGGTTCAGGCGCACGGGCGTGAGGTGCACGGTGTGGCCGCGACCCGCGAGGAGATCCTGGCGCTCGCCGTGGACCTTGGTGGGGCCGCGGAGGATGCCGAAACCGCCTGACCGCGTACCGTTCGTCCAGCTCGCGCCGCCGGTCACTTCCGTCGCTTGGTCCTCGGCGTTCGTCGCCCAGTCGCTCGAGGCGCTGTTCGTCTACCTCGGGCCCAACGGCGCCCACCACCTCCGCCCACTTCACGCGGAGACGCTCCGGGTCGGCTGGTCACCCGAGGCCAAGCCCGGTCAGATCGTTCTCGACGCCGCGGCCCGCTACGAGCTCACGCCCCTGCTGGTGCACTCGACCTCGTGGCGTCATGAGGAAGCCCGCGTCGTCCTCACGTACGTCGCGGCGGTGGCGCCGCCCGAGAAACAGAACATCTACCTGGCCGACGAGCCCGTCGTGCGCGCCGACCTCGCGCGCGGCGACGCCTTCGGCCCACCGCCCGAGATCGGCGTGGCCCAGGTGATCGAGCACGCGTTCCGTCACCTGTCCTGGCTGGTGAAGGACGACGCGGTGGTGGGAGAGACGCTGGCGGACTGGGTGACCTTCCTCGACGAGTACGAACCCGAGCCGTTCCGCGCGTTCGGGCCCGTGGCAACGCCGGAGTGAACCGGCGGCCGGCCCTGCCGTCCGAACCCGACCGTCAGGGCAAGTGGTCCCGAAGTATGTCGCCGGGAGCCCCTATCATCGAGCCGTCGGCCAGGGCGAGGGGGCAGCGATGACTGAGTTGCTGGTGCTGGGGGGCGAGCGGGCGGCCGCCACCGAGGGAAAAACGTTCGAGGTGATTGAGCCGGGAACCGGCCGACCTATGGCCGAGGTCGCCGAGGCCGGCGCCGAGGACGCGAGGCGCGCGGTCGAGGTGGCCCACCGGGCCTTCGAGGAGGGCCCCTGGCCCCGGACGAGCGCCACCGAGCGTGGCCGCGTCCTGCTCCACGCCGCGGCCCTGTTCCGCGAGCGCCTCGAGGACTTCGCCCGGGTGGAGGCCAGGAACGGCGGCAAGCCCATCTCCGCGGCCCGGGGGGAGATGGGGATCGTGGCCGGCGTCCTCGACTACTGGGGCGGCGCCGCCAACAAGATCTTCGGCGAGTCGATCCCGGTACAAGACCCGGGGATCGACGTGACGCTCCGCGAGCCGGTCGGCGTGTGCGCCCTCATCACCCCGTGGAACTTCCCGCTCGTGATCGCGTCGTGGAAGATCGGGCCGGCGCTCGCGTGCGGCAACACGATCGTGGTGAAGCCGGCCACCTACACGCCGCTCAGCGTGCTCATCCTGGCCGACCTGCTGGTCGAGGCCGGCCTGCCGCCGGAGGCGATCTCCGTGCTGCCGGGGCCTGGCTCCACGACCGGCGCCGCGCTCGTCACCGACCCCCGGGTGGCCAAGGTGAGCTTCACCGGCTCGACCGAGGTCGGCGCCGGGATCATGCAACAGGCCGCGACCAACATCACGCGCGTCTCGCTGGAGCTCGGCGGCAAGTCGGCGAACGTGATCTTCGCCGACGCCGACCTGGACCGGTGCGTCGAGAAGTCGGTGTGGTCGGTGTTCGACAACGCCGGGCAGGACTGCTGCGCCAGGTCGCGGCTGTTCGTGGAGCGGCTGGTCTACGGTGACTTCGTCGAGCACCTGGCCAAGCGCACGGCGGAGATCCGGGTGGGGGAGCCGCTCGACGAGCGGACCGAGATGGGCCCGCTGATCTCGGCCGGCCAGCGGCAGACGTCGCTCGATTACATCGAGCTGGGGATCGCGGAAGGCGCGCGCCTGGTCGTCGGGGGAAACGTCCCGGAGGAGGTGGGCGGCGGGTTCTACCTCCAGCCGGCCGTCCTGGCGGACGTCGCCAATTCCTGGCGCGTCGCGCAGGAGGAGATCTTCGGTCCGGTGGCCTGCGTGATCCCCTTCGACACGGAAGAGGAGGCAATACGGCTGGCGAACGACAGCCCATACGGGCTCTCCGGCTCGATCTGGACCAAGGACCTCGGCCGAGCCATCCGGGTGGCGAAGGGCATCCGGACCGGCGTGCTGTCGGTGAACTCCAGCCACAGTGTGCACAGCGAGGCTCCGTTCGGCGGCTACAAGCGAAGCGGCATGGGCCGGGAGATGGGGATGCAGGCGGTGAACCTGTACACGGAGGTCAAGAACATCTTCTTCTCGCAGGAATAGGGGCGGTCCCGAACAGCGGGGCCGCCGCTCGCGGCCCTTGGTAGATTCGCTGGCCTGATGAAGCTGCCCGAGGACCTGGCGAGCAAGCCGCCCCGCAAGCCGGGTCAGAAGCCGACCGCGTCGCTCACGCTCGATGCCTACTCACGGCTGAAGGGGGAGCTCGAGGACCTGAAGACCTCGGGCCGCTCGCACATCGCCGAGCGCCTGAAAGCCGCCCGCGAGCACGGCGACATCCGCGAGAACGCCGAGTACGACGCGGCCAAGAACGAGCAAGCGTTGATGGAGTCGCGGATCCGGAAGCTCGAGCAGATGCTCCGGGATCCAGACATCGTCGAGGCCCCGGTGGCCTCCCACGCCGTTGCCGCGGGGATGCTGGTCACGATCCGCCCGCTCGACGAGGACGACCCGGAGGACGAGACGTACCTGCTGGCCGAGTCCGCGGAGGAGCGGGCCCCCGGGGCCCGGACCATCACCACCACCTCCCCGCTGGGCCAGGCCCTCCTCGGGGCCACCTTCGACGACCGGGTGGCGTACGAGGCGCCGGGCGGCATGTTTCGCT
This sequence comes from Actinomycetota bacterium, assembly GCA_050692435.1. Lineage (GTDB taxonomy): Bacteria > Actinomycetota > UBA4738 > UBA4738 > HRBIN12 > AC-69. The sequence continues at coordinate 6,048 of JBOGVG010000148.1, forward strand.
ACCTGGTGGTGGAGTTCCGGCCGCACGGCGGGATGCAGCCTGGCGGCGCGTGACCGGTTCGCGGGCCGTGGCCGGCTCGCGGCCCCCGTCCGGCGGCGATAGCCTCCGAGGAGACCATGGACCAGCCGCCCGACGGCGACCCCTCCGCCAATCCCCCCCGGGTCCGAGACATGCCGGCGCCCCGAGAGAGCACCGGGATCGCCGGGGCGGTCATGCGCGCGACGTTCACATGGCCGTACCGTGCCATCCTGGCGGGCCTGTACCGGGCCGGGGTCCGTCCCTGGCAGCTCACCCTGGCCTCTCTCGCGGCGAACGCCGTCGTCGGGTGGCTCCTCCTCACCGACCGGAGGCTCCTGCCCGGCGCAGTGTTGATCGCGGCGGGACTGTTCGATGTCTTCGACGGTGCCGTGGCCCGACTGCGCGGTGAGGATCGGCGGGTGGGCGCGTTCCTGGACTCGGTACTCGACCGGGTCGGGGACATGATCCTGTTCGGTTGTCTGTACTGGGCCGAGGCCGGGCAGGGACACGAGCTGAACGCCGCCCTGGCCCTCGTCACGCTGGTGACCGCGCTGATGGTGAGCCACATCCGAGCAGAGGCCGAGGCGGCCGGCGTGTCGCTCTCCGAGGGGTTCTTCCAGCGCCTCGAGCGGTACCTGGCGATGATCATCGGACTCATCGTGCCCGGGGCCCTCGCGCCAATGCTCGTCGTCTTGGTGGTCTTGGGGAGCCTCACCGCACTCCAGCGGGGCTGGTCGGCCGTCCGCCGGCTTCACCGCCCCAGGGCGGGGTAGGCGCCGCAGCGCGACCATCCGTTGAAGCTCACCGAGGACCGGCCGCGGCGCCCCGGGAGTCACCCATCGTCCGGCGCCGATTGGCAGGCAGGACACAGGTACGTCGTGCGGCCGGCGACGGTGACGCGCGAGAGCGGGGTCCGACACCGGGGACAGCGCGCGTCGGGCTCACCGCGCACGTGGTTCAGCCAGACCTTCCGGCTCTCCAGGTAGTCGAACTCGTCAACGGCGACCCCCAGGACACGGTGGAGCGTTCCGAACAGGCGGGCCCGGCTCGTGGCGTCGAGATCCTCGATCCGCCGGCGGGGGTGGATCCGGGCCTGCCACAGGATCTCGTCGGCGAGCAGGTTGCCGACGCCCGCCACGAACCCCTGGTCCATCAGGGCGGCCTTCACGCCACCGCGGCGCCGGGACAGCCGGTCCAGGAACTCTCGCCGAGCGACCTCGAGCGCGTCGGGCCCCAGGTCACCGATGAGGTCGTTCAGCTCCGCCTCGTCGTGTGCCAGCCACACGCCGCCCAGCTTTCGCATGTTGCGGTACCGGAGCTCCCCGTCGTCGAACACGAGCGCCAGCCGGTCGTGGCGGTGCCGCTCGGGCTCCTGGCCCGACCAGACCAGGTCTCCGGTCATACCGAAGTGGAAGAGCAGGACCGGACCGCTCGCCGGGCACAGCAGCCACTTGCCGTGACGGCGGGGCTCCCCGAACCGGTGGCCTCGGAGGGCCCCGTCCACGGCCGGGGCCGTTTCGTTTCGCACGATGGCCGGGTC
>JBOGVG010000149.1:0-27664 GCA_050692435.1 Actinomycetota bacterium
ACGGTGGTCATGGGCCCTCCCGAGGCATCCTCACCACGCCGACAGCTTCTCGACCGCCGCCTCGATGTCGGCCACCTGCGGCAGGTACGCGTCCTCGAGGGGCGGCGAGAACGGCACCGGCACGTTCGGGGGCGCCAGGCGCACCACCGGCGCATCGAGGTGCGCGAAGCCTTCCTCGGCGATCATCGCGGCGACCTCCGCGCCGACCCCGAGGAACCGGTGGCTCTCGTACAGCACCACCGCCCGGCTGGTCTTCTCCACGGATCGCAGCACGGTCTCGCCGTCCAGGGGGTGGATCGTGCGGAGGTCCACCACCTCGACGGAGACGCCCTTCCGCGAGAGGTTCTCCGCGGCCTCCAGGGCGTGGTGCACCATGGCGCCGACCGTGATGATCGACACGGCGGTCCCCTCCCGCTGCACCTTTGCTTGTCCGATCGGCACGAGGAAGTCGGGATCGTCCGGCACGACCTCCTTGATCCTCCGGTAGATCCACTTGTGCTCCAGGAACACGCAGGGATTGTCGTCGCGGACGGCCGACTTCAGCAGGCCCTTCGCGTCCGCGGGGAACGCCGGGCAGATCACCTTCAGCCCGGGGGCGTGGGCGAACCACGGCTCCGGGTTCGTGGAGTGGAACGAGCTCGCCCGAACCCCCCCGCCCGATGGCGCGCGGAGCACCATCGGGAGCGGCACGCCCGACCGGTAGTGGTACCGGGCGGCCGCAGTCACGATCTCGTCGAACCCGGAGGTCATGAAGTCCGCGTACTGGAACTCGGCCACCGGCCGGAAGCCCTCCATGGCCGACCCGATGGCCATGCCCACGATGGTCTCCTCGGCGATGGGTGTGTCCATCACCCGCTCCGGCCCGAATCGCTCGATGAACCCCTCGGTCACCTTGAAGGCCCCGCCGTACGCGCCGATGTCTTCGCCCAGCAGGTAGACGCGCTCGTCGCGCTCCATCTCCTCCCACAGCGCCTCCGCGATGGCGACGAGGTAGGTGGCCTCGCCGGCCTCCGTTCGCTTCCCCCGGGGCTCGGCGCCGTGGCCGGCTGCGCCCGTCTCGACCTGCGACGTCACCATCAGCCGCTCGCCCCCGCTCGCGTCATCCCGTTCCGCCCTCCCGGGACGGCTCGCTCCGCCAGTACCCGTCCTCGACCCACAGACCCTTCGTCACGTCCGAAGGCACCGGGAACGGGGACGCCTGCGCGAACTCGTACCCCTGGTCGAACTCATCCTCGATGCCCTCCTGGATCCGCTTAACCGCCTCCGCGTCGACCACCTCGTGGGTGAGCAGCAGCTCCTCGAACCGCTTGACGGGGTCCTTGTGCTGCATGTACTCGTCGAGCATCTCCTTCGGTACGTACTTGGCCGGGTCGTGCCCGGCGTGGCCCCGCCATCGCAGTGACACCGACTCGATCAGGGTGGGCCCCTCTCCGCTGCGAGCCCGCTCCACGGCGTTGCGAGCCACCCGGTACACCTCGAGCACGTCGGCTCCGTCCACCCGCACTCCGGGGAATCCATACGCCGCCGCGCGCTCAGCGACGGTCGGCACGGCGAACTCCAACGGGTTCGGAGTCGAGTACGCCCACTGGTTGTTGTTCACCACCCACACCACCGGGAGCCGGTGGACGGCGGAGACATTCAGGGACTCGTGCCACCGCCCGTTCGAGGTGGCTCCCTCGCCGCAGATCCCCATGGCCACCCGCTGATCGCCGCGGTGCTTGTACGCGAGGGCCGCCCCGCACGCGACCGGGTACGCAAGCGGAAGGTGCGAGATGGGAGTCCACGTCCGGTTGCCGTTCCAGTCGCCGACGTGGCTGTTACCGTCGCGCCCCCGCGTGTACCCGTCGATCCGCCCCCAGAACTGCGCCATCACCCGATTCAGGTCGAGGCCCTTGGTGAACTGCGCGGAGAGGTCCCGGTGCGTCACGAACAGGGAGTCGTCGCCGCGGAGCGGGTACGCCACCCCGACGTGCGTCCCCTCCTGGCCCCGGCCGGAGTAGATGGCGCCGGGCAGGCGCCCCTGCCGGTACAGCGCTTCGATCCGCTCGTCGAAGTACCGGCATAGCTTGAGCTTGTACAGGATGTCCTTCAGCTGGTCGTCGGAGAGGCCGACCCGCCAGTCGGCCTCGGCCTGCCTCTCGGATAGGTCGGTCGCCACGGCTCCCCCTACGCGGTGTGCAGCGGCTTGCCGGCGAGCGCGAGGTGCGCCTCGCCGATGGCCTCGGACAGGGTCGGGTGGGGATGGATCAGGGCGGCCACCTCCGCCGGCACCGCCTCCCAGTTCGTGATCAGCATGGCCTCCGCGATGAGGTCGGTCACGTGGGGGCCGACCATGTGGACCCCGAGCACCGGACCGTCCTTCGCGGCCACCACCTTGACCAGGCCGCCCTCGCCCACGATGTTAGCTTTGCCGATGGCCTGGAAGTTCAGCTTCTCTCCCGCGACGTCGCCGCCCCGCTCCCGGGCCTGGGCCTCGGTGAGGCCGACCGATGCAATCTCGGGCGTGCAGTACGTGACTCGGGGGATGCCGGCGTAGTCGATGTCGGGAACGTCCATCCCAGCCGCCCGCTCGGCCACGGCGATGCCCTCCGTGAACGCCACGTGCGCGAGCTGGAGCGGGGTAGCGGCGACGTCGCCCACGGCCCACACGTGCGGCACCGTGGTCTGAAGCTGGCCGTCCACCTTCACGAACCCCCGGTCGAGCTCCACCGCCACCTCCTCCAAGCCGAGCCCGGCCGTGACCGGGCCCCGGCCCACGGCCACCAGGCATACGTCGGCGGTGACCGTCTTCGTCTCGCCAGCCTCGTAGACGACCTTCACGGATTCGCCGGCCTCGTCGATGCCCTGGATCCGAGCGCCGGCGACGCTTTGGATGCCGCGCTTTCGGAAGGCCCGCGCGACCTCCTTCGAGACGTCCTCGTCCTCGAGCGGCGCGATCCGGGGCAGGGCCTCGAGGAGCGTCACCTCCGCGCCGAACGAGCGGTACAGCGACGCGAACTCCAGCCCGACCGCTCCGGCCCCGATCACCACGGCCGACGAGGGGATGGTCGGGTACCACAAGGCCTGGTCGCTGGTGATGATGCGTTCCGTGACGGACAGGCCCGGGAGCAGCTTGGGGGTGGAGCCGGTGGCGATCACGACGTCGGTCGCGGAGAGCTTCCTGCCCTCGACCTGGACGGCGGGCCCCGGGGCCAGCGTGGCCGCCGCCTTGATCGCGTCGATGTTGCGGCTCTGGATCAGCCCGGTCAGGCCGGACACGAGCTTGTCGACGATCCGTTCCTCGAAGGCCTTCACCGAGTCCCAGTCGGGTTCGCCGCTTGCCTTGACGCCCCACTCCTCGGCCCGGTTGATCGTGTCGAGGATCTCGGCCGATCGGAGCAGCGCCTTCGTGGGGATGCACCCGCGGAGGAGACAGGTGCCGCCGAGCCGGTCGTCCCGCTCGACGAGGGCGACGCGCTTGCCGAGTTGGGCCGAGCGCAGGGCGCAGGCGTATCCGCCCGTGCCCGCCCCAACCACGACTACGTCGTACCCCTCGGACATCCGAACGGCCATGTTACCGCCCTCGTCGTATCCGTAGGATGACCTGGTGCACGGCACGGACCTCTCCCGAACCCCCCTGGAGGACGTGCACCTCGAACTGGGCGCCAAGATCGGCCCGTTCGCCGGGTGGGCCATGCCGATCGAATACGAGGGCACTCTGTCCGAGCATCGGGCGGTGCGGGAGCGGGTGGGGCTGTTCGACCTCAGCCACCTCGGCAAGGTGGACCTGGCCGGCCCCGGCGCGCTCGCGGCGCTCCAACGGATCCTCACCAACGACCTGTCGAAGCTCACGGCGGGCCGGGCCCTGTACAACCTCGTATTGAACGACCGGGGGGGCGTTGAGGAGGACCTCATCGCGTACCGGCTCGACGAGGAGCGCTGGTTCCTGGTGCCGAACGCCTCCAACACCGCCAAGGTTACGTTCATGCTCGAGCAAGAGGAGCCTCGGGCCGACGTGGCCCTTCACCAGGACTGGTGTTTCCTGGGTGTTCAGGGGCCGCGGTCTCTCGAGGTGGCCGGCGCCCTGTTCCCGGAGGCTACCGACTTGCCTTTCTTTGGATGCGCCGAGACCTCGTACCGTGGCCAGCGCATGGTGCTCGCCCGCACCGGGTACACCGGCGAGCTCGGGTTCGAGCTGTTCACCGAGGCCGCTCGGGCAAAGGACCTGTGGGACGAGCTCATGGACGCGGGCCAGCCGTTCCAGATCCAGCCGTGCGGGCTGGGGGCCCGTGACGTGCTGCGCCTGGAGATGGGGTACCCGCTGTACGGCCAGGACCTGCTCCCCGACCGCACGCCCTTCGAGGCCGGCCTGTCCTGGGCCGTCGCGTTCGACAAGGGCGATTTCGTGGGGAGGGAGGCGCTCCTTTTCCAACGAGAGGAGGGCCCGCCGGCGCGACTACGTGGGTTGGTCATGGACGACCGCCGCCATATTCCGCGGGCGCACTACGGGGTGTTCGCCTCGGGCGAAGGGTGCGGGGAGGTCACGAGCGGGACGTTCTCGCCCACGCTTCAGCGGGGCATCGCCCTGGCGTACCTGTCGCCGGCCGACGGCTTCGAGCCGGGCCGCGAAGTCGAGGTGGACGTGCGGAGCAGACGCGGGAACGCACGGATCGTGAAGCCGCCGTTCGTGGACCGGAACCCGCGAACCGTCTAGGCGGCCTTCGCCGCCGAGATGAAGTCGCTGACGCTCGCACCCCCGAACTCGATGCGGCGAAGGAGCTTGTCCAGGAGCTCGGGGGCCCGCGGCGAGTCCCTCATCACTGCGACCACCAGGTACAGGCCGGAGCTTGGGATGCCGAGGGTCCGGACCGGCCCGAACCCAGGCGCCGCCACGAAGTAGGCCCACCTGGTGGACGTGTCGCGAACCTGGCAGACGCCGCGGCCCACGGCGATGTAGTCGCCGGGCGAGTCCGGCAGGCCGTCCGCGAAGGCCGGGCGGTGGTTCACCACGACAAAGTGACGGGTGGCGCTGCAGTCGGGCGAGCGGGTCAGCGAATCGAGCGCCGGCCCCGTGGCCGCCAGGTAGTAGTAGTCGGACGGGACTCCGACCCGAGTCCCGTCGATCCACATCGCGGCCATCCCTTCGATCGGCCTCTGCGCCCGCGCCCAGTCCCCCAGCCTGCGCGTCGCGATCAGCCCTTGCCGCGCATCGGTGGCAAGCAGCCGAGGGTGCCAGTCATCCGGGACGAGGGCGGTGACGGGCCCCGCGGTGACCTCGGTGAAGGGGCTGGGAGACTCGCGGATCTGAAGGGCCGAGCCCGTGAACGGGGGCGTCGAGGCGTCGGTCGCATCGCGGCACCCCGCCGCGACCAGCCCCACGACCAGACAGCCGATGACCCTGCGCACCCCGCCGATACCCGAGCATAGTCCGGGGCGGCAGGATCCCGCTAGCTGCGACGGGCCTAGGCCGGAGCGGTCCCCCCGCCCCACCGGGCCGGGCCCAAGGACTAGAATCCGGCCCACAACCGAAGAGGTTCGGTCCTCGAGGCGGCCCCGGCCGGCGGTTCCGGCGGGGGCCGGATGCGAGGCGGGCGTATCCCGTCTCGCGAAGAGGGAAGCCGGTGCGAATCCGGCACGGTCGCGCCACTGTGACCGGGGAGCGATCCCGACGGAACCACTGGGGGGAAACCCCCGGGAAGGGTCGGGGGAGCGGTGATCCGGAAGTCAGGAGACCTGCCCCGAGGGCAAGCGACGGCGTCCTTCGCACGAAAGGAGACGCGCGATGAGACCACCCCGGCCCCGCCCCTTCCCGGCCCTGCCCACCCTCGGCGTGGCGTTGGCCATCGTCCTGGCCGGCTGCGCCGGGGCCGGCGCGCCCGCGGCCTCGGGCCCGTCCGGCCCCACAGCTTCGACCACGGGAGCGGCGTTCCCCGTCACCGTCACCGACGACGATGGTGTAACCGTCACGATCGACGCGCCGCCTTCGCGCATCGTCACCTTCGCCCCCTCGGCCACCGAGATCGTCTACGCGCTCGGCCTCGGCGATCGGTTGGTCGGCGTCTCGGGCCCCTTCGACGACTACCCGCCGGCGGCGAGAAGTGTCGAGGAGATCGGCGGAGCGGGCGAGTTCGGCGTGGATCCCAACCTCGAGAAGGTCGTCTCGCTCCAGCCCGATCTGTTCCTCACCATCGCCGGGGGGGACCGGTGGAAGGAGCGTCTCCGGGACCTCGGCGTCCCCATGTTCACGATCGACTCCACGGATCTGGACGACGTTGCGCACGATGTCGAGACCGTTGGCCGGCTGACCGGCGCGACGGATGAGGCGGCCGAGGTGGCGTCGGAGCTCCTGTCCCAGGCCGACCAGGTCGAGCAGCGCGTCGCCGGCGAGGCCGCCGTGTCCTGCTTCTTCGAGGTGTTCTACCCGCCGCTCCTCACCGTTGGGCCCGACACGTTCATCGGCGACCTCCTCGATCGAGCCGGATGCGACTCGGTGTCGGAGCAGGCGAAGGCCGACTACCCCACATGGTCGGTGGACGACCTGGTCCGTGAGGACCCCGGGGTGTACCTGGTCTCATCGGAGTCCGGGGTGACGGCGAGGGCGGTGGCCGAGCGACCGGGGTTCGGCGCCGTGGGGGCGGTGGCGGCCGGGCGCGTCGTGCTGATCGATTCGGATCTCGTGAGCCGGCCCGGGCCCCGGATCGCCGCCGGCCTCCAGCTCCTGGCCGAGGCCCTGCACCCCGAGGCGTTCGCGTGATCGCACCGAACCGGTTCCGCCGCATCCTGTTGTTGCTCGCCGGGGCGCTGACAGCATCGTTCCTCATCGCCGTGGCGGTAGGGGCGGTGTGGATCTCTCCCTGGACGATCGTCCGCCTGATCGCGTGGAAGCTCGGGATCTCGGCCCGGCCGTCGGGGGTCCCCCGATCCGCCGAGGTCATCCTGTTCCAGCTCCGGCTCCCCAGGGTGGCGCTGGCGGCGGTGGTGGGCGCGGCCCTGGCCGCGTCGGGGACGGTGTTCCAGGGCCTGTTCCGAAACCCCCTGGCTGACCCGGCCATCATCGGGGTCTCCTCCGGTGCGGCCCTAGGGGCGATCGCGGTGATCGTGTTCGTCGGGTCGGCCGCACTGGGGGCGTTCGCGGTGCCGCTCGCCGCGTTCGCAGGCGCGCTCCTCACGGCCTTCCTTGTGTACCGGCTGGCCCGGATCGGCCCAGCCGTGCACGTTGCCACGCTCCTTCTGGCCGGCATCGCGGTGGCCGCGGCGATCTCGAGCGTCATGTCGCTCGTGATGTCCTTCTCGGGCGAGCAGATCCGCGACATCTACGCGTGGCTGTTGGGCGGGCTGGTGGGCCAGGGGTGGGAGTCCATCGGCGCGATCGTGCCCCTCGTGGCTCTAGGGGTCCTCGCCGCCGGCCTCACGGCCCACGATCTCAACCTCCTGTCGCTCGGCGAGGAGCGGGCCGCGCAGCTCGGGGTAGAGGTGGACCGGCTGAAGCGACGGAGCATCGCCGTCGGGGCCCTGCTCGCCGCGTGCGCCGTCTCGATGGCCGGCGTGATCGGGTTCGTGGGGCTGATGACGCCGCACATCCTTCGCCCGCTGGTGGGGGCCGACCACCGCCGCCTGCTCCCGGCGGTGTTGCTGGCCGGGCCGATCCTGCTGATCCTGGCGGACTTTGTTGCCAGGACGGCTCTCGCACCGCAGGAGCTCCCCGTGGGGGTGGTCACGGCGCTCCTCGGGGGGCCGTTCTTCCTGTACCTGCTTCGCCGGGAGGGAAGACGAGCTCGTGCCCGGGCCTGACGCGGCCCTCGCGCCCCGGCTTGACGCTGCCCTCGTCATGGAGGGGGTGACGGCGGGCTACGGCGGCGACCCCGCCGTTCGGGACGCGACCGTCGTCGTCCGCCGGGGAGAAGTGGTCGGCCTGGTTGGCCCGAACGGGTCGGGGAAGACCACTCTGGTCCGGGTGGCATCTCGGGCCTTGAGGCCGGTCGCCGGGCGGGTGGCGATCGCAGGGGAGGATCCGTACCGGCTGTCGTCGAAACAGACGGCTCGGCTCGTCGCCGTGGTGCCGCAGGACGTCATCCCGGCCTTTTCCTACACCGCCATTGAGATGGTCATGATGGGGCGGACCCCCTACCTGTCGCGGTGGGGAGGAGGCGGCCCACGGGATTGGGCCCGGGTCCGCGAGGCCATGGTGGCGACGTCGGTCCAGCACCTCGCCGACCGGCCCGTCGAGGAGCTTTCAGGCGGCGAGCGGCGGCGAGTGATCCTGGCCCAAGCCCTGGCCCAGGACGCGCCGGTGCTCCTGCTGGACGAGCCAACCACGCACCTGGACGTCCGGCACGTCGTGGACCTCCTCTCCGTGGTTCGAGGGCTGGCCGAACGGGAGGGGACGGCCGTGGTGGCCATCCTCCACGACCTGAACCTGGCCGCGATGAGCTGCGACCGGTTGATCGCCCTGGACGGGGGTCGGGTGGTGGCCGACGGCCCGCCCGAGCGCGTCGTAACCCACGACCTGCTCCGGTCGGTGTACGGGGTCGAGGGAGAGGTCGTCCCGGACCACGTCACCGGGCGTCCGTCCGTCCGCCTGGGGCCTCCGAGGGCCGTCCCGGCTCCACTCGGGCGGCGGGCCCACGTGATCGGGGGCGCCGGCCGGGGCGCGCCCATCCTCCGCCGCCTGTCCGAGGCCGGGTTCGAGGTGACGGCCGGAGTCCTCCACGCGACGGACACCGACGCCGCCGTCGCCGAGCGGCTGAACCTGCTGCGGGTCACCGTCCCACCGTTCTCCGAGATCGACCAGGCGAGCGAGGATGAGTGCCGCGCGATGATCCGCCGAGCCGACCTGCTGGTGGTGTGCGATGCGCCCTACGGGCCGGGGAACCTGGCCAACCTCCGGCTGGCGGTCGAAGCGGCGCGGGCCGGCGTGCGGACGATCCTCATCGAGCAGGTGCCGATGGCCGAGCGCGACTTCACCGGAGGGCGAGCTTTCGAGCTTTGGAACGAGCTTCGGAAGGTCGCAGAGGTCGTGGGGAGCTACGACCGAGTGACCGTGGGGTGATCGGCCTCGTCGTCGGGTGGTGAGAGTTCCTCGTTCGCCAGCCTCGGCGGCGCGAGGATCTTCTCGCCCCGGTGGGCGGGCAGGCAGAACGACACGCGGGTGCCGCCGGCGGGGAGCGGGTCGGCCCACACGATGCCGCCGTGCTGGAGGACGAGGCGCCTGGCCATGTGCAGCCCGATGCCGATGCCGGATCGCTCCTTCCGCAGGATCTGCTCGCCCGTCGTGAAGGCTTCGTTGAACGCCTGGGCCACGACCTCCCGGGCCATACCCTGCCCCCGGTCGGTGATGGACAGCACCACCCCCTCCTCGATCGTGCGCGCCCGAAGGGTCACCGGGCGGTCCTCGGGCGAGTAGCGGCAGGCGTTGTCGAGGAGCTGGCGGATGACCTCGGAGATGCGCACCGGGTCGGCCAGGGCCGGGAGGTGCTCGGGGATGAGCCGCTGGACCTCGATTAGGGGATACCGCCTGCGAGCCTCGTCGGCGGCGTGTCGGATCAGCGGCGCGATATCGACGTCGGTGAGCTTCAGAGTCAGCGTTCCCTGCTCGAGCTCCGCGATGGTGAGGACCTCGTCCACGATCAGCATCAGCTTCTCCAGGGACTCTTCAAGCTTGCCCAGGAACTCCTCCCGCTCCTCCTCCGAGATGCCCCGGTTCCGCAAGACATAGGCGATCCCCTTCGCCACGGTGATCGGCGTCCGGAGCTCGTGCGACACGTTCGCCAGGAACTCGGCCTTGGCGGACGTGGCCGGGCTCGGTCCCTGGTCGACCGGCTCGGCCGCGGAGGTTTGGAGCTCGCGGTACGCGCGGACCGGGTCGGCGAACCCCTCCGCGAGCAGCTCCGCCACCCGAGGACTGATCACGACGTTGTCGTCGAGGACCGATCGGATGGCCTGGACCACCACCTCGGGCCCGTCCTGCTTCAGGAGGTAGCCGGAGACGCCGACTCCGATCATCTCGGCCGCGGTGAACGGCGAGGAGACTGCGGTCCAGCAGATCACCCTGGTCTCGGGCACGGTGGCGACCAGACGGCGAACCAGCTCGGCCCCGGACAGGCTGGTCAGGCGGGCTTCGACCACCACGATGTCGGGCTGGGTGCGCGCCGCCACCTCCACCGCCCGGAAGCCGTCGGTGACCGACTCGGTCTGCACGTCGGCCCCGGACTTGAGGAGGGCGTACTGGAGCAGCGCGAGCCCATCCGCCGTGTCGCACAGCAGGAGCTTCGTCGACATCCCTACTGGTATCGGTCGGGGGTCCCGGCCATTGAGAACGGCCGCGGGGCGAGAGAGTCTTATTCGACCAGGCCGCTTCGGATGGCGATGGCGACGGCCTGGGCCCGGTCGTTCGCGCCCAGCTTCTCGAAGATCCGCTCCAGGTGGGTCTTGACCGTGTGAGGCGAGATCCCGAGATCGTGCGCCACCTCCTTGGTGGTGGCGCCGAAGGCGACCTTCTGGAGGATCTCCTTCTCTCGCGCGGATAGCGCCGGTACGTCAGGGCGCTTCTCCGCGAACTGGACCTCCTCGATGAACGCCCTGGTCAACTGAGGGTGGATCACCGCCTTGCCCTCCATCGCCAGGCGCGCCGCCTTCACCAGCTCCTCGGCGGAGGCGTCCTTCAGGAGGTAGCCGGAGACCCCGGCCTGGATGGCCTCCGAGATGGATGCCCGAGTCTCGTCCACCGTGAACAGGATCACCTTGCTGTCTGGGGAGGCCTGGCGGATGGCTTTGGTGGCCTCGATCCCCCCCATGCCGGGCATCCGTACGTCCATGAAGACGATGTCGGGTTTGAGCGTGGTCGAAGCCTCGACGGCCTCCTCGCCGCTGGCGGACTCGCCTACCACCTCCACTCCGTCCTCCAGGTCGAGGGCGGAGTGCAGCCCCTCCCGGGTCACCGGGTGGTCGTCCACGATGAGGATCCGGATGGAGGGCATACCGCCTTTCACCCTTCGGTTGCCAAAGGCGGCTCTAGGATAGAGGCTAGAGGGGGAGAAGGGACCTAACATGAGCGAGAACGGGGAGACGATCAACCAGGCCACGGGGGCCACCGAAGGTCCCACGGGCGACGCGCAGGGTTCGGTTCAGGGGAACGGCGACGGCCTCTCGGAGGAGCGGGTCCGGGATGCCCTTCGGAACGTCTTCGACCCCGAGCTCGGCGTCAACATCGTGGACCTCGGCCTGGTGTACTCGGTGAGGATCGAAGGGGGCGTGGTCCACATCGAGTACACCCTGACCACGATGGGCTGTCCAATCGGTCCCCTCATCGAGCAACAGATGGAACAGCTCCTTGCCACGGTGCCCGGGGTGCAGGCGGTGGATGCCGAAATGGTGCTCCGCCCGCCGTGGAGCCCCGAGATGATGTCCGAGGAGGCCAAGGCGGCGCTGGGCTTCTTCTAGACCCGCCGCCGTGACGGCCGCGTCGACCCCCGCCCGCCTTGACACTGCACCTGCAACAACGGATACAATCGCCCCGAAATCCGAGCTTGGGAGTAGGGATTCCGTTGATCCGAACGCGCTGTTACGGGCTGGTAGGGGCCATGATCCCTTCCCGCATGTGCTGTATGCGCTTCTGCGCCCGCCCGCGGGCGCGGGGGTAGCCGTGCGGAGCTGACCGTTTCCCGAACCACCGACCAGGGGCCGCACGAGCGGCCCCTTGCGTTTCCACTGTGAGAGAGCCGAGAAGGAGGAGCGGTATGAGCGAGTACACGAACCCGGACGCGCTGGTCGAGACGGACTGGCTGGACGAGCACCTGGACGACCCGGCCATCCAGGCGATCGAGGTGGACGAGGACACCCAAGCCTACGAGAAGGGGCACATCCGAGGCGCGGTGTCGTGGAACTGGACCACCGACCTGCACGCCAAGGTCGGGCGGGAGTACATCTCGCAGGCCGGGTTCTCGGAGCTGCTGTCGAAGGCCGGCGCGGGCAAGGACACCACCGTGGTGCTGTACGGCGGCAACAACAATTGGTTCGCCGCTTACGCCTACTGGCTCCTGAAGCTCCGCGGGTTCGACAACGTGAAGCTCCTGAACGGCGGACGCAAGAAGTGGGAGCTGGAGAGCCGCGAGCTCACCCAGGAGGTCCCTGCCCACAAGTCGACCGGGTTCACCATCACGGGCCCCGAGCGCCCCGAGATTCGGGCCCTCCGCAACGAGGTGCTGGGCGAGCTCGGGAAGTCGGCGTTCGTGGACGTGCGGAGCCCCGAGGAATACCGGGGCGAGAAGCTCGCCCCCGATCACCTGCCCCAGGAGCAGTCCCAGGTGCCCGGCCACATCCCGGCCGCGGCGAACATCCCGTGGGTCAAGGCGGCGAACGAGGACGGGACGTTCAAGTCGGCCAAGGAGCTGCGCGAGCTGTACGAGTCGGAGGGCATCACCCCCGACAAGGAGGTCATCGCGTACTGCCGGATCGGCGAGCGCTCCAGCCACACGTGGTTCGCCCTCACCGAGCTGCTCGGGTACGGGACCGTCAAGAACTACGACGGGTCCTGGACCGAGTACGGCTCGCTGGTGGGCGCGCCCGTCGAGAAGGGCTAGCCACCTCTGGAGGGGCTGGCCGGGGATCTTGGCCCCAGCCCGCCTCAACCCGGGCCCTCCGACAGCCCTGCCCGCCCACCGCCCCGGCATGGCGGGGTGGGCGAAATCCGACTTCCGAGGTGGACTTTCGTGCTCCCGCGAGGCTATCCTGTAGGTGCCGAGGGCCGAGAGGCCTGGGTCTGATCGATGAGTGAAAGCAGGGGAAGCGACGTGGCCATCACACAGGAAGAGCACCTCAAGGAGCTCTCCAAGGGCTACCGGTTCGACTGGAAGGATCCCGACCACTCCGTCTTCCAGCCCAAGAGAGGGCTGTCGGAGGCCGTGGTGGAGGAGATCTCCTCCCTGAAGAGCGAGCCGGAGTGGATGCGGAAGTTCCGCCTGAAGGCCCTGAAGCACTTCATGGCCCGACCCATGCCGTGGTGGGGCGCGGACCTGTCCGACATCGACTTCGAAAACATCTACTACTTCATCCGCTCGACCGAGAAGCAGGCGAAGACGTGGGACGACCTGCCCGAGGACATCCGGGGCACCTGGGACAAGCTGGGGATCCCCGAGGCCGAGAAGAAGTACCTCGGCGGCGTCAGCGCCCAGTACGAGAGCGAGGTCGTCTACCACAAGATCAAGGACGAGCTCGACCAGATGGGCGTGCTGTTCAGCGACATGGACACGGCGCTCCGCGACCACCCGGACATCGTGAAGGAGTACTTCGGCACGATCATCCCGCCGAACGACAACAAGTTCGCCGCGCTGAACTCGGCCGTGTGGTCGGGCGGGTCGTTCATCTACGTCCCCCCGGGCGTGCACGTGGACATCCCGCTCCAGGCCTACTTCAGGATCAACGCGGAGAACATGGGCCAGTTCGAGCGGACGCTGATCATCGCCGACGAGGGCTCGTACGTGCACTACGTGGAGGGGTGCTCGGCGCCCATCTACACGAGCGACTCGCTGCACTCGGCGGTCGTCGAGATCATCGCGAAGAAGGGCTCGCGGGTCCGATACACGACGATCCAGAACTGGTCGACGAACGTCTACAACCTGGTTACCAAGCGTGCAGCTGCGTACGAGGACGCCGTGATGGAGTGGATCGACGGCAACATCGGCTCCAAGGTCACGATGAAGTACCCCTCGATCTACCTCCTCGGCAAGGGCGCCCGCGGCGAGGTGCTATCGGTGGCGTTCGCCGGCAAGGGCATGCACACGGACGCAGGCGGCAAAGCCATCCACGCCGCGCCATACACAACCAGCATCATCAACTCGAAGTCGGTGTCGAAGGATGGCGGCCGCACCGGATACCGCGGCCTGGTTCAGGTGCAGCCCGGTGCCCACCACGCGAAGTCGATGGTCCGCTGCGACGCGCTGATCCTGGACGAGCAGTCGCGGTCGGACACCTACCCGTACGTGGAGGTCGAGGAGCAGACGGCGCAGCTCGGCCACGAGGCGAGCGTCGCGCGGATCGGCGAGGACCAGCTCTTCTACCTGATGAGCCGGGGCCTCACCGAGGCCGAGGCCTCCGCCATGATCGTGAACGGGTTCATCGAGCCGATCACCCGCGAGCTCCCCATGGAGTACGCGGTGGAGCTGAACCGCCTGATCGAGCTCCAGATGGAAGGCGCGATCGGGTAGGGGCCGGGGCCGGGGCCCGCCCGGCGGAGAGTGACCCGAGAGGGCAGGCCGAGCGGTCTGCCCTCTTTGATGGAGGGTGACGTGACCGAACAAGCCACGAAGACGGGGTTCGACGAGGAGGCGCTCGCGGCGCTTCCCTCGCCCGCGCCCTTCGTCGAGGCCCTCCGTAAGCAGGCGTTCCAGGAGTTCCTCGCCCAGCCCATCCCGTCACAGGAGACCGAGGAGTGGCGCTACACGGACCTGTCCGAGTTCTCCTTCGACCTCCGGCCCTTCTCCGAGGGGGGGAGGGCGGAGAACCTTGACGAGGTCCCCGGTGAGGTCCTGGAGGCGGCCGGCGTGGTGGGGGAGCGAGCCGGCCTCCAGATTCAGCGGAACTCCGAGGTCATGGTGACCCACCTCGACCCCGAGCTGGCCGAGAAGGGCGTCGTGTTCTGCGACCTCGACCTCGCGATCGCGAACCGCCCCGACCTGGTGGAGCGGCACCTGCACGGGCTGGTGTCCACGGACCGCAGCAAGTTCACGGCGCTGCACGCCGCGTTCCGAAGTGGCGGCACGTTCCTGTACGTCCCGGCGGGCGTGGAGATCTCCGTGCCCCTCCAGACCCTGACCTGGATCGACGCGAACGGCGCGGCGGTGTTCCCCCGCACGCTGCTCCTGACCGAGGAGGGCGCGGAGGTCACGTTCATCGACCGGTACGTCTCACCGGACCTCGGGCGAGCCCTCTCCGACGCCGTCGTCGAGATTTACGCCGGGCCCAACTCACGGGTGAGCTATGTCGTGCTCCAGGAGTGGGGCGACGGGGTCACGCACCTCGCGGTGCAGCGGGCCAGGGTGGGCCGGGACGCCAGGCTCCGGTGGCTGGGGGTGGCGTTCGGCGGCACGCTCGCCCGGGCGGAGGTGGAGAGCCTGCTGGCCGACGACGGTGGCTCGAGCGAGATGCTCGGCCTGTACTTCGGCCACGCCGAGCAGCACATCGACCACCGTTCCCTCCAGGACCACGAGGGGTCCCGGACGTCGAGCGACCTGCTCTACAAAGGCGCGATGAAGGGCGGGTCGAACGCGATCTACACGGGTACCGTGATCATCGAGAAGGGCGCGCACCGGTGCGACGCGTACCAGACCAACCGGAACATCCTGCTGTCGGAGTCGGCCAGAGCCCACTCCGTGCCGAACCTGGAGATCCTGACCAACGACCCCACCCGGTGCGGCCACGCCGCCAGCGTGGGCCCGGTGGGGGAGGACGAGCTGTTTTACCTGATGAGCCGGGGGATCTCGCGGGAGGAGGCCGAGCGCCTGATCGTGTTCGGGTTCTTCCGGGAGGTCCTGGACCGTGTGGAGCTGGAGGAGATCCGGACCGGACTGGAGCGGGCCATCGAGGCGGAACTTGCCGAGGAGGAATAGTGGGGTGGGTGCGCGTGTGCGGCACCTCGGACGTCCCGGCCGGCGAGGCCCGGCGGTTCGAGGTGGACCATCGCCCGTTCGCCGTGGTGAACCTGGGCGAGGAGGGGTTCCGGGTGGTCGATTCGATCTGTTCGCACGCGCACTATTTCCTGGACGAGGGCGAGGTGGACGTGGACTTCCACACGATCGAGTGCCCAAAGCACGGGTCGACGTTCGACCTCAACACGGGCAAGCCCACGACGCTTCCGGCGACGCAGCCCGTGGAGCGGTTCAACGTGAAGGTGGACGGCGACGACGTGCTGATCGAGGTGACGGATGACTGACACTGCTGTTGCGACGACGACGCTCGAGATCCGGGGGCTGCACGCCTCCGTGGAGGGCAAGGAGATCCTGAAGGGCATCGACCTGTTGGTGCGGCAGGGGGAGACCCACGCCCTCATGGGGCCGAACGGGTCGGGGAAGTCCACCCTGGCGAACGTGCTGATGGGCCGGCCCGGCTACAAGGTCACGGCGGGCGACGTCTTGTTCAAGGGGCAGAGCGTCCTGGGCCTCCGGCCCGACCAGCGGGCCCAGCGCGGGCTGTTCCTAGCCATGCAGTACCCGGTGGAGGTCCCGGGCGTGTCGGTGGTGAACTTCCTGCGTACCGCGTACAAGGCGGTGAAAGGTGAGGAGATCTCGGCCCTGGCGTTTCGAAAGCACATGAAGGAGAAGATGAACCTCCTGGGTGTGGAGGACGCCATGGTGAACCGCTACGTGAACCAGGGGTTCTCCGGCGGTGAGAAGAAGAAGAACGAGATCCTTCAGCTCGCCGTGCTCGAGCCGGACATCGCGGTCCTGGACGAGACCGATTCGGGCCTGGACATCGACTCGCTGAAGGAGGTGGCCACGGGGGTGGCCGAGCTGATCGGGCCGGATCTCGGAGTGCTGCTCATCACCCACTACCAGCGGATCCTGAACCACATCACGCCGGATTTCGTCCACGTCATGCTTGACGGGCGTATCGTGAAGTCCGGCGGCGCGGAGCTGGCCCACGAGCTCGAGGCGAAGGGCTACGAGGGGGTCCGGAAGGAGCTCGGCATCGAGGACAACGGCGAGGCCGGGGCATAGAGGAGGCGGACGTGCGATGGCGGTGACGAAGGAGCGCGCGGGCGGCGCGCTGGACGTGGCCCGGATCCGGGAGGACTTCCCCATCCTTGCCCGCACGGTGGGCGACAAGCCGATGGTCTTCCTGGACAGCGCGGCCACCTCTCAGAAGCCCCGGCAGGTCATCGAGGCGGAGAGCGACTTCTACGAGCGCCACAACGCCAACGTCCACCGGGGGATCTACATGCTCTCGGAGGAGGCCACCGAGCTGTACGAGGGGGCTCGAGCGAAGATCGCGAGGTTCATCGGGGCGAGTGACCCGGCGACGATCGTGTTCACGCGGGGCACCACGGAGTCCATCAACCTCGTGGCCCACGCCTGGGGCCGGAAGTTCCTGAAGGAAGGCGACGAGATCCTCCTCACGGACCTCGAGCACCACTCCAACATCGTTCCGTGGCAGCTGGCTGCACGCGACACCGGCGCTGTCCTGAAGTACATCCCGCTCACCGACGATGGCCTGCTCGACCTATCCGAGCTGGGGTCGCTGCTCACCGAGCGAACGAGGATCCTCTCGGTGTCGGGCATGTCGAACTCGCTGGGCACACTGCCGCCGGTTCGCCAGCTCGCCGAGGCGGCCCACGCCGTGGGCGCGGTGGTGTGCGTGGACGGGGCCCAGCGCGTCCCTCACGTGCCGGTCGAGGTATCCGAGCTGGATTGCGATTTCCTGTCGATCTCGGGTCACAAGATGCTCGGCCCCACGGCCTCGGGCGGGCTGTACGCGCGGAGGGAGCTCCTGGAGGTCATGGACCCGTTCCTGGGCGGGGGGCACATGATCGAGGAAGTCTTCCACGACTACTCGACCTGGAACGAGGTGCCGTACAAGTTCGAGGCGGGAACGATGAACATCGCCCAGGAGGTCGGGCTTGGCGCGGCGGTCGACTACCTCGAGGCGCTCGGCATGGACGCCGTCCGGGCCCACGAGGAGGAGATCACGGCGTACGCGATCGACCGCCTGCTCGATGCCGGAGCCACGGTCTTCGGGCCGAAGGACGTGAGCGTCCGGGGCGGGGCGGTGTCGTTCTGGTACAAGGACGTCCACCCCCACGACCTGGCCACCATCCTGAACGAGGAGGGCGTCGCGGTCCGGGCCGGTCACCACTGCAACCAGCTGGTGATGCGGAGGCTGGGGGTTCCCGCGACGACGCGGGCGTCGTTTTACGTGTACAACACGAACCAGGAGGTCGACGTCCTCATCGCCGCCCTGGCCAGGGCGGAAGAGGTGTTCGGCTTCTAGCGTTGCTTGGCGTAGGGGCGGGCCGATCAGGGCCCGCCGGAGGGAGAAGCGTGGCGCTCGACGACATCTACAAGGAAGTCATCCTCGATCACTACAAGAACCCCCGGAACAAGCACGAGATGCCGGAGGCCGAGCTCTCGTGCTCCCGGAACAACCCTCTCTGCGGTGACGAGATCACCGTGTTCGTCCACGAGGACGACGGCAAGGTGGCGGCGATCTCGTTCGTGGGGCAAGGCTGCTCGATCTCCCAGAGCTCGGCCTCGATGATGACCGAGGCCGTGACGGGAAAGACCGTGGACGAAGCCGGGGGCCTGATCAGGGAATTCCGGGGGATGATGGCCGGCGAGGTCGAGCCCGACGATGACGAGTTCGGCGAGCTCGTTGCTCTGAAGGGCGTGGTGAAGTACCCGATCCGGGTGAAGTGCGCCGTGCTGGCGTGGGACGTCCTCCAGGACGCGCTGGCCGGCGGGGACGGCGAGGCTGCGGGCTCCGCGCCGCACTAGCCTCACGGGTTCAGTCCGGAATCGGCATCGCGTCCCTGCCAATGTTCGCGACGTCGCCCGCGAGATAGACCGCGATGATGTCGGACCGGAAGTGCTCTGGGTACAGCTTGGTGAGGCCGCTCCCCATGTTGCCGCCGGGGCCCTTCGTCTCGGTCTCCAAGATGCCGTAGCCGTCTCGGAACCGCAGGACCCGGGCCTGCACGACGCCGACGTTGGTCCGTATGACGCACGTCCCCTCGTCCAGGGCCTGGCGAGCCTTTCCATCGAAGTAGTCTCCGAACTCGCGGCTTAGCCGCTCCCACGAGCGTTCGAAATCCTCCTCGGCCTCGCGCACCGACTCCTCCGCTCGCCTCCGGAGCTCCGAGTCGATGGGCTTGGTTGGGCGCCGGATCGCTCGCTGAGGCATGCGAGGAGCATGGCCGTGTCGACGCATGTAGGCGTCGGCCCGGTCCACTGGGAAGCCGAACAACCCACGCGCCTCTCGGAGTCGCTGCCAAACGCCCATCCCCGAGGAGCCTACGACGTGGCCCGGACGGCCAAGAGTAGGCTTCCCCGGTGCGGTCACCGAGGATCCTTCGGGTCGTTCTCGCCTTCGTCGCCGTGGTGGCGACTCCACTCGTCGCCTTCGCCGCGGCCGCAGCCCAGTCGCCCGAGCGGATCCTCCGGTACGCGGTCGAGATCACCATCGAGCAGGACGCCTCGATCGTGGTGAGCGAGACGATCGACTACGACTTCGGATCGTCTGAGCGACACGGGATCTTCCGAGATGTCCCCACCCGGCTCCGGTACGACGACACCTACGACCGGATCTATCAGCTCGAGGTCCTTTCGGTGTCCGGGTCGCCGGGGACCCCGGTCCAGTACGTGACTGAGGACGCCGGCGGCGGCAAGACCCGCATCCGGATCGGCGACCCGGACCGGACCATCACCGGCGAGCACACCTACGTCATCGGGTACCGCATGAAAGGGGCTATGAACGGGTTCTCCGACCACGACGAGTTGTTTTGGAACGCAATCGGGTCGGATTGGCCGGTTCCCATCGATCGGGCCACGGCGAGCGTGACCGCGCCCGGGCCGATCGAGGGCATCGCGTGCTACGCGGGTCCGTTCGGGTCGAACCTGGCCTGCGAGCGCAGCGCGGCAGCCGGCCAGGTGGCAACCTTCGGCCAACGGTCGCTCGACGCCCACCAGGCATTCACCGTGGTCGCAGGACTCCCCAAGGGCGTCGTCGCCGAACCGAAGCCGATCCTGGAGGAGCGGCGGACGCTCCGGCGGGCGTTCTCCACCTCGCCGCCGGTCCTCGGCGCGCTCGCCGTGCTTCTCCTCGCGGTGGTCGCGGGCTTCGGAAGGCTGGCCTGGCGAACCGGCCGGGACCGGCGGTTCGCCGGGTCGCAGGTGGACGTGCTGATGGGCGCCCCCGAGGGAACGCCCGAGCAAGCGGTCCCCGCGTTCGAAGGGGACGCGTCCGGACCCGTGGAATTCGCGCCACCCGACGGCGTCCGCCCCGGCCAGATCGGGACGCTGATCGACGAGGTGTCCAACCCGCTGGATGTCACAGCGACCGTGATCGACCTCGCCGTCCGCAAGTACCTGGTGATCCAGGAGATCCCGAAGAAGGGGTGGTTCGGCAAGCCGGACTGGAAGCTCACGAAGCTAAAGGACCCCGACCGGGACCTCCTCGAATACGAACGAGGTCTGCTCGACGGTCTGTTCGAGGACGGCGACGAGGTGAAGCTGTCGAGCCTGCGGAGGAGATTCGTCTCGCGGCTCCACGACGTCCAGGCTGCCCTGTATCGCGACGCGGTGGCGAAGGGATGGTTCTCGGCGCGGCCCGATCAGGTGCGGCAGCGGTGGGTGGCGATCGGGGTCGGGGTGCTGGCTGCAGGGATCGGGCTCGAGTTCGCGGCCATGGCTTGGACCCGCCTGGCCGTGCTCCCGCTCGCCGTGATCCTCGGCGGATTGTTGCTCATGGCCGGCGCAAAGCGAATGCCGCGGCGCACGGCCAAGGGGACCGGGATGGTGCGACGGGTCCGGGGCTTCCGCACCGTGATCGAGACCGCCGAGACGAACCTGGCCCGGTTCGCGGAACGGGAGAACCTGTTCATCCGGTACCTGCCGTACGCGATCGTGTTTGGGCTGACGGAGAAGTGGGCCCGGGCCTTCGAGGTCCTGGGGGAGTCGCCACCGGACACGTCCTGGTACGTCTCCCAGAGCGCGTTCGCGTACGGCCGGTTCTCCGAGGCCATGGATGGCTTCACGGTGACATCGACCGGAACGATCGCGTCGACCCCTTCCAGCTCCGGCGGAAGCGGTTTCGGCGGCGGCTCCTCGGGTGGCGGGGGAGGCGGAGGTGGCGGCGGCTCCTGGTAAGGCCGCGGCCGGCGTCGTTGGGGCGCGGCCGGCGGTACGCGCCGAGCCGATAGAGTTGAGCCAATGTTCCTGCGAGAGAACGAGGAGGGGAGTCGCATCGCGCCCCACCTGGAGGTCGGGCAGAGCATGCTCGACCTCGGAGCGGGGACCGGGTTCATGGCCCGGTGGTTGCAGCGCAAGACGGGCGTGGTCCCGACCCTGTGCGACCTGGTGGCGTACGAGAACCGCGACCGAACGCTCCCGTTCGTCCTCCAGACCGATCCGACGCGGGTCCCGTTCGACGACGGTACGTTCGACGTGGTGCTGCTGATGTTCGTGTTCCACCACATGGAGCGGTGGGACGAGCAGGAACGGCTCCTCGACGAGGCCGTTCGGATCGCCCGGCACCGCGTGATCATCGCCGAGGACACGCCCACGTCGCGGATCGACCGCGCGTTGAACGTGGCGTGGGACTGGCTGCTCAATCTCCGGCACGGGGTGCCGACGCCATTCACGTTCCGGTCGCCGGAAGGGTGGATCGAGCTGTTCAAGGCGCGGGACCTCTCGATCACCCACGCGGAGACGTACCGGCCACTCTGGCCGACCCTTTGGAGCTACCACCACACCGTGTTCGTCCTGGATCGGTAGCGGGCATGGACATCGTGCTCTCGGAGGACGGCCGGGACTTCGTCCGCCGGGACTGGTCGACACTCGTCACCGCGGATCCAGCCGGCACGTTCTTCCACACGCCGCAGTTCCTCAAGCTGTACTGGGAGGAGTTCGGGCAACTGACCGAGCACCTGCTGCTGGCGTTCGCCGAGGAGAACGGGGGGCAAGTGGGCGCCGTTGCCTTCGAGCGGGGGGGGACCACGCTCCGGTTCCTCGGCGGCACCGAGGTCACCGACTATATGGGCCCGGTGGCCATCCCGGAGGCGGCCGGCCGATTCGCCAAGGAGCTGTTCGTCGCGCTCGACCGCCGCGACGACTGGTCGGTGGCGGATCTCCGCGGTCTGGCGGATGACCGGCCGTGGCTGGAGCGTCTGGCCGAAGCGGCTGCGGCGCAAGGATTATCGGTGGAGGTCGGAGATGATCAGAACGGGACGGCTCCGTTCCTGCCTCTTCGTGGGTCCTACGACGAGTACCTGGCCGGTCTTCCATCGAAGCTGCGGCACGAGATCAAGCGGAAGGCCCGAAGGCTGGAGACCGAGGCCGGCCCGTACCGCATCTGCCTGGCCCACGAGGCCACGCTCATGGAGTACCTCGACCGGTTCGTGGACCTGCACAAGTCCAGCGACGGGCCGAAGGGCGTGTTCCTCCAGCCGGGCATGGAGATCTTCTTCCGGCGCCTCGGCGAAGCCTTCCTCCCCCGCGGGATCTTCAGCCTGGCCTTCATCGAGGTTCAGGACCGCAAGGTGGCCGGGACCGTCGGTTTCCGGTTCGAGGGGGTCTACTCCCTCTACAACTCGGCGTTCGACCGGGAGTGGCGGCACCTGTCGCCGGGGATGGTCCTGGTGGCCGAGGACATCCGCATCGCCATCGAAAGCGGGTGCAGCGGGTTCGACCTGCTGAAGGGCGACTTCGAATACAAGTATCGTTTCGGCGCGCACCCCCGGTACGTCAAGCGACTAACCGTGTCCCGCTAGTCGGCGGAGACGGTTCCCTCCGCGATAACCACTCCGCCAGCGTCTCTGATCGTCAGGGTATCGAAGGGCCTCAGGTTCGACGACGTCACCAGCCAGCCGGCGGCCTCGCCGCCCCGGCCGAACTCGGCGGGGAACAGCTCGATAGTGTGGCCATCGGGGGAGGAAAGGGTCATCCTGGCCTCGCCCTTCATCCCCGGGGCCCGCACCAGGACCAGGACCCACGACTGTTCGACCTTCGAGTCGTACAGGACGGCGCTGCCTTCGAGCTGCTGCGATCCGACCGGGCGGAGCACGCCGACCCGAACGTTCTCGCCCCCCAGCACGCCGAGGAACGTCTCGTACTTGATGGCGGCCCGTTCGTTCCGGTCCGCCCGGACGTTCGATGCGTATCCCCAGGCGAGGGAGCCGGCCAGCGCGATCACGGCGGCGGCCCAGGCCAGCCGGCGGAAGCCGCGGCGCGGGGTCCGCTGCGCGGGTGCTTCCGCCCACTCGTCTCGGAGCACGGAGAGCACGCGCTCCTCGAGCTCCGGCGGCGGTTCAAGCTGATGGGCGGCCCGGGCGAACGTGCCGACGCCCTCGGCGAGGGCAGTCATCTCCCGCCGGCACCCCGAGCAACCTCGGACGTGCCGGCGGACCTCCAGGTCCACCGGCTCGTCGAGCGTGCCGAGCAGATGGTCGACGAGCTGCTCGCGGACCTCGTCACAGCTCACGTTGTTCCTCCAGCACGTCGCGGAGCTTCAGCAGCGCCGTCCTGATCCTGGTCTTGGCCGTTCCGAGGGGGATGCCCTCCAACTCGGCCACCTCGGCGCTGGTCTTTCCGCCGAAGTAGGCGAGCTCCAGGGCCGCCCGCTGCCCGTCGGACAGGGAGGCCATGGCCCGCCTGGCCCGCGCCGCCAGGTCCTCCGTCTCGGCCACCTCGTCCGGCCCCGGTTCCGCCGAGACGTCCCTGACCGGTCCGGTCGTCTCGGCCGTTCGAGCCTCCAGCACCCTCCGGCGAAGCGCGTCGATGGCGAGGCTCCTCGCCACGAGGAGGACCCAGGTGTCGAGCCTGCCTCTGGCCTCGTCGAACCGGTCGGCGCTCCGCCAGAGCTTCACGAACGTGTCCTGCACGAGGTCCTGCGCCGCGGCGTCGGTGCCGAGCATCACGACCCCGAGCCCGTACACGCGCGACGCGAACCGCTCGTACAGAACCTCGGCGGCCGCCTGGTTCCGCTCCGCGAATGCCGCCATGAGCGAGGCGTCCGAGCCCGTTTCCCTGAATCGCACGCGCAGCACGCTACTCGGTGGAAGTACGCATGGGAATCGGGGACGGCTCTGGGTCCCGAGCTATTCCGCGAACACCCGGATGTGTTCCAAGACCGCCAGGGCCAGGTCCTCGTCCCCCCCGACCACGAGGTTCCCCAGGTCCAGGAAGTGCTCCGCGGCCGCCCGGCGCCCGGCCACGAGGGCGAACGCCGCCCCTCGACCCTCGATGAAGGCGTCCGGCTTCTTGTCCTCCGCCGGGGTCTCGCCGGCCGCGAGTCCCCAGTGCCAGGTCCCGCCGCCTACGCCCTCCAGGTCGACCTGGACGCTCGTCCCGGGGAAGGACAGTCCGGCAAGGCCGAATGCGTAAGGGAGCATCCGGATGCCCATGTCGTTGATGAGATAGATGGGCCAATGTTGACGGTTCTCCTCAAGGCCCGCGCCCTCCCTGATGTCCTCGCCGTGCAGCCACCATTCGATGACCCGGGACTGCACGAGGTAGCGAACCCCGATCTTGCCCGCAACCCACGGGACTCTGGCGCTCGGCCAGTCCTCGTCGGGGATGGCGGCGGCGCGATCCAGGAAGGCGCTTGCGGCCTTCCCCCAATCGACGGCGAGCTGCCGGGTGGGCACGTCCTTTCGGACCTCCACCGCCCATTCGTTGAACCCGTCGAGCCAGAAGTCACGGTCGTTCGCTTCCCGAAACGCCTCGAACTCCGTGGCCTCCTCCCCCCCGACCGCCTGCGCCGCCGCGATCTCCTGCGCCGCCAGGTGGGCCAACACGTCACGGTTCCGCCATCCGGCGCAGGCGCTGTCCTTCTCCCAGGCGTCGGGCGGCGTGTATTGGACCGTGCGCCCGAGACGTTCCCGCTCGGCGTGGGCGATCCCCACGAGCTGGATCCGATCGAGGCTCACGTCCGCGGTCTCCTTCAATCTGGGCCCATGGTCGCGGCGGATTGTACCCTCGCGCCGATGCGGGTCCTGGTGGCACCGGACAAGTTCCGCGGCACGCTGACGGCCGCCCAGGCCGCCCGAGCTATTGCCGCCGGGTGGCGGCGGGCCCGTCCCGACGACGATGTGGTGGAGGTACCCATGGCCGATGGGGGCGAGGGGACCCTGGACGCCATGGTGGACGGCCTTCGGGGAGAGCGCCGAACGACGCGCGTGAGCGGGCCGCTCGGCGACCCCGTCGACGCGGGATACGGGATGGTGCCCGGCCCATCCGGCCCGACGGCGATCGTGGAGATGGCCCGGGCCTCCGGGCTCGAGCTGATCGCCGAGGCCCGCCGGGATCCCAAGCGGACCACGACCCGGGGCACGGGCGAGTTGATCGACGCGGCCCTTCGAGAAAGGCCCGCCCAGATCGTCGTGTGCATCGGCGGGAGTGCCACGAACGACGGCGGGGCCGGGATGGCCCAGGCCCTCGGCGTCCGGCTGCTGGACGACGAGGGCCTGGAGATCGGCCCGGGTGGCGCGGACCTGCTCGACCTGGCTCGGATCGACGCGTCCCGGCTGAACCCGGCCGTCCGCCGGACCCGGTTCGTCGTGGCGACCGACGTGGACAACCCGCTGACCGGCCCCCAGGGCGCCTCGGCGGTGTTCGGGCCGCAGAAGGGGGCCGCGCCAGATGACGTCGCGATGCTGGACCGGGCCCTGGCCCATTTCGCCGCGGTGGTCCACCGGGACCTCGGGATCGACGTTCGCCACGTCCCGGGGGCCGGGGCGGCCGGCGGGCTGGGAGCCGGGCTCGTCGCGTTCCTGGGCGCGCACCTCCGTCCGGGTGTGGAGGTGGTTATGGAGGCCGTGGGGCTCCCCGAGCGCTTGGGCCGGGCCGATCTGGCCATCACGGGTGAGGGGAAGCTGGACGAGCAGTCGCTGCACGGGAAGGCCCCGGCCGGCGTGATCCGGGCGGGCCGGGAAGCGGGGGTCCCGGTCGTGGTCCTGTGCGGCCGGGCCGAGGTTCGCCCCCCGGACGTGCACGTGTTCTCGCTGGTGGACCGGTTCGGCGAGGAGCGCGCCACGGAGGACGCCCGCCGGGCCCTGGAGGACCTGGCGGGAGAGGTCGCGGCCGACGCCACCCGGCTATCGTCCGTGGGATGAGCAAGGCCGTCGACCGGTTCCTGGATGCGGCTCGGGTGCTGGGACACGACGTGGAGGTCCGGCGGTTCCCCCAGGGGACGAAGACCGCTGAGGACGCCGCACGCGCTATCGGCTGCCGGGTGGGGCAGATCGTGAAGTCCCTGGTGTTCGTGGCGGACGGGCACGCGGTGCTGGCCCTGACATCGGGAGCGAACCGGGTGGACACCGCCCGGCTGGCATTGTTGATGGGTGCGGAAGAGGTCCGACGGGCGGACCCCTTCGAGGTCCGGGCCGCGACCGGGTTCGCCATCGGCGGCACCCCGCCGTTCGGTCACCCGGAGCTCGTCGACACCTATCTGGACCGCGACCTCCTGGCGTTCGAGGAGGTCTGGGCGGCGGCCGGGACCCCGGATTCCGTATTTCGGATCACCCCGGAGGAGCTGAGCACGACGACCGGGGCCGTGGTGGCCGACTTCAGGGAGGCGTGACCCGGGGGTCGGATCTTGGCGCCCCAGCCGCTACAATCGAGGGGCAGGCGTGACCCAGGCGTCACCCGAGGAAGACCGGAGGGACGATGATCCAGCTGAGCCAGGCCGCGGCGGGCAAGGTGCAGGAGCTCCTGGTGGAAGAGGGGCGGACCGACATCGCCCTGCGCGTCGCCGTGCAGCCGGGCGGGTGCTCGGGGCTCCGCTACGCCATGTACCTGGACGACCAGATCACCGACCGGGACGTCGGCGAGGAGCAGTTCGGGGTCCGGATCGTCGTGGACAAAATGAGCGCCCCGTACCTCACGCAGGCGACCATCGACTTCGTGGACGGCCTGGAGGCCTCCGGCTTCACCATCGACAACCCGGCGGCCCAAAGCTCCTGCGCCTGCGGCCACTCCTTCCACTAGGCCTTCGTTTCCGGCGCGGGAGCGTCGTCCCTCCGCGGGCGTCCTCCGCTCAGACCAGGGCGAGGGCGGCCCGGAAGTCCCTGAGCTCGTTCAGCTCCGCCCCGTCGAACCACGACGCCGGCGGGACCTGGAGCCGTACGGCGGCCGCTCAGTCGGGCTCGTAAGCCAGATTCGGGCGGAGCCAGCGCTCGGTCTCGGCGACGTCGATACCTTTACGAGCCGCGTAGTCCTCGACCTGGTCACGTCCGATCCGACCGACGTTGAAGTACCGGGCCGCGGGGTGCCCGAAGTACAGCCCTGACACTGATGCCGCCGGCATCATGGCGAACGTCTCGGTGAGTTCGATCCCCAGCTCTGGGGCGCCGAGCAGGGCGAACAGCGTGCGCTTCTCGCTGTGGTCGGGGCAGGCCGGATAGCCGAAGGCCGGGCGGATGCCCCGGTACCGCTCCGCGATGAGCTCCTCGTTCGACATCTTAGGGCCGGTCTCGTACCACTCGTGGCGGGCCACCTCGTGCAGGTGCTCGGCGAAGGCCTCGGCCAGCCGGTCGGCCAGGGCCTTCACCATGATGGCGCCGTAGTCGTCGTGGTCGGCCTCGAACCGAGCGACGACGTCGTCGACCCCGATCCCTGCCGTGACGGCGAAGGCGCCGACGTGGTCGGTGAGCCCCGTCTCGGCCGGGGCGACGTAGTCGGCCAGCGAGCGGTTGGGCCGGCCGTCGCCGTGGTCCGCCTGCTGGCGGAGCATGTGGAAGCGCACGCCGCCGGTTCCGGCCTGAAGGACCAGGTCGTCGCCGTCGGCGTTCGCCGGCCAGAAGCCGTATACGCCGCGGGCCGAGATCCGGTCGCCGGCCACCAGCTCCTCCAGGAGCTCGTTGGCGTGCTCGTACAGCTCGCGGGCGGCGGCGCCGTGCCGCGGGTGCTCGAGGATGGCCGGGAACCGCCCCTTCAGCTCCCACGCCGTGAAGAAGAACGTCCAGTCGATGTACGGGCGGAGC
>JBOGVG010000150.1:0-10077 GCA_050692435.1 Actinomycetota bacterium
CCCGAGCTGGGGGGTGATGTCGCACACGCAGACCGGCCCTCCCGCGTTCGCCAGGAGGTTCACGATCCGGACCCGGTGGGGGTCGGCCAGGGCCTTGAACACCCGGGCCGTCGTCTCGGCCTCCTCCCTCGACATGCCGGTTCCCGCGAGCGGCATGCAGCAGGCCGCCGGGGCCTGGACCAGATCGATCTCCCGCATCGTGCCCATCACAATTCGGCGCTCCACCCGATCGACGTCCACCGTTGCGGGGGAGCGTTCGGCAATTCATCGATGTTTGTCTATGTCTACCGCGAGGGGCCGGCGTCGCCGGTGCGAGATTGCGGCCCATGGGCACCGCTTCGGAGGACGTCGTCCAGATCTACGCCACCGCCGACATCACCGACGGGTACCTGATGAAGGGACGCCTGGAGGACGAGGGGATCCCCGTGCTGGTGAAGGGGGAAGGCGAAGGACCGTATCGCATGGGCCCCGTCTACCTGTGGGTCCCGGGCACCCTGGAGGTCCAGGCACGCATGATCGTCGAATCCATCGAGTCGGGCGGCGCCGCCACGCCGGCCGACGACGAAGCCTAGGACTCGAAGAGCTACCGCTTGGAGTACTGTGGGGCCTTGCGCGCCTTCTTCAGGCCGTATTTGCGGCGCTCCTTCTCGCGCGCGTCGCGCGTGAGGTAGCCCTCCTTCTTCAGGATCGGCCTGAGCTCGGGGTCGAGCTCGAGCAGGGCCCGAGAGATGCCATGGCGGAGTGCCCCGGCCTGGCCCGAGACGCCGCCACCCTCGATCCGGGCGATGACGTCGAGGTCCTTGTCCCGGCCCACGGTGCGCAGCGGCGAGGAGACGATCATGCGGTGGGCCCGCGTCGGGAAGTACTCCTCCAGGCTTCGGCCGTTCAGCTGGAAGTTCCCGCCGCCCGGCACCAGCCGAACCCTGGCCACCGCCTCTTTCCGCCGTCCCGTCGCGATCTGCGCCACCTACTCCTCCTTCTTCCTCCTGCGGACCGTAGTCTTCTTCTCGGCCGTCTTCTTGGTCGCGGTGGTTGCCTTGGCCGTTGTGCGCCTCGCCGCGGTCGCTGCCTTGGCGCTCGTCCTCTTGACCCTCGCCTTCGCGGTGGAGCGCTTCGCTGCGGCGGCCTTGACCGCGGTGGCCACGGCCGCGGGGCGCTTCGCCGCCGTTCGCTTGGGGGCCGGCTTCTCAGCGGGCCGGGCCTTCGGCGCCCTAGGAGCCTTGGGCGCCCTGGGGGCCGCGATCGGCTCCCGCTTGGGCAGGCCGTCCCACCGAGGGACCTCGCCAAGGGCCAGCGGCTCCGGCTTCTGAGCCTGATGGGGGTGCTCCGGACCAGCGTAGACCTGGAGCTTCTTGGCCATGGTCCGCCCCAGCCGGTTCTTCGGCAGCATGCCCCGGATGGCCTTCTCCACCATGAACACGGGCTTCGTGGTGAGGAGCCTCGAGTACTTCGTCTCGGTGAGCCCGCCCGGGTACCCCGAGTGGTGGTAGGCGACCTTTGTCTCCTCCTTGCCCCCGGTCAGCCGGACCGCTCCCGCGTTCACCACGATGACGTGATCTCCGGTGTCCATGTGCGGGGCGTAGATCGGCTTGTGCTTGCCCCGGAGGATGGCCGCCACCTCGGAGGCTAGGCGGCCGAGGACGGCGCCGCTGGCGTCGATCACGAACCAGCGCCGCTCGATGTCGCGCGGCCTCGGGCTGTAGGTCTTCATACGTGAGAAGGTCGGCCCGGACGAGCCGACGCCCCATGCTACCTGCGGATTTGAACCACCGTCAAAGGGCGGGCCTCCCGTCCGTAGACCACCCGCTCCAGCGTCAGGCCATGCGGTGGGGCCACCCGGCCCGCCCGCGAACGCTCCCTGGCCGCCAGGATGGCCGGGACCTCCTCCGGATCGATCCGACCCTCCCCCACCGTTACCAGCGTGCCGACCAGGGCGCGGACCATCTGGTGGAGGAAGGCGTTGGCCCGGGCGGTGACCTCGACCCGATGCCCCGAGCGAGAGACGGCCAGGCGCTCCAGGTGCCGCACGGTCGAGGACCCGTCCTTCGGCGCCCGGCAGAACGAGGCGAAATCGCGCTCGCCGACCAGGTGGCGCGAAGCGGCACGCATCCGTGGGACCGACAGGTCGCCCGGCCGGTGCCACACGTATCGGGCGGTGAAGGGATCGGGGAACGGCCCGACGTCGATCCGGTACCGGTACTCACGGGCCGTGGCGCTTCGCCGCGCGTCGAAGTCACCGGGGGCGAAGCGGGGCTCGGCCACGACGACCTCGGGGGCCAGCATCGCGTTCAGCGCCCGCTGGAGGCGGGCCACATCGAGCTCCCCGGCCCACTCGAACGAGACGACCTGCCCTCGGGCGTGCACGCCCGCGTCGGTTCGGCCCGCCACCGAGAGCTTGGGGACGTCGCCCAGGAACCGCTGCAGCGCAGTTTCGAGCACGCCCTGCACCGTCCGCTGTCCGCGCTGCCTCGCCCACCCCCGGAACTCCGTCCCGTCGTACGCCAGCGTGAGCCGCACGACGCGCGTCATGCGAGACGCCCTGAGGTCAGCGCGACCTCAGCGCCTACTCCTCCGAGGCGACGAGCTCGATCCGCGCCATCGGCGCGCCGTCACCCTGCCGCGACCCGAGCTTCAGGATCCTGGTGTACCCCCCCGGCCGCTCCGCGTATCGGGGGCCGATGTCGCTGAACAGCTTGTGCACAACGTCCCGGTCGCGGATGACCCTCAGGACCTCCCGCCGAGCGGCGAGATCTCCCCTCCGTGCGAACGTGATGAGCTTCTCGGCGAGCGGGCGAACCGCTTTGGCCTTGGCCTCAGTGGTGTTGATCGCCTCGTTCACGAACAGCTGCGCGGCGAGACCTGACAGCATGAGCCGCTGGTGCGCCGGGCCGGAGCCGAGCCGGGGGCCCTTCCTCGGACTGGGCATCACCTACTCCTCCCGAAGACCCAGCCCGAGCTCGGCCAGCTTGGTCTTGACCTCGTCGATCGACTTCTGGCCGAAGTTGCGGATGTCCATCAGCTCGGCCTCGTTCTTCTGGACCAGGTCGCCGACGGTGTTGATGCCCTCGCGCTTCAGGCAGTTGTAGGAGCGCACCGACAGGTTCAGCTCCTCGACCGTGATGGCGTAGTCGGAAGGCACCGACTCGTCATCCGCCGGCCCCACGGCCACGCTGGGCGCCTCGGCCAGCTCGGAGAAGAGCTGCACCAGCTCCAGGAGCGTGCCACCGGCCGAAGCCACGGCCTCCCGGGGGCTGATCGAGCCGTCGGTCTCGACGTCCAGGATCAGCCGGTCCCGGTCGGTCATCTGCTCGACCCGGGTGTTCTCCACGGTGTACGACACCTTGCGCACCGGTGAGAAGATGGAGTCCACGGGGACCACGCCGATGGGATCCCGGGGCTTTTTGTTGCGGTCGGCCGGCCGGTACCCCACGCCCCGCTCCACCACCATCTCCAGCTCGAGGCTTCCGCCCTTGGCGATGGTGGCGATGTGCAGGTCCGGGTTGAGGATCTCCACCCCCGCCGGGGGCGAGATGTCGCCCGCCGTGACCTCGCCGGGACCCTTGGCCTTCAAGTACATGGTCACCGGTTCGTCCACGTCGGACCGGATCACCAGCTCCTTCAGGTTGAGGATGATGTCGGTCACATCCTCCGTGACCTTCGGGATGGTCGAGAACTCGTGGAGGACGCTCTCGATCCGGACGGACGAGATGGCCGCCCCGGGGATGGACGAGAGCAGCGTCCGCCGGAGCGAGTTCCCCACGGTGTAGCCGAATCCCGGCTCCAGGGGCTCGATGGCGAATCGGGAGCGCGTCTCGTTGACGGTCTTCTCTTGGATCTGCGGTCTTGCGACGATGAACACCTGACTACCTCCTCCGGCGGGGGATCAACCATTCCTTCCCCGCCTCGTACGGCCCGCTCGACGGGCGGGCCGGCCCGGCGCTACACGCGCCGGCGCTTCTTCGGCCGGCACCCGTTGTGGGGCACCGGCGTCACGTCCTGGATGCCGGCCACCTCGAGGCCGGTCGCCGCGAGGGAGCGGATGGCCGTCTCGCGGCCCGATCCCGGGCCCTTCACGAAGACATCGACCTTCTGGAGCCCGTGCTCCTGGGCCTTGCGTGCCGCGGACTCGGCCGCGAGTTGCGCGGCGAACGGGGTGGACTTCCGGGAGCCCTTGAACCCCACGTTGCCGGCGCTGGCCCACGAGATGGTGTTGCCCTGAAGGTCGGTGATCGTGATGATCGTGTTGTTGAACGTCGATTTGATGTGGGCCTGGCCGTGGACGACGTTCTTCTTCTCTTTCTTCCTGGTCTTCTTGGCCTTGGGCTTCGCCATCGCTCCTCGTTAGCCCTTCTTCCCGACGGTCTTCTTCTTGCCCGCCACGGTCTTCTTCGGCCCCTTGCGGGTGCGCGCGTTCGTGTGCGTCCGCTGCCCGCGCACCGGAAGGCTTCGGCGATGCCTGACCCCCTGGTAGCTGCCGATCTCGATCTTGCGCTTGATGTCCTGGGCCACCTCTCGACGGAGATCACCTTCGACCTTGTATGTGCGGTCGATATGCTCGCGGATGCGGGCCACCTCGTCCTCGGAGAGGTCCCGCACCTTCGTTCCGCCGGCAAGGCCCGTCGCCGTCACGATCTCGAAGGAACGCGTGGGTCCGATCCCGTAGATGTAGCGGAGGGCGATATCCACCCGCTTGTCGCGGGGAAGGTCGACGCCTGCGATCCGAGCCACTCGCGTTCCCTCCTTATCCTTGCCGCTGCTTGTGCCGGGGGTTCGTGCAGATGACTCGGACCTGGCCGCGCCGGCGGATGATCTTGCACCGTTCGCACATCTTCTTCACCGACGGCCGGACCTTCATCCTACGAACCTTTCCCTCACTTGTAGCGGTACACGATCCTGCCGCGCGCCAAGTCGTACGGCGACAGCTCCACCAGCACCCGGTCCCCAGGGAGGATCCGGATGTAGTGCATCCGCATCTTTCCCGAGATGTGTGCCAACACGTTGTGCCCGTTGTCGAGTTGCACCCGGAACATGGCATTGGGCAGCGGCTCGGTGACCGTGCCCTCTACCTCGATGGCGTCCTTCTTCGGCAATCTCTCCCGGTGTTTCTCGTCACGGACATGCCGACCCGTCCACAGACGAGTCGAAACTGCCCCCGGTCGGGGGGCAGGCAGCCAGTATACCGGCGCCGCTCGATCTCGTCCACGCTTGGCCCTCATGGAACCCATCGGAGCGAAACCCACAGCTAGAGCACCAGATTCAGCTGGTGTCCCGGTCCGGCCCGGAGCTTTCCCCGCCAAAAGACCTAGACCACCTGCCTGCCATTCCCCATTTGGACTAGTCCATATCGGTCAAATGGCCGATGCTTTTTGTCGACCCGGCGGGGTAGATAGTGCTCTGTAGCTCTGAGGTTCTCCAGCAGATCGGGGAGGGGGAAGTCTGGATGGGTGCCTCACGCCGATTCGAGCCCCCCGAACCCCCCAAACGCGTTCGCGCGCTACCCATCGGCGGGCGCGTGAATCCGTTCACAAAGTCGGTCACAACCGCCCATCCACAGGCACTTCCGCCCTCACAGCATCCCCCATTTTGGGGATGACGTCGCCGCCACCCCACATCAGAATAGGCCCATCGTTCTAGGTAGATTCAGGATTCGCGGTCCGAGGCACGGTTGAACGGGTCGATATCAGCCGGGGGGATCCGGTGAGAGCGGTTGAGATGAGATCCAACCGCAGCTCGGGCGTGTTCCCCAGGCCCGGAAAGGGGAGTGTCTAGATGGAGGAGTCACGCCGCTTCGAGCCGGCAAGGATCTGGACGAACGCTGCTCGGAAGCGCAGGCATCCCGGTCGAGATCTTCGGCATCGCCTATCAGCGATCGACGCGAGGATCTTTGGACCACCCGAGGCACGCGTAGCACGTCCCAGTGGTGAGAGGCCGGTGGGCCGTACCCATGCAAAGGCCCGGTCCTTCAAGCTGCGGAGAGGCGTGCGGTCGGGCCGTTCCCGCCGGCGGATCTTTCGCGCTGCGTTCGGAGCAGGGCTCTTTGCGCTCTTCATGATCGGTGGTCAGGCCTTCGCCGTCCACGACCTCGGACTGTTTGAGCTCGACCGAAACGCCGTAGACAACTCAGGAGCGCCCCTCCCCGACGATTGGGCCACACTCCACGCGGGCGGCGGGAGCGCCGATGAGTTCACGGGCATCCTGCCCGACATCGGCGCGGACGGCGGCACCCAGTTCCAGGGCGGCGGTTCGAAGGACGACCTCGATATCACCCAGTGGCTGTGGAAGACGGGCGAGCCGCTCGACAAGGACGACATCACGAATGCCTACGCGGCCGCCTATGTCAACACGAAGGACACGGGTGACAACAACGTCGGCGACCTGATCATCTACTACGGCCTCGACCGGTTCTCCAGCAATGGTTCGGCCCAGGTGGGCTTCTGGTTCCTCCAGGACCCGAACTTCGGCCTCACCGACACCCCGTCCGGGGGCGGCTTCCAGTTCAGCGGCGCCCACGTGGACAACGACATCCTGGTCCAGAGCAACTTCAGCCAGGGCGGCGTGATCGATCGCATCAGCGTGTTCAAGTGGCAGGGTGGGGCCCTGGTGCCCGTCATCACGGCGGCCGACTGCCTCGGTCCGCCCCCCTCGCCGTTCGACGATGCCGCTTGCGGGACCGTCAACAGGCAACCGGAGCCGGCGCCCTGGGACTACACCCCCAAGGCGAACGAGGGCACGCCGGGCACGTTCCTCACGGGAGCCTTCTTCGAGGGTGGCCTCAACATCTCTCGGCTGGTCCCGGATGCCGGCTGCTTCACCAGCTTCCTTGCCGAGACGCGGACGTCGACACCGTTCGACGCCAGGCTGAAGGACTTCGTGACCGACAACTTCGAGCTGTGCCGGATCACCGTGGACAAGACCGGCGACACCCTCGGGAAAATCGGCGACCCGGCCGATTACACGATCACCATCACGAGCGAGAGCTCCATCACCATCTACAAGGACGACATCAGCGACACGCTGCTCGGCGACATATCACTCAACGGCGCCGACCAGGCGAACCCGTTCGTCGTCTCCAACACCTGCGGCGCCACCCTGGCGCCGCACGCCTCTTGCACCATAACGCTCAGCCGCGAGGTGCTGGCGAGCGATCCCGACCCATTGCCGAACGCGGTCAGCGTCACCTACAGGGGCAAGGCCGACCTGAGTGGCACCGCAGTGAGCGGCACCGACAACCACTCGGTGAACCTGTTCCAGCCGGCGATCGCGGTCGATAAGACCGGGGACACGCTGTCCAAGGTGGGCGACTCGGTGGACTACACCTTCACCCTGTCCAACAACAGCTCGGCGGACACCCCGCCGCTCGACTGCACGGCCACCGACTCGCTGCTCGGGCCACTCTTCAGCGACGTTCTCCCGGCGGGCGACACGGTGATCAACGCGAGCCGCACGGTGGAGGCGGGCGATCCCGACCCGCTGGTCAACACCGCCACCCTCACCTGCACCGTGCGCGGGTTCGGCAACGTGCTGGAGGCCTCGGACTCTCACTCGGTGAACCTGTTCCAGCTGAGGATCGCCATCGACAAGACCGGGGACACCCTGTCCAAGGTGGGCGACTCGGTGGACTACACCTTCACCTTGTCCAACAACAGCTCGGGGGACACCCCGCCGCTGGACTGCACGGCCACCGACTCCCTGCTCGGGCCGATCTTCAACGGCGCCCTGCCGGGGGGCGACACCGTGATCGTGCGCACCCGCACGGTCCTGGCGGACGATCCGGACCCGCTGCCGAACACCGCCACCCTCACGTGCACAGTGCTTGACTTCGGTAACGTCGTGGAGGCCTCGGACTCTCACTCGGTGGAGCTGTTCACGGCCTCGGTGGACCTGAACAAGACCGGGGACACCCTGTCCAAGGTGGGCGACACCGTCGACTACACCATCACCACCACCAACACCTCCTCGGACGACGCCCCGGCCATGGACTGCACCATCACCGACCCCCTGCTGGGGATCACCAAGAACACCACCCTTGCCCCAGGGGCCACCGACACCATCAACGCCAGCCGCGAGGTCCAGGCCGGTGACCCCGATCCGGTGGTCAACACGGCCTCGGTGACCTGCACCGTCCAGGGCGTGCCGGGGGCGGGCTTCGCCGGTGGCAACGTCCGGGAGGACTCGGACAGCCACGAGGTGAACCTGTTCCAGCCGAGTGTGGCCATCGACAAGACCGGGGACGAGCTGTCCAAGGTCGGAGACTCCGTCGACTACACGATCACCGTCACCAATACCTCCTCGGCGGACAGCCCCAACCTGGAGTGCCGGATCCAGGACCCACTGGTGGGGCTCGACAAGACGGTCACGCTGGCCCCAGGGGCCCAGGACGTCAGCACTCCCAGCCGCACGGTGCAGCCGGGCGACCCCGACCCGTTGGTGAACACGGCCACGGTCGACTGCACAGTGCTCGGCGGCTTCGGCAACGTCTTGGACACCAGGCGGGACTCGCACTCGGTGAACCTGTTCCAGCCGAGCGTGGAGGTGACAAAGGACGGCGACGCCCTGTCCAAGGTGGGTGACGACGTCACCTACACCTTCGAGATCGAGAACACGAGCTCGAGTGACAGCCCCAATCTGATCCTCGACTCGATCAACGACTCGCTGCTCGGTAACCTCGCTGACGGCGAGGCGCCGCCCGAGTGTGGCAACCTGGCTCCCGGCGCAAAGTGCAACTGGAGCGTGACCCGGACCGTCCAGCCGGGAGACCCAGATCCACTGGTCAACACGGTCACCGTCCACTACCACCCGGCCGGGTTCCCGAACGACATCACGGACTCCGACAGCCACGAGGTCAACCTGTTCCAGCCGAGCGTGGCCATCGACAAGACCGGGGACGAGCTCTCCAAGGTCGGGGACTCCGTCGACTACAGGATCACCGTCACCAACACCTCCTCGGCGGACAGCCCCAACCTGGAGTGCCGGATCCAGGACCCACTGGTGGGGCTCGACAAGACGGTCACGCTGGCCCCTGGGGCCCAGGACGTCAGCACCCCCAGCCGCACGGTGCAGCCGGGTGACCCCGACCCGTTGGTGAACACAGCCACGGTCGACTGCACAGTGCTCGGCGGCTTCGGCAACGTCTTGGACACCAGGCGGGACTCGCACTCGGTGAACCTGTTCCAGCCATCCGTCGAGGTCATCAAGGACGGCCAGGCCTCGGCGCAGGTGGGTGAGGTGATCACGTACAGCTTCGTGATCAACAACACCTCGTCCGGCGACAGCCCCAACCTGGTGCTGGACAGCGTGACGGACACTGTTCTCGGGGACCTGACCTCCGCGGCGACGGCCGCCGGATGCGGCACGCTCGTCACTCCTGGCGGGTCGTGCACCTTCACAGCGACCTACACGGTCCAGGCGGGCGACCCGGACCCGCTGGTGAACGTGGTGACCGTCCATTACCACCCGGCGGGGTTCCCGAACGACGTCACCGATGACGACGACCACTCCGTCAAGATCGAGCGGGAGCTCGCGCAGCTGGCCCACACCGCAACGACGTGCGAGGAGTTCATCACCCAGACCGGGGACGCCGTCCCGCCGCTCACCGAGCTCACCTACGGGCTCCAGGACGGCGTGATCGGCAACGTGAGCCCCGGCGTGTTCTTCTTCTACGCCACGCACACCGTCACCGGGTCCCAGGGCCAACTGGTCGTGGATGTGGTCCAGCGGTTCGACGCGGCCAACGGAGTTGTCACCGACGACTTCCAGGTCCACCAGGAGCAGGCGTTCCTGTACCGGGTCGAGGACACCACCTGCACGAAGATCACCACCGATATCACCACGCTGATCAGCGGTGGTCAGGTGATCATCACGTACGACCCGGCAGGCGATGTCCCGACGGGAACCTATGTGCTCGGCGTGAAGTACTCGCCATCGGACTCGCTGATCGGCCAGCCACCGTGCCACGGGGTGGGTCCGGAGTGCCGGTACTTCTTCATCCCCAGCCGCGACGGGACGGAGCAGACCAACCGGGCGCAGTCCTTCCTGTTCCGGGAACGGTAAGCCGAGAGCGCGCAACGGGAAGGGGCC
>JBOGVG010000151.1:0-8837 GCA_050692435.1 Actinomycetota bacterium
GACAACGCCTTCGCCGACATCTACTCGGCGGCGGTCTCCACCCAGAACGTCCGGCCGGACCTGCCGCAGCGCGGCCTCACCGTGACGGTCGGCGCGATCGGGTTCGTCCTGGCGCTCGCGCTCTCGAGGGATCGCTACGAGTTCTTCCTGCTTCTGATCGGGTCGGTCTTCGTGCCGCTGTCCGGGGTCTTCGTGGCGGACTACTTCGTGCTGCGACGCGGGAGCTACGGCGAGGAGGCGCTGTTCGCGCCGACCGGCGTGAGGTGGCGGGCCGTCGTTCCGTGGGCGGCGGGGTTCGCCCTCTACCAGTGGAGCGTTCCCACCGGTCCGCAGGCGTGGCTGGACGCGGTAAGGACGGTGTTCCACGGGTGGCTCCGCTTGCCGTTCCCGCTCTTCGATTCGGCCCTCGGCGCCAGCATCCCGAGCTTCCTGGTGGCCCTCTTGCTGTCGCTCGTGGTCCTGCGGGATGGCGTGGCGCCGAGAAGGGGAGCTACTGCGACAACGATCGGGTAGTCGGTGGGGGAGCGGCCACCAGCAGGATGACGGCGGGATCGGGGGAGGCGTTCCTGATCGTGAGCTCCGAGCCCGCCGGGACCAGGACCGAGCCCCACTGCTCCAGGCGGGTCCGCCCCCGATCGACCTGGACCGCCACCCGGCCGGCGATCACCGTGCAGATGGCGTCGGAGTCCGGGTCGGAGAGCGGACCGAGGCCCTGGGCGTCCCGAAGGCAGATGACCTCCGACCACATGTGCTCGGACTCGTAGAGCGCCTCGTGGTGTGGTCCGTCCTCGGAGAAGCGGACCAGGTCGCGCAGGTCTTTGGCCTTCACGACCGCAAGCGTAGCGGCGGGCATCTCCTGCCGTCCTGTGGAGCCGGTGGATAGACTGACCTCCCGAGCAGCGCGAACGAACAGGGAGTGTGCGCCGTGGCCACCTTCGTCTTCTCGACCGACCCCCCGGCCGAGGTGCGCGCCGACGTCCTCGTCCTCCCGGTCTACGAGGGTCCTGAGGCCGGACCGGGGGTGAGGGACGTAACGGGAGCCGATCTCATCGGGCTGTACACCGACGCCAAGCTGAAGGGCAAGAAGAGGGAGACCCTGCTGGTGCCGAACACGGGCGGTCTCGGCACCCAGGCGAAGTCCGTGCTGCTCGTGGGCCTGGGCAAGCGGCAGAAGGTCACCGCCGACACCCTCCGTCGGGCCATCGGACGGGTGGCGGGCCAGCTGTCGAAGCGGCGGACCGTCGCCACCACGCTTCCCCAGGCCGTCGGCCGTTCCCCCGCAGAGGCGGTACAGGCCACGGTGGAGGGGATGCTCCTCGGGTCGTACCGGTTCGACCGCTACAAGTCCGGCAAGGTTGGGGACGGGCCGGAACGGCCGGCCCTTCGGACGGTCAAGGTCCTGGGCGGAGCGCGGTGGGACACCCGTCCCATCACGCGCGCCGCCGAGGAGGCCATCGCCGAGGCCGAGATCGTGAGCGACGCCGTCCTGTGGGCCCGCGACCTGGTGAACACCCCCGCCGGGGACTGCACGCCCGACGACCTGGCCCGACAGGCCCAGACGATGGCCAAGGACGTCGGGTTGGAATGCAAGGTCTGGAACGAGGCCGAGCTGGCGAAGGGCCGGTTCGGCGGGATCCTTGGGGTGGGCCAGGGAAGCGTGAACCCCCCGCGGCTCATCGAGCTCCGATACCGGGGCACGACCGGCAACCGGCCTCCCATCGCGCTGACCGGGAAGGGCATCACGTTCGACTCGGGCGGGCTGTCGTTGAAGGAGCCCGCAGGAATGGAGTGGATGAAGGCGGACATGGCCGGGGCGGCATCGATCCTGGCCACCATGAAGGCCATCGCCCGGCTGAAGCCGAAGGTGAACGTGATCTCGGCCATCCCGTCGTCGGAGAACATGCCGAGCGGCTCGGCCATCCGTCCGGGCGACGTGATCACGCACCGCGGCGGCAAGACTTCCGAGGTAGTCAACACCGACGCCGAGGGGCGGCTGGTCCTTGCGGATGCCCTGGCCTACCTGGCCGAACGAAAGCCCCGCGCCATCGTCGACACCGCGACCCTCACGGGCGCGTGCATGGTCGCGTTGGGCCGGGACCTGTACGGCGTGATCGGGAACGAGCCGGGGCTGGTCCGGGACATCCTGGCCGCGGGAGAAGCAACCGGCGAGCGCGGGTGGGAGCTCCCGCTGTGGGACGGCTACCGGGAGCTCGTGAAGTCCCACATCGCCGACGTCCGCAACTCGGGCAAGGACCGGTGGGGGGGAGCCATCACGGCCGCGCTGTTCCTCTCGGAGTTCGTCGGCGACACGCCGTGGGCGCACCTGGACGTGGCGGGCCCGGCGTACCCGGAGAAGGCCGGCGACTACTGGCCGAACGGGGCGACCGGCGTTCCCGTCCGCACGCTGGTCAGGTACGTCCTCACTCAGGCCAAGCGGCCGGCCCGAAGCCGGTAGCCACGGGCCTTCGCGGCCCGCGCAGCCGGAAGGCCGCTATGGCTTCGCGCCAACCGCCAGCCAGACCTCGCGGAAGTCGTTCACGGGGTCGGAGAACCGCTCCTCGAAGACCTCGCGGGCGCGGCTCCGGAAGGACTCCCACCTCGCCGGCCCGAGCATCGAGCGGAGGAACCGGCCGGTGGACCAGGTGCCGAGCCCCTCGACGTACTCGTCGAGGGCGTAGGTGAAACGGTACTCGCGGCGCTCGGTGCGGATCTGCCGGAGCCCCGCGTCCATCAATGCTTCCTCCAGAGCCGCTCGGTCGGCGAACCGCTCGGCCCACGGGACGGCCTGGGCATGGATGTCCCGCAGCAGCGGCTGGCCGACGGCAGCCTCCACGAGCCCGAACCAGGTCTTCTGGAGGTCATCGGCGTTGTGGTCGGCCCACGAGGACATCCCGAGCCGACCCCCGGGCATCAGGACCCTGACCATGTCGAACAACGCCGTCTGATACTTCGTGAAGTGCGAGACCACGAAGTTCGCCGTGACGACGTCGAACGTCGCGTCGCGAAACGGCAGGTCGATGGCGGAGGCCGCGGCCAAGCGGAGCCGCGGCCTGGCCCGGGCCGCCTCCCCCAGCATGCCGAGCGACACGTCCACGCCGACGGCGAGGCCGCCGGGGCCCACCGCCTCGGTGGCCTCGCTCACCGCGACGCCCGTGCCGGTGCCGACGTCGAGGACGCGCCCACCGGCCGAGGGTCGGGCCATGGCCACGAGATCGCGCGCCGGCTGGGCCATGCGGGGAGCATGGATCCGCTCGTAGGCCTCAGCAATGCCGTCGTAGGAACGCCAGTCGTCCATCAGATGAACCAGCCTATCCGGTGAGGCCTCATTTCATCCCGGTAGGCTTATCCGCGGCATGGAGGGCAGCGTGTGAAAGGCCCGGCCGGGGTGACCGCGCTTGTGTTGGGCGAAGTCGCCGCGGGCGGCGCGGCGTTCCTCTTCCTCACCCCGCTGTGGAACGAGGTCCGTCGGGGGTTCTTCACGCTCACAGGCATCGTCATCCTGGTCGCCGCCGTCGCGGCGTGGCGTTCGGCGGCCGCGGGGCTGGTGGAGGGGAGCGGGTCCGGACTGTGGGCGATGCGGTTGGCCGGGACGCTGGCAGGGGTGACGCTGGTGTGGGTCGTCCTCCTCGTCCTCCGGCGGGCGGCGGCGACCCGTGTCGTCGGGGTCGTCTCGGTCCCGCTATCCGCGGCGATGCTCGCGGCCATGGCCGGCACGGCTGAGGGATCAGCGGTCGTGGGGTTCCTCCAACTGCTGGCGGGCGCGGCGTTCCTCGGCGCGGTGACCGACGGCCTGTTGCTCGGACACTGGTACCTCACGGACCGGGGGCTGTCGCGCACACCGATCAACCGCTCGACCACGTTCCTGATCGTCGCCGTGGTAGCCGAGACCGCCGCGGTGATCGGTGGCGGCTTCGGGCCGACCAGGGCGAACTCCCACTTCAACCCCCTCCTCACCTCCGCGGGGCTGGCGTCATGGATCGGGCTCGGAATGGTCGCCGCCACCGCGCTCATCGCCGGCTTGATCCGGGCGGCGCTCCGGGGAACCCGGGCCTCGGCCGTGCAAGCTGCGACGGGTTTCTTCTACCTCGCCGTCATCACCGCAATGACCGCGGAGTTCGCGGCCAAGGTCAGGTTCCTGCCCTAGCCCATGGTCGCGGCGGTGATGTTCCTGGGCGTCGCGGCGGAGCTGGTCGCGTGGTGGGCCGTGGGGCCTCACGGCACGCGCGTGTGGCTCGTGATGGGGCTCACGCTTCCCGCGATGGGCGTCGCGGCGGTGATCGCGGACCCGCCGTCCCTCTCGCCAGCAGTGGCGCCGGGGCTGGCCGGTCCGGCCGGTGCCGCGGCCGGCGTTGCCTTGTACCTCGCGACCCGGGGGTTCATGGAGGTCGTCCGGGGATGGCGGGTCTTTCACCAACAGTCGGCCCAGATCTACGCGCGACGAGGCGGGCTGCCGCTCTGGGCGGTCCTGGTGCTCGCGCCGGGGCTCATCGTGGCGGGCGAGGAGCTGTTCTGGCGGGGGCTGTTCCAGCCACACCTCGCCGATGCCCTGGACGGCCGGGCGGCAGGCGCGGCGGCCACCTGGCTGGCGTTCGCAGCCGCCAACCTGACCAGCCGAAACCTGGCGATCATCGCCGGAGCGGTGGTGGGTGGGGCGGTATGGGCGGCCCTGGCGTGGTGGACGGGCGGCGTCCTGGCCAGCTTCCTCTGCCATTCCGTCTGGACGGCCC
Organism: Actinomycetota bacterium; assembly: GCA_050692435.1. GTDB lineage: Bacteria > Actinomycetota > UBA4738 > UBA4738 > HRBIN12 > AC-69. Next base: position 4,728 of record JBOGVG010000151.1, read on the forward strand.
TCATGCTGTCCTTCCCGGTCAATCGGTTCCCGGCGCGAGAGACGACGTGACCCAGTCCCTGCCGGCCGAGTTCGAAGAGACCCTGGAGCGCGGTTCGTTCTGTCACGTGGCCGCGGAAACCCATCACGGACCGCACCTCACGCCGATGGTGTTCGTCCTTTCCGAGGGGCGAGTGTGGGTGACGACGTCCCGAGGGTCCGTCAAGGCCCGGTCGTGGCGCCTCGACCCCAGGGCGGGCGGGATGGTCCGGGCCGGCCTCCGGGCGATGACCTTCGCAGGTCGGGCCATGCCCTACGACCTCCTCGACGCCGGGACGTGGGACCGGGCGGTCCGAAGGCTGCCGGCGCTCGCCGAGGCGTCCATCCGGTTCACTCGGAAGAACGCGAAGTTTTTCGCCGGGTATGCCGTGGACGCCAGGCACGTGCCGCTGGCGTGGACGCCGCCGGGACGTGTGTTCGTCGAGATCGAGATCGAGCGGGCGGCCATGGTGGACGGCGACGTGGTCCATGAGACGTGGGGCGAGTGGAAGCCAACGCTCCCGTCCGGCGAGGCGTTCCGGGCCAGGCGGAGCTGGCCCGACGCCTTGGCCGCGCTCCCCACCGACGTGCGCGAGGCCCTGGGGCGCAGGGGGAGCGCGGTGCTGGCCGTGGACGGTCCAGCTGGTGCGGCGGTGCTGCCGGTGTCGTGGGGGGCGGATGGGCCCGCCCTGTACGCGGCGCTCCCGGAGGCCGCGCTGGCGCTGGCCGGCCTGGAGAGCCCGAGGGCGCCGGTGGCCCTGGGCATCGACCGGACGTCCTGGTGGCGGGCCAGGCGGATGGTGGGGGCCATGGTCAGGGGCGACGGGGAGGCGTTCGCGGTGGATCGGCTCCGGTCGGGAGGGAAGTCGGCGCGGGCAAACGTCAGGCTCACCGGGTCCGATCCGAACGGGGTCGCCCTGGTCCGGGTCCGGCCGGAGCGCGTCGTGTGGTGGCGTGGTTGGTCGAGCGGGAGTGCCCGGCTTTCGTGACGGTCGTGAGCGTAGCCGTGGAGGTGGACGCCCCGCCCGAGGCGGTGTGGGCGGTGGTGTCCAACCCCCGGAACCTTCCCCACTGGGACCGCCACATCGTGGCCGTGGAGGGCCGTCCGGAGGACGAGCTCGGCCGGGGTGTCGCGTACACCATCGTCATGCGGTTCATGGCGATGCACGCCAGGGTGCGGGCAAAGGTCCTGGAATGGTCGCCACCCCTCCGCTCGCGCATCCGACTTTCCGGGCTGCTCGACGCGACCGTCGACACGAAGGTCAGCCCGTTGCCGGGGGGCCGAAGCCGCCTCGAGCACCACGTGGACTACCGCTTCAAGGGCGGAGCGCTCGGCGAGCTCGCGGCGCGGAGCCTGCGCCTGGTGGGCGGGTCGCAGCTCGCCCTCCGCCACGGGATCCTGGCGCAGAAGCGGGAGATCGAGTCCCGGCGCTAGTCCCTCCGGTCCCGGAAGTTCCGCAGTACTTTCCGGTCCTCGCGGCCGGGACGGCCCACGAAGTACCCGGCGACGAAGCCGAGGATGGCGGCGACGACGATCACGGTCACGACCCGGGCCTCGGTGGTGAACAGGAGGAAGTTGACCTCGACGATCTTGAAGTTCGCGACCCCGAAGATGATGAGCACCAACACGAGGAGGAAGATCAGGACCTGACGGGCCGAGACGCCGCCGGTCCGGCGGCCCTCCGAAGGTCCGGTTCCTCCGTTCCCCCGATCGGCGAAGTCGTCCTCGTCATCTCTCCTCATCGTCCCCTCCCCCGACGCGACCGGCGGGATACTCGCATATCATCCCGCCCGGTGCTGAAGCGAGCGATGCGCGTCGCCGGGCTCGCCGGGGCCGCGGTGGCCGTCGGCATCGCCGCGTCTGGTGGACCCGGTGAGAGCCTCGACACCCAGGCCTTCCGCGCCGTCAACCGGGGCCACGGCCTCGCCGCCGACCGGTTCTTCCACGGGATCACCGAGCTCGGCTCGATCTGGGCCTCGATCGGAGGGGCCGCCGTGCTCGCCGTCTCCGGCCACCGCCGGGCCGCGGCCCGGGGGCTCGCCGCGGCCTCCGTCTCGTGGCTCCTGGGGCAGGGCCTGAAGCGAGTGTTCCTTCGTCCTCGCCCCTACGTCGCCGACCCCGCCGGCGTGCGGCTCATGGCCGATCCACCTCGGGCCACGTCCTGGCCCAGCAGCCACCCGGCCGTGTTGCTGGCGTTCGTGACGGTGGCCGGGCGGAAGCTTCGAGTTCCAGGTGCAGCCCGGGCCGCGCTGACCGGCCTGGGGGTCGCGGTCGGCATCTCGCGAACCTACGTCGGCGTGCACTACCCGGCCGACGTGGTGGGCGGTCTCCTGCTGGGGAGGGCCGTGGCCGACGCGCTGTCCGGGGAGACGGCCGGTAGACTCCGGCCGTGATCCCGCTCGGCGCCGTCGGCTGGCCGGTCCTCGACCGGGTCCACGTCTTCGGAGATTTCGCCATCTCGCCCCACGGCCTCGGCATCGCGATCGGGTTCCTGTTCGGCGCGTGGATCTTCACTCGGGAGGGCCCGAAGCGCGGGGTCACCGTCGACCACGTGAACTCGATGGTGTTCTGGGCACTGGTTGGGGCCATCGTGGGAGCGCGGCTGTTCTACGTGATCGCGCACTTCTCCGAGTTCGACGGGATCGGTGACATGCTCGCGATCTGGCGGGGCGGCATCAGCCTGCTGGGCGGCATCGCGGGCGCGGTTCTGGTCAACCTCCCGCAGATGCGCCGATACGGGTACCGCTTCTTCCAGGTGATGGACGGCGCAGTGATCGGGCTGGCGTTCGGCATCGCGTTCGGTCGGATCGGCGACCTCATCATCGGCGACCACTTCGGCAAGCCGACCAACTGGCTGCTGGCGTTCCGCTACGAGGGCGGGGTTCCGGCGGGCTACGACTGCATGGCCGGCCTATGCGGCCAGCTGCTCCAGGAGGGGCAGCAGATCGTGCTGACGAACACGAGCGCCACGCTGCTCGGGGCGAACGGCGAGGTGATCGCCACGGGCGTGGGGGTCCACCAGACGGCGCTGTACGACATGATCGGCGCGACGGTGCTGTTCCTCGTGCTCTACGGGCTGAGCCGCGCGCCGCGGCGCCTCGGCATCCTCACGCTCACGTTCGGCGCGTGGTACGGAGCGATGCGGGTGATCGAGGACTTCCTCCGCGTGGACAAGCGGTTCTTCGGGATGACCGGCAGCCAGTGGACCGGGCTCACCGTGTCGGTGGTATGCGCGATCGCGCTGTTGGTGTGGGCGATCGGGTCGAGTCGCGGCCGCGCCGAGCGCGCCGAGACGGCACCGGCCGCCGAGCCCGAGACCTGACCGCTAGTGCGCGTGGCCGTGGTTGCCGCCGGCCGCCGCCGCCACGCCGGGCCGCGCCGCCAGCGGCAGCGGCTTGCCCACCTTCGACCTGGTGACCTGGGCGACCCTGCGGGCCGCCTCGCGGAGCGCGGCGCCCGCCGGGGAGTCGGGGTCGGACGCGACGATGGGCCGGCCCTCGTCGCCTCCCTCCCGGAGGGCGGGCATCAGCGGGACCTGAGCGAGGAGCGGGACCCCGAGCGTTTCGGCCGCTTCCTGACCGCCACCATCGCCGAAGATCGAGGTCCGCTCGCCGCAGTGGGGGCACGCGAACCAAGACATGTTCTCGATCACGCCGATTGGGCGGAGGTTCGTCCGCTCGGCCATCTTCCCGGCGCGCTCGGCGACCTTGCGGGCCGCCTCCTGGGGCGTGGTCACCACGAGCATCGACGCGCCAGGCAGGAACGACGCCAGCGAGATGGAGACGTCGCCGGTCCCCGGCGGTAGGTCGGCCAAGAGGAAGTCGAGGTCGCCCCAGTACACGTCGCCCAGGAACTGCTCGATGGCCTTGTGCAGCATGGGTCCTCGCCAGATGACCGGCGTCTCCTCGGGCACGAAGAACCCCATCGAGATGATCTTTACCCCGTGGGACTCGAGGGGCAGGATCATGTCGTTGAACCCGACCGGCTTGCCCGTGACGCCCATCATCCGGGGGATGGAGAAGCCCCACACGTCCGCGTCGAGGACGCCCACCCGGTGGCCCTCGGCCGCGAGCGCGCAAGCCAAGTTCACGG
>JBOGVG010000152.1:0-9795 GCA_050692435.1 Actinomycetota bacterium
GGCTCACGCGACCTGACGCCTCCTTTCTACCATCTCGGCGTGACACTCGAGCGCTCGGGCGAGGACATGCATGTCGTGGTGACCGTTCACCTTGCGGAACTGCTTCTCCGCTTCCAGCATGCCCGCGGCGATCCAGCGCATCGCCATCTCACCCGACCGCCAACGCTTGACGTTACGCGTGGCGTCGCGCGCGATCGAGATCATCGACTCGATCGGGTTGGTGGACTTGAACGTGCGCGCAAGCGATGGGGGAAGCCCCAGCCGCGTGACGGTCAGCGTCTCTTCCAGCCCTTCGCGCAGCGACGCCGCCGCGCCCGGGTGGGCGAGCTCCAGGCGCTTGGCGAGCGAGCGCAGCTCACGCTCGGCGGCGCCGACATCGGTCCTGGCCCACGCCGCTCTCACCTTGCGCGCGAAGAACGTGCGCTCGCCCTTGGGCAGATGGTCGGTGACGTTGCGCTCCTTGTGCTGCCGGCACCGCTGCACGACCGCGAGCTCACCCCAGACCGCGTCGATCGCCGACCGGATCCCTTTGCCGCCGTCGACGACGAACAGCAGCGCGCGGTCCTCGGGCAGCCCCCGCTCGGTCAGGTTTGAGATCAGCGACGAGCACACGGTCTTGTTCTCGGTCGAGCCTTCCCACAGACCCAGCGGGTGCTTCACGCCCTGGGAATCGACCCCAAGCGCGACCACGATCAGATGCTCACCGACATGCATCCCGTCGATGAACACCGCCAACAGATCGAGGGTGGACAAGTCGCGGCTGAACAGCTCGGCAAGCTTAGCCTGGGTTGCGCGTGTGAAGCGGCGGGAGACCGCCGAGCGAGTAGCACCTCGCAGATCGAGGTTGCCCACCGGTTCGGCGCCGGCGCGGTAGCGGCGCGTGGACAGGCCCGCGAGCATGCGGCCGAGCGCGATCTCGTCCAGCAGATCATGCCCGGCGAACACCTCGAAGGAGGGCAGCGCCACCTCGGTACCGGCGACCGAGCGCATCCGTGGCTTGTCGATGCCAACGAGCGCTCCGCCCAGGGGGATCAGGCGCGGCTCGGCCCCGTGACGGTAGACGGCGCGATCGGAGTCGTGCTTCCCCTTTGTTCCGCAGATGCGGGTGACGTCGGCCGACATGATCTCCCGCACGACCTCGAGTCCACATGCGACCGAGAGCGCGAGAACGCCCTCACGAGCGGTCGCCGCGATCTCGGCGAGACTCACCTGAACCTGCTCGGGCAGGCCGGCGGTGTTGAGCGCGTCCTTGGTCACGACGCGCGGACGGGTTACCTTTCTCACAGCGGTCCTCCTCTCCTAACAGCCACCCCGTCTCTACCACCTGGTGGTGGGGACGGGGCGGAGGACCGCCCTCAAGTTCTACGAACTACGGGACAACCTCCGCTTCGCACCTAACCAAGGATCTTCGCCATTCTTGCTCCCGATGACCGGCCTCACGATTGACCTCGTCGATGCCGTGGACATACTGTCCGGCCGACATCGTTGGGCGCGAACAACTGGTCCACAGCGCGACTAACGCAACGAGTGAAATGGTTGCGAGCGGTCTCCGAGACCTAGGGTCCGAAACCCAGGCGATAGGCGAGAGCGGCCTATGAGTGACATCTGGAGTCATGCTTGGGCATCCGAAGATCGACGTGTCGTGGGTCGTCCGACGGCTGTGAATCGTTTGACAATCGGTCGGCTAGTCGAGCAGGGAATATGCAAGCAGAATCGCAGCAATGGCAAGGCCGATCAGGCAACACACATTCACAGCGAGTGCCAACCTGTTCCCCTGTAGAGGGCGAGAAGCTGATGTGCGCATCGTACGGCCGAACCTGGCAATCAAGAACCGCGCGGTTACGGATTGTGCGCTGAGAAACAGGAAAAAGCGTCCGAGCACGACAGCCGGCTCTGGTGAAAGCTCTAACGACACGAAGAACAGCGCGACCGAGAAGACCGAGATAGCGCGTGCGGTGAAGCCCGACGCGATTGCTTCGGTCGGTCCTTTGGATCGCGGTCTGTCTTCCGCGCGACCCAGCGACAACCACGAGCGGAACTCATGAACATCGAAACCAGCGTCTCGGAGCGCCGTTCTCATTCCCCTTCTGGCCGTTGGTGTGGTGCTAACCACGATCGTCTGATCATCGTCGTGAAACACGAAGCCAGTGTTAAGCCACGGAACGGCGATTCGTGGTTTCACCATGACGACGTTGGGTGCCGTGTGGACGAGTCCGTGCTCGCCGCTGACGAACATCGTGACCCTTCCCGGCGTGATGAGGACTCGTCCCGGAAATATCGAAATGCGGCCCCCTCCATACACCGAGCCGACGTGCACCCCAACTGAGCGTTCAAACATTGGCTCGGGCGAATGCCCCGATGCTCTCGTCGTTTCGCTCATGGCGTCCATGTGTACGTTTTCCCCCGGTACCCGGCCACCAACCAGTTGGATCTGAATCCGGGACTCCATGAGACAATCGTTTGCGACGTCGTGTGGCCGTAGGTGGTGGACCACGCGTAATGGACCCCGCCCCCGATCTGACCCTGCCCCACGGAAACGTCGACGTAGTCGAAAGTTCCACCGAGATCCTGAAGTCTTTCGACATTGCTCACAGATAGCCCTGCTGTGGCGTTCGCTCCCAATCCCACACCCGATCCGCCACCTAAGGTCGCCGTGAGTCCGTGTTCGCCCGTGGGCGTGACCTGGTAGCAGCCGGACGCCGTCCCTTGGGCCAACGGGAGGGTCGCCGAGCCGCCTCCGCATAGGCCCAACGTTCGGTGTGACACGACCGCTGCCACTCCGAGCACTTGGCCAACGGTCGACCTTGCTATGCGGTCGCTAACCATCCGGTTCACGAACCCGACTCCCTGCTTGAGGCCCTCCGTCCAGCTCTGATACCAGCTTGATGACTCGTTCGCCAGCTGCTGTGCCCCGAGCCACTGCCCCGCGATGGACCTCCCCTGCGCTCCATAATTGGAATAGAGCGTCTTCGCCGCGGCCACCCGCTGCCCGATAGGCAGGCGCGGGTTGGACATCACCTTGTAGTAGGAGCTGATCGGGGGCATCTTCGCCGGATCGACCGAGGGGCGGTAGACCTCCGGGTGAGCGGCGATAAAGTCCCAGGAGGCCTCCGCGAGGCTCGACTCGCACGCCCGCGAACACGGCCCGGCGGTGCCAACCTCTCCGAGTTCAATCTTCATCCCAGTGGGGTCCGTGAACGTGACCGGCGCGTCCTCTGCGTACACCGACAGGTTCAAGCTCGGCGGGTCGGTCGGGTCTCCGAACAGCACGTCCCTCGTGTCGAATCGGCCAAGCGTGGGCTCGTAGTACCGGGTCAGCATGTCAACCTGGCCTGTGAGCGCGTCGGTGAGCTGGCCCTGGAACCCAAGGTGTCCTTGGGCCGGGAAGGTGGCGAGCTCGCCAGTCTTGGTTCCCGGCCCCCCCCACGGCGAGTACAGGATCGACCCCTTCATGGGGTTGGTCCCTGAGGTCGCCGCAAACCCCACCACGTCCCCGTGGAGGTCTCTCAGGTAGTACCGAAGGGTGGCGCCATCGGGCCCCGTTCGTTGTGCGAGGGGCCCGCCCGGGGTGAAGGCGTAGTAGACGGGGGTGGCCGCGCCGACCTGGGCCTTGGCCGCCTCCTCCCCCGTCCCCCGGTAGGTGTATGCAGTGGTGGAGCCGGCCACCCGGGACAAAACCCGGTCCAGTGCGTCGGCGGTGTAGGACACGTCCGGGGTCCCGGTGGTCTTGTGGGCTGCGGTCTTCAGGACGCCCCAGGAGGAGTAAACAAGGTTCCAGTCGTTCGCCGTGCCGCCCGTCTTGTCGATCTTGGTGAGCTCCCCGATGGCGTCATGGGTGTAGCTGGTGTTGTCCGATGAGGAGGTCGGGAGCCCCGCCAGGTCGTAGGAGGTGGTCACGGGATTTGCCGCTCCCACCTTGACACTGGTGCGGTTCCCGGCTCCGTCGTAGCCGTAAGTGGTGACGATGGTGGAGGGGGCGGTTGAGGAGATCATCCGGTTCGCCGCGTCGTAGCCATAGGTCCAGATCCCCGAGTCGGCATTGTCCGGTCCGGTCTCGGACTTGACCCTCTCTTCCCGGGAGGTGACGTTGGACGCTTGGTCGTAGCCCAGGTTGAACGAGCCAAGGGTGGTTCCGGCCTTGACGACGGTCTGGGTGATCAGCCGACCCGTGCCCGACTGGTAGGTTCTGGTCCAGGTCAGGCCGGCCGGGTCGGTCCGGGTCTTCAACCGCCCCTGCGGGTCATAGCCGTAGGTGACTTGCGAGGTGGAGTTGAACGGGTCGGTGAGGTGGAAGAGCTGCCCGTTGGCGTTGTAGTCGTAGGTGGTGGTCCCGGCGGGATCGACGATTGAGCTCAGCCGCCCCGTCGAGGAGCTGTACGAGTAGGTGGTCGTGGGGGTGGGGTAGCTCGCCTGGTACACATGAGACGGCCTGGCGTCATTGTCGTAGTCCATGGTGATGGTCGTCCCGGAGGCCACGACCTTCGCCGTGAGCATGTTGCCCGCCAGGTCATAGGTGAACGTCTGGTCATCGATGGTGTTGCCCCCGGACAGGGCGTATCTGCGTGTCCGACGGCTCAGGTTGTCGTACTCGAACTTCAGGGTCAGGTTCCTCGGATCGGCTACGGACTCGAGCTGGTCCCCGGCCCCGTAGCTGTAGGTCGTGGTCCCCTTGGCGTCGGCGTAGTTGGCCAATCTCCCGGACATGTCATAGGTCCAGTTTCGGACCAGGTTCTGGGTGGAGGACATGGGCTGGGTGACCCGGACGCGCTCGCCCGCGTCGTCCCAGAGGTAAGTGGTGGTGACCGGGGCCTGGGGCGTGCTGCCCGGGAGGATCACCCCGTTCTGCGTGGTCGAAGTGAGCCTGCCCGCCAGGTCGTAGGCGTAGGTGAGGGAATCGTCGGCGTCGGCGGGGGCGCGGGGCCCGTTCACTGTCAAAAGGCGGCCCGCGGGGTCGTAGTCGAAGGTGGTGGCGGCGGCGGGGGTGGACTGGTAGAAGTCGATCCTGCTCGTGACCTGGGAGAACCCGTTGTAGTCGTAGTGGGTCTTGACCCCCGCCGGATCGTTCACCTGGGTCACGTTCCCGAGGGGGTCGTTGAAGAAGACCGTGGCAGGCAAGGTGCCGACCTTCTCCGAAGCCTTATTGCCCAGGACGTTGAAGGTGGTGACCGTGGCCACGGTCCCGGGTTGGAGGGGATCGCCCGGCGGCGTGTAGCTCGTGACCTGGTTCTGGTACGAGCCTGCGGACGGAGCGGTCGAGAGCCGGTACTCCGTTCTCGCCACCAGTCCCGAGGGGCTGATGGTCCGGATCACTCGGCGAAGGGAGTCGTAGTCCGTGAGCCACTCTTTGCCCCTGACGTCGGTTCTGGAGATCTCATTGTCCAGCCAGTCATACCCGTGGTGGACGGTAGGGCGGATCATCTGACCGGGGTTGGAGGGGTCCGGAACCAAGGGGAGGGTCTCGTCGATCAGGTGCCCGGCATCGTCGTAGACGTAGTCGGTGTAGGCACGGGCGTCGTGTCCCGCACCGGTCCCCAGGTTCTGGTCGAGGTTCACCGGGCGGCCGGCCCGGTCGTAGGTGGTGATGGTGTACCCGCCAGAGGGCTTCGTCACCTTGGTCACCCGTCCCAGGCTGTCGTACTCGGTCGTGGTCACCCTGTTCTGGAGGGCTTGGTTGGCCACGGCCCGCACGACCTGTGTGGCGCTAGTCACGTCGCCCGCGGCGTTGCAGGCGTAATCGGTCTCGGCGCCGATGTTATCCCCCTGCCCGGTGGGACCCATCTCCTTCGTCAGGCAGGACGTGGTGGCGTCGTTCTTGTAGGTGTTGGTCATGGTGGCCGCAAGGGGCGTCTCGGCCGCCGTAGTGACCGTGGTGACCTGGCCGTACTGGTTGTAGGTGTAGTCGGTCTTGCGAGCCTCGGTCGTGACAAGATCCTGCACCGAGACGCGCGAGGGGAGACGCCTGGCCTTGGCGTCGTCGGTGTCGAAGACGTAGTGGGTCTTCAGGACGTCCCGGGTAGCGTCGTTGGTCGTCTTGAACACCACGAGCCCCAGGTTGCTCTGGAACTTGAAGTCGGGGATGGTCTGCCAGTTGCCGGTGCCCTGGTCCCACTCCAGCTTGAACGAGGCGTTCCCCGACAGCTCGGTGTACTCGATGGTGATGGGCCGCAGTCCCGGCCACAGCCTCTTGGTCACGACCTGGCTGGTGCCGCAGTTGTACGTGCCCTGGGGCTGGGTGGTCCCCACGCAGTCGAGCAGGCCGGTGTTCCCCACGATCAGGGTGACCCCCTCGTCGTGGGTGGTCACCCGGAACGCCGTCCTCTTAGCCGCGCTCCAGCTCGTCAGGTTGAGGTACCCGCTCCACCGCAGGCTCCAGTTGTCACCATTCCCGGGAACCCCCTGCGGGGCGCCGGCTCCCCAGGTCTGGTCGAAGCCGTACCACACCCCCTCCTCGGCTGGCACCCCGACCATGTTCGGAGTCCCGTACTTCTCCACCCATAGTCCGTTGAAGTTCTGGCCGTTGGTGTCTGCGTCGTACTGGTAGGTATCCAGGACCCGGGCCCCGGACCCGTTTGAGTTGGGGGCCGGGTGCTTCTCGGTGAGCATCTGGAAGGGCGGGTCGTTGTTGTATGTGAACCGGGTGGATCGGGCGTCGTTCTTGCAGGCGTCCGGGTCGGTGATCGCGAGCGCCGCATTGGCCGCGGGGGTCCGCTTGCACACCAGGTTGTTGTTGGTGTCCCAGATGGTGGTGGTGACCGGCCAGTACCCTGTCTGGTCGGCCGGGCCCCCGATCCTGATGGGCAGGCCGGTGGTGTTGAAGTCGACCTTGGTCTGGTGGGCGCCCGTGCAGAACTGGGCCGCCGGGGTGGCCAGGGGGTCGGTCACGCAGGTCGTGCTGGCGGTGGAGCCGTAGTACGGCCCGGCGTACTCGAAGGTCCACGGGGTAGGGGTGGTCGGCGCTCCTCCCCCCGCAGCGGTGATGGTGGACACTCGGTAGTTGCCCTTGGGGTCCAGGATGTAGGTCAGCACCCAGCCCGTCCGGTTGGCGGCGGAGGTGACCCCGTTGTCGATCTCCTGGAGCAGCCCGTTCCCGTTGTAGGAGAACCCCACGGTCTCGGTCGCAGTGGTGGGGTTTGGAAGGGTCGATGGGTTGGTCACCGACACGCTGACGCTTGCCAGGTGCCCGCCCGAGTAGGAAAGGTTCCAGGTCTGGCCGGCCCAGGTGGAGATGGCCGAGGGGGTCCCGCCCGACCAGGTGATGTTGACGAATCGGCCCTTGGGGTCGGTGACTCGGGTGAGCTGCTCGGACCCGTTGAACTCGTAGTCCAGGGAGTTATCCCCCGAGGAGAGCTGGGAGGAGGCGGGGTTGGCCTCGATCAGCTTGCCGCTGGCCTTGAAGGTGTAGGTGCTCCCGTCCGCCTCGATGTACAGGAACGTCCCGTCGACGTTCTGCTTGACCACCCCGGCCCCGGATCCCACCGAAGCGAACACCCGTTTCTCCCGGTGGGGGAAGTACACGGCCCGTCCTCCCCCCAGCTTGATCTTGACCCCGGCGTCGGGGAAGTCGGTTGGGTCCCCCAGCTTGACCAGCTCCTTGGGAAGGTCCCGGGCCGAGGACCGGGGACCGATGGCCAGGTCCCACCCCGAGGTCAGCCCCAGGTTGGCGTTCTGCTGGGAGTTGTACGAGAGGCCCACCGACAGGTCGCCGACGGCCGTGGACAGCGTGTCCAGTGGAAGGTCGAGGAACAGGTTGCCGTTTGCCTCGTTCACCTTGGCGGTCATGCCGTTTCCGAGGTCGTGGGACCACATGGCCCACCGGGGGTCGTCGCCGAAGTGCTTCAGCACGATGGTGATGGCACGAGTGGGGCTGGCGGGCGAATCGCGGGTGACGCCCTGGCCATCGGTCAGCGAGCACATCGGGATGTTGCCGTAGATGTCCGGGCAGACGTCCCCGGACTGGGCGCGCCAGTAGTAAGTCTGCCCGTCCACCAGGACCCCCGAGGGAACGACGTAGGATCGCTCGTCGGTCCAGTCGCTCGTCGCCGCCTCGATCAGGTGGTTCCCGGTGAAGTCGTTGGGGTCATCGGAGACCTGGTACCGGAGTAGCACCTCGTCGCCGTTGGGGTCGCCGGGGATGGCGCTCACCTTCAGGGTGGGGCTGTCGTTCTCGGACACGTAGTTGTCGCGGGGGAAGGAGAGGTTCGGGGTGTCCGGGAGGTCGTTGTAGGTGAGCTGGAGGATCGGGGGGCGGAGGCCGTTGTTCGCCGACCCGAAGGAGTAGGTGACCGTGGGGCTGGTGGACATCCGGACCCCGTAGTCGGCCCAGGGATCGGGATTGGCCGGATCCAGGATGTGCTGGTACATGGACTTCAATTCCCAGTTCCACCGGCCACCTCCCCCGGGGAAGGACTGGGTGTTGATGATGGCCCCCGCGGCGGGCTGGGTGTTCCAGGTCACCGGGGTGGGCCAGGGGTCCAGGACCCGGCGGGCGTCCACCGGGACTCCGGTTCCCGGGTTGTCGAGTATGTACAGGCTGAGCGCGGCGCCGTACACCAGCCGACCGGAGCGCTGAAACCCGGACACGTTGACCTTCACGAACGCGTGTTGCGTGGTGGCCCCGGCCCCGGCGAACAGGAGACCCGACGAGGAGAAGTCGGTGCTGGGGTTGGCCGAATCCACGTACGTGTCGGACGTGTCGCCCCAGATCAAAATTGGACCGGGGTCCACCGTCACCGGATAGGTCGCGGATGCCAGGAGACCCTGGTCGACCGTCACACCCAGCAGGTAGGCGCCCGACCCCAGATCCTGAAGCGAGTACGTGCCGAGGGCCGAGGCGGGATCCGCCGCCGAGTCGGTGGCGACCGGGGCGGGGATGACGGCCACCGGGCGGCCCGCGGCCAGGACCTCGACGTCCCCCGGGAGGGTGGTTCGCAGGGTGAGCCCCGGAGCCTGGATGGTGTAGGACAGCTCCCCGCTCGCCGCCGGGTCCTTGAGGACGATGGCCTCCTTGTACCCTCCGAGCGCGGGGCTGTACGCGAGGTCGGTGTGCGGGAGCGCCTCACGATAGGTCACCGTCCCGCCGGAGACCTCCCCTGCCGGGGCCGCGCCATCGACGCCCTGGGGGACGGCGCTCAGGCTCCCCACGTCGGGAAGGTCGACCCGGACCGGCGTCGCGGAGGTGAGACGGGTGGGAAAGTGCACCGTCACGCCTCTGACGGTGGCCATCCACCCGTATCCGGGATCGGGGACGACCAGGCTCCGGAGGTCCTCCCAGTTCCCGTTCGCCGCCCGGTAGTTGACGTCTTGGGGGAAGACCTCGGCCACATGAGCGGCGGCATCCGGCCCCACACCGAACACGTTGAAGTTGGGCCCTCCCATCGACGGAAGGCGCGTGGCCCCGGGCATCCGGTCGGGCGAGACACCGCGCGGAAGGGTGATCGGGACCTCCTTCGGGTTACGCACCCCGTTCTCGTCCCACAGCGAGAGGACCGGCATTCGGTCCTCTGCAGGGATAGGGCCCGGCGGCTCACCCACCGGCGCGAACAGCGGCGTTCTCCCTTGCTCGGCCTCAGCCTGGTCCGGGGGCAGGAGTCCTGCACCGACCAGGAGGGTCACAAGGGCTACGGTGAGCGAGACGTTGGAGGCGCGAGGTCCGAACCGTTTCGCAGCGCCGCCTGCCACGGCACTCCCCCTCAACGGACCGTGAGGCCAATACAAGCATCATGGATCCCCGGTCAATACTGTAACTGCCGTACACCGGTTGGTTGAGGCGTCGAAGAGGAAGGGGCCACTCAGTTC
>JBOGVG010000153.1:0-15798 GCA_050692435.1 Actinomycetota bacterium
GGCCATGAAGGACGCGGTGGACCGGGCCCGCTCGGGCGGCGGTCCCACCCTGATCGAGTGCCGGACCTACCGCTTCCATCCCCACACCTCGGACGACGACGACCGGACCTACCGCAGCCGCGAGGAGGTCGAGGAGGCCCGCAAGAAGGACCCCATCATCCAGTTCGGCACCTACCTGAAGAAGTTCGGCCTGATCAACGACGACAAGATCGAGGCCCTCCGGGCCGAGCTCAAGGAGGGCGTCGACCGGGCCGTCGACGAGGCCTGGATCGCCCCCGACCCCGACCCCGCGTCCGCGCTTCGGCACGTGTTCGCCGAGGAGGGCTGAGTCGTGGCCGAGAAGAACCTCGTCGCGGCGATCCACGACACGATGTGGGAGGAGATGAAGGCCGACGACCGCGTCATCATCATGGGCGAAGACGTGGGCGCCCGCGGCGGCGTGTTCCGGGCCACGGCCGGGTTCCTCGAGGAGTTCGGGGAGCAGCGGGTCATCGACACGCCGCTGGCGGAGTCCTCCATCGTCGGCCTGGCGATCGGGATGGCCCTCCACGGCCTGCTCCCGGTGGCCGAGATCGAGTTCGCCGACTTCATCCACCCCGCCTTCGACCAGCTCGTGTCCGAGGCCGCGCGGATGCGGTACCGCACCAACGGCGACCTGGGGCTGCCCATGGTGGTGCGCTGCCCATGGGGCGGGGGCATCCACGGGGCCCTGTACCACTCCCAGTCCATCGAGGCCTTCTACGGGCACGTGCCGGGGCTGAAGGTGGTCGTCCCATCGACCCCCCGGGACGCCGTCGGGATGCTCCGTTCCGCGATCCGAGACCCCGACCCCGTGCTGTTCCTCGAGCACAAGAAGACGTACCGATCGATCAAGGGCGACGTGCCGGAGGAGCCGTTCACGGTCCCCATCGGGAAGGCCGACGTGAAGCGGGAAGGCACGGACCTCACCGTCGTCGCGTACGGCCTCATGCTCCATCTGTCCCTTGAGGCCGCCCAGCGCCTGGAGCAGGAGGCGGGCGTCTCGGCAGAGGTCGTGGACGTCCGGACCATCGCGCCCCTCGACGCGGAGACCATCCTGGCCTCGGTGCGCAAGACCGGAAAGGCCATGGTCGTCTACGAGGACAACCGGACGTACGGGGCCGGCGCCGAGATCGCCGCCACCATCGCCGAGGAGGCCATGTTCGACCTCGACGGCCCCATCGTCCGGATGGGGGGCCCGGACGTCCCGGCCATGGGGTACGCGGCCGCGCTGGAGCACGCCTTCATGCCCGACACGGACCGGATCTACGAGCGGATGCTCGAGCTGGCCCGGTTCTGACCCCGATCGCCCCGAGACCGCGGTCCCGGCCCGCGGACAAGGCCCCGAAGGACCTGCGGCGCAGGGCTCAGGCGTCCCCCCGGAGCCGCCGATAGTCGGGGAAACAGCTCATCCGCGATGAACGAACGCAGGAACGCGCGCCGGAACCGACCGAGGGCGGTGCGGGATCTGCTGCTGATCTCGCTCGTCGCCCTCGTCGTGTTCTGGCTGGGCGTGGTGACGGGCGGGTTCGAGCTGGCGTACCGCTGGGTCACCCGCCGCTTCCCGACCCGGGTGGACGAGATCCTGGTGGCCTTGGGCCTGGCCACCCTGGGCTTGTGGGTGTTCTCGCTGCTGCAGTGGCGGCAGGCCCGGCGGGAGACGCAGGCCCGGGCCGCGGCGGAGCACCGATACCGGACCTTGGTGGAGGAGATGCCCGCCGTGACGTACGTGGCGGAATCCTTGCACCACGAGGACGGAGCGTCCAGGTACATCGCGCCGGGGATCGAGCAGTTGCTCGGATTCACACCGGAGCAGTGGCTGGACGACCCCGACATCTGGAGGACGCGCATCCACCCCGATGACCGGGAGGTCGTCATGGCCGAGTCCGAGCGGACCGACCAGGCCGGCGAGCCGTTCAGCATGGAGTACCGGCTGATGGGCCAGGACGGCCGGGTGGTATGGGTACGCGACGACGCGGTGGTGATGGAACGCGGCCGGCCCGGCCGGCGGAGCGTCTGGCAGGGCGTGTTGCTCGACCTCACCGAGCGCAAGGAGACCGAGGAGCGGTTGCTGGAGGCGGAGAACCGATACCGCTCTCTGGTCGAGACGATCCCAGCGGTGACGTACGTGGACCGGGTCGATGCCCTTTCCTCGACGATCTTCGTGAGCCCCCAGATCGAGGCCATGCTCGGGTACACGGTCGAGCAGTGGAAGGAGGACCTCGGGCTGTGGATGCAGGCCCTTCACCCGAACGACCGGACCCGGGTCGTGGACGCGTCGACCCGGCACAACGAGACCGGCGAGCCGTTCGACATCGAGTACCGCATCCGGGCCACCGACGGGCGATGGCTATGGGTCAGGGACCAGGCAACCATCGTCCGCGACGAGCAGGGCCGTCCGCGCTTCTCGCAAGGCGTGATGACCGACGTCACGGACGCCAAGCTCGCGGAGGAGGCGCTTCGCGAGCGGGAGCAGCGGGAACGCGAGGCCGCCGAGCGCCTGCGGGCGCTCGACGAGATGAAGAACGCGTTCCTGGCCGCCGTCTCACACGAGCTCCGCAGCCCGCTGACATCGATCCTGGGCCTGGCCCTCACGCTGGAGCGCCAGGACCTGTCGAAGGCCGACCGTCGCGACCTCCTCGACCGGCTGGCCTCGAACGCCCGGAAGCTCGACAAGCTGCTGAAAGACCTGCTCGACATCGACCGGCTGAGCCGGGGCATCGTGACCCCCCAATACCGGCCGACCGACCTCGGGGCGCTGGTCCGGCGGACGGTGGACAGCCTGGAGGTGCCGCCCGGCCGGCGGGTCCTGGTAGAGGCGAAGGACGTCGTGGTCCCGGCCGACCCGCCCAAGGTCGAGCGCATCGCCGAGAACCTCCTCGCCAACGCGTTCCGCCACGGCGGGCCCGCCGCGACCGTCTGGGTCCACGTGCGCGAGGAGGACGGCGGCGCGCTCCTCGCCGTGGAGGACGACGGTCCTGGGGTGCCGAGACATCTCCAGAAGGCAATCTTCGAGCCATTCCGGCAGGGACCGACCGCATCTCCCCACTCCCCCGGCACGGGGATCGGGCTCTCGCTGGTCGCGATGTTCGCCGAGCTTCACGGCGGGAAAGCCTGGGTGGAGGAGCGCGAGGGTGGGGGGGCATCGTTCCGGGTGTTCCTGCCAACGGTGCCGCCGCAATGGACCGCTGAGGAGGAGGTCGAGACGCCGAGCCTCGATGCCACGAGCACGGGCTAGACTGGACCGGATGCCTGGCCGGGACCACAATCCACACAACCGGCGTCTGTACCTGCCAATCGTGTCCACTGCCGCGGGCACGGGGACCGCGACGCTCCCTGACACCCACGTCGCGCATTCGGTGGGCTGCGCCCAGACCTTACAGCCCGCGGCCCGCCGCCCGGAGTGGCTGAAGGTCAAGGCCCGAACGGGCCCCAACTACACCGAGCTGAAACAACTCATGCGGGGACTTTCCCTGCACACGGTATGCGAGGAGGCGGGGTGCCCGAACATCTACGAGTGCTGGGAGGAACGGGAGGCCACGTTCCTGATCCTGGGCGACCGGTGCACCCGGCGCTGCGGCTTCTGCGACGTGATGACGGCGAGGCCGGACTCGGTCGATGAGGAAGAGCCGCGGCGGATCGCGGAGGCGGTGAGGGCCATGGGCCTCCGGTACGTCGTGTTGACCGGCGTGGCCCGCGACGACCTCCCTGACGGCGGGGCACGGATCTGGGCGGCTTGTATCCGGGCGGTCCGCGAGGCCCTGCCGGGGTGCGGCGTCGAGGTGCTACCGTCCGACTTCGATGGCGGCGAGCGCGACATCGCGACCGTGATCGACGCCGAGCCCGATGTGTTCGCCCATAACCTGGAGACCGTCCGCAGGCTGCACGGGCGGATCCGTCCGGCGTTCGGCTACGACCGATCGCTCGACGTGCTCCGCATCGCGAAGCGCCTGCGGCCGAGCCAGATCACGAAGTCCAACCTCATCCTGGGGATGGGTGAGCGGCCCGAGGAGGTCGCCGAGCCCCTCCGCGACCTGGCCGAGGCCGGTTGCGAGATCGTGACGATGGGCCAGTACCTCCAGCCGACGAAGTTCCACCTTCCGGTAGACCGGTGGGTCACCCCGGAAGAGTTTGCCAGGCACAAGCGGACCGGCGAGGCCATGGGGATCACCCACGTGGAGGCCGGTCCGCTCGTTCGAAGCTCGTACCACGCCGGCAGGCAGCTCCAGCGCGCCGCTGCGGGTACTCGCTGATCGCCAGCAGGGCCGCGGGCTGAGCGCCCGGCGTTGAAAGGAAGGGGGGAGCCGGCCTGTAAGCCGGATTCCGTGCCGGCCCTCGCGGGCCGGCGGCGGCCATCTCTCTGAGCCTCGCGTCGCCGCGAGGCCCCGGGGGCGCTCCCGTACGACGAACGCCCCTCGTGCGGCCTACCCGGGAGCTCGGGCGGGCCACCCTTCTCGGCGGGGCTACCGCTTCGCTGCTTGAGCCCCGACGAACGCTCCCTGCTTGGCCTTGCTCCGGGTGGGGCTTGCCGAGCCGGGCCGGTCACCCGGCCCGCTGGTGAGCTCTTACCTCACCGTTTCACCCTTGCCCCCTCGCGGGGGCGGTCGGTTCTCTGTGGCGCTTTCCGCGGGTCACCCCGCCTGGGCGTTACCCAGCACCCTGCCCTGTGGAGTCCGGACTTTCCTCGAGCCTTCGCCCGCGGCCGCCCGGCCGACTCCCCGCCGAACAGTATAGGCCCGGGTACGATACGGCCGATCCGATGCGACGGCTCTCGCCTCTGTTCATCCCGTTGCTCACACTCGCAGCGTGCTCGCCAACGCTCGAAGGGCCGGCCCGACCCCTCGCCCGCGAGCAGGTGGGCGCGGGCCTCGGTGTCGACGTGGTCGCTTCCCGGCAGACCGTGGTCGACTTCCTAGACGCCTACGCCCATGCCACCGAGGACGAGGGCGGGCGTCTGGCCGAGCTCGTCGGCGGCTCCAAGCTCTCGGCGTGGGCCCGATGGCTGAACGTCCAGAACGATGAATTCCCGGGAACCATCGCGGGGCAGGTCGACCTCCGCTCCGTGGAGTTCGTGGCGCTGGACACCATCGAGGGCACCACCGTGGCGCGTGTCGACGTGGGGGCCTCGGTGACGCTTGCCCACGATCCGATTGACGATGAGCCGTTTCCGCTCACAAGGATCCTCGACGGACCGATCACGCTCCTTCGGGTCGGCCCGGCCGACTGGAGGATCTTCGACCTGACGCGCGACGGGCAGTCCATGGTTGCCGCAATCGTGCTCTTCGAGGATCTGTTGCAGGTTCGGCGGGGGGTGACGATCCACCTTCACTCGGTGTTCATGTTCACGCCGAACTGGCAGTTCAACGTGGTGGTGGAGAACGGGAGCACCGGGAGGATCGTGCTCGATCCCGACCTCTCCGGTCTGCACGTGGAGCAGGTCGGCGACGCCTCGCAGCGCCAGGAGGGCGTCCACACGGGGAGCCTCATCGCCGTGCCGAGCGGCGCCACGGTCGAGGGGCTCCTCGTGTTCCCACAGCAGGACTCGGCCGACGGACGGGTGCTGTCCCTGTCCTATCGCCTGGCGGGCGGCGGCGTGGCGCGGTTCGAGTTCGCCCTGGAGGATGTGGTCATTCCTCCTCCCACAGCCGGGGGGCCCTCGCCGGCGGCGTCCATGTAGCGCCCCCGCCGGCCAGCCACTCGTCGACGCCCCGGTTCGCCAGACGGTCGGCTTCCCGGTTCTCTTCGCGCGGCACGTGCTCGTAGCGCACGCGCGTGAAACCCTCGGTCAGCCTGCGCACCTCGGTGTGCAGCCGCTGAAGGACGGGGTTCTTCACCCTGAACCGTCCGGAGAGCTGCTCGATCAGCAGGCGGCTATCCGAGCGGAGGAGGACGTGGGCGGCGCCGAGGTCCCTGGCCCGCTTCAGGCCCTCGATGGCCGCCGTGTACTCCGCCACGTTGTTCGTGGCCACGCCGATCCCTCTTGCCACGCGGTCCATCACCCGGCCTCCGGGCCTCGTCACGACGACGCCGACGCCGGCGGGGCCGGGGTTACCTCGCGCCGCCCCGTCGCACCAGACGATCAGGCGAAGAGGACGATCCGCCGGCAGTACTCACACCTCTTCACGCCGTCGGTCTTCTTCAGGCGGTCGAGCTCGAGGGGGGACAGCTTCTCGTGGCACGCCTGGCACACGCCGTTGACCAGCGCGGCGACGGCGATCCCCTTCTTCTGCCGCCGAAGCTCCTCGTACAGGTCCAGCAGCTCCTCGTCGAACTCGGGACCGAGCGCTTCGCGGTTCTCGCGACTTGCCTTGAGCGAGGTTTCGATCTGCTCCAGCTCCCGGATGGCCTCCGCGCCTTCGGCCTCGACGTTGTCCCGCGCCTCGGTCGCCACCTTCCCCGCCTCCGCCACCCGGCCCTCCAGGTCGTCCTTTCGAACTAACTGCTCGAGGAGCTCGTCCTCGGCCCGGGATCGCCGTTCCTTCAGGTTCGCGATCTCGTGCTGGAGCGCTTGCAGCTCCTTCACGTTGGCGACGCTGCCGTCATAGAGGCGCTTCTCGTCGGCTCCGACCTTCTGGGTCATCGAGTCGATCTCGTGCTCCAGCCGTTGCTGCTCCCGTACGACCGCATCGATGGCCAATCGCAGCTCGCCGAGGCGGCCCTCGGCGTCCTCCATGACCGCCCGGGCGGCCATGAGCTCGCTGCCCTCCTCGAGCTGCCTCCGGCGCGCCTCCAGCCGGTCGATGGTGCTGTCGATGGCCTGGAGCTCGAGCAGCCGGTCCATGCCCCTCATGGCACGAAGGGTAGCCGACCGGCCGCGGGGGGAACGGCCGGCGAGGCCCGCGATGCCGCCACTCCAGCCTCCGCGCTAAGCCAGCGTGAGCTGCTCCGGCTGGGTCGGAGTCCGGGGCGACGGCGAGGACACCCGGCGGGCTTCCCCTGGCGTCGCCCCGCCGATCCCGAACCGCCGGGCGAGCCTCCCGACCCGTGCGGCCGCGTCCTCCTGGTAGGACTTGGCGGCGTAGGCCCGGTCGCTGTAAAGCTCCTCGTAGCGGGGGACGAGCTCGGGGTGCCGTTCCCGGAGCCAGGCCATGAACCACTCCCGGGAGCCGCCTTTTCGAAGGTGGAGCACGATGGGCGTGACGTGGGTGGCGCCGGAGCCGGCGATGGCCTCGACCGTCTCCCGGATGGCCTCGTCGGAATCGGACAGGAACGGAACGATCGGGGCCATCAGCACGCCGCACGGAACGCCGGCCTCGTTCAGCGCCCGGACCGCCTCCAACCGCCTCGTGGGGTTCGGCGTCCCGGGCTCCAACACGCGCCACAGCTCCCGATCGATCGAGCCGACCGAGAAGTTCGTGGCCACGTCGGTGACTGCGGAACACTGGACGAGCAGGTCGAGGTCGCGGAGGATCAGCGTTCCCTTCGTCAGGATGGAGAAGGGATTCGCGAAGTCGCGGAGGGCCTCGATGATCCCCCGCATGAGCCGGTACCGTCCCTCTGCCCGCTGGTAGGTGTCGACGTTGGTCCCCATGGCGATGTGCTCGCCCTCCCACGTCGGCTCGGCCAGCTCCTTCCTCAGCAACTCCGGGGCGTTCACCTTCACGACGATCTTCGTGTCGAAGTCGCGCCCGTAGTCCAGGTCGAGAAAGGTATGGCTCTTGCGGGCGAAACAGTTGTGGCTGACGACGCCGTTCGCGATGAAGTCGCCAGTGCCGGTGGTTATGTCGTACATGGGAATGTCCATGCCCAATGGCTCGATGGACACGACCCGAAGGGGCGCGTCGTTCTTGATCGCCCGCCCCACGATGTCCCGCTTCCGCGTGATCGCCGGATCAACCGTGTGGAAGAATCGGAGTGCATCTCGAAGGCCGCCGAGCAGCCTCACCACGGTAAGCCCGTTGGCTCGGGAGCTTGGCTCGATCCTGTAAGCGAACCGGAGCCGGCGCAAACTCAAGGTGATCTGGTCGATAATCGCCGGATCGGTGTTCGAGATTCGAAGGATCCCCTGGCTGTAGCTGCCTCCTGCATCGAAGATTCCAGCGAGAAACCCCATGGACCACTCGATGGGAGGCTCGGATGGCCACCGGATGAGTTCCCTGATCGCGCTGACCTGGGCAAAAGCCGAGGTGCGGATGGCGTACATCTCTCTCGTCGTCCCGGAAGCGCGCTGGAACAGGAACTCTCGCGTGGAAACGGCCCGATCCTCGAGGTATTCACGCGCTCTCCGGAGCGCTTCCAGATCGATGAGCGCCAGCCGGAACCGGTGCACGCTTCCCAGGTTTCCACCACCTCGCCGGTAGACGTATGAGCCGAGATGTGCGTCCCCGCGGATGATGCCGCACAGATACCCCCGGCGATAATCGGTCCCGTCCTCGGGTGGACAGGCGAATTGCCCCGTTCCCAGCAGATCGTTGTTGAGTGTCAGGTGAGGCCGTCTTGCGGCGCCCTGCTCAGATCCGGTGACGTGCTTCCAGCCGCGATTCGTCATGAACCGGTGTTCCCCGCTGGCGATGAGCTCCGTCCCATCCTCGAGCGTGATGCGAAACGCTGGCTTGACAGTGGACCAGTGCGCGCGGACGCCGGTCTTGACGTACCAACGGTACTTCCCGCTCCGGACGGTACCGTAGATCTGGTCACCCGGGCGTACGTCGGCCAGAGGCTTCGTTCGACCGTCACCCATCAGGATCGGCGTGTCCCCACCTAGGCAATAGGTGCAACCATGACTGCATCCCCTGTACGGATTGATCGTGAAGCGGAACGGCATCCGGGAGGCCTCCGGGACGCGGTTGATGATCGACCGAGCTCGGACCTCGTAGAACGTGATGCCTCGGAACTCCGGCGTGTCGAACGTGCGGACCACGGCGCCCTGCTCGAATAGAGGAGTCGTGAGGCGGTCGTCCGCCGGTTGGACGTCGAGCCTGAGGCTGTCCCAGCGCATCGGGACCTCAAAGGATAGAACACCCGTTCGGCAAAAGACAAGGTGGTAATTTCAGCGCTGAAAGTCTGTCGGATCACCGCAACGATAGACCCGCCAGATCCGTCTCTCTCTTTGAACGATGCCCAGCACTCGAACCATGACGTCCCACGTGTTCCAGGCCTTCGTGGCCATGGCGGTGATGCTGACCGCGCTGGCCGGGGCGTCCGCCGCCGTGCGGGCGCCGGACCGGCCGAGCCTCTTCGCCTACCGCGGGATGGGCACGTGGGTGGACGTCTTCGACGACGCCCTGTGGGCCGACCCTTCGGCGACCGTTCAGGCCATGCATGACGAGGGAGTGCGCACGATCTACCTCGAGACCTCGAACTACTCGCACCGGGCCATCGTGTTCCCCCTGAAGGTCGGGCAGTTCATCGATTCCGCGCACCTGGCCGGGATGCGTGTGGTGGCCTGGTACCTCCCCTCGTTCGAGCACCTGAAAGCGGACTTTCGGAAGTCGATGGCGGCCATCGACTACCGGTCGAGCACCGGAGGGGCGTTCGACTCCTTCGCGCTCGACATCGAGTCCAGGGTGGTGGCCGATCCCGCCGCCCGCACCAGGAGGCTCCTCGACCTGTCGCAGTGGATCCGCGACGCCGTGGGTCCGAGCTATCCACTAGGGGCCATCATCCCGAACCCCGTTCGCCTGGCGACCGAGTCAAGCTTCTGGCCGAACTTCCCCTACGTGGAGCTCATGCAGTACTACGACCTGTTCCTGCCCATGTGCTACTTCGGCGCCGTGGCCAAAGGGGGCCAAGCCGTCCACGACTACACGGCGAACTGCATCGAGCTCATCCGGACAGGCGTCGGCGATGGCACCGTCCCCATCCACGGGATCGGAGGCGTGGCGAACAACCTCGACGGCGCCGAGATCCTGGCATTCGTCCGCGTGGTGCGGGAGAACGGGCTCCTCGGCGGGAGCTTGTACGACTTCGCCACCACGACCGACCCCACGGCCTGGGGCTCGCTACGGACGATCCCGGTGAACCCCAAGCAGTCCCCAGCGCTTCCGATGCCGATCGGATCCGCGGACCCACTGGGAAACGTCGGCGCGTCGACCGTACGCACCCCAAGGAGGTCTTCTACCTGGCCCCCGGGGAGGCCGGTTCGATGAACCTGACCTTCCAGGCGTTCGACGTCGGGGAGAGTGAGCTCACGCTGTGGGTGAACTGGCAGTTCGTGCGGACGATCCGCGCCGGGCCGGCCAGCACATGGACCAGGACCCGGACCACCGCCATCCCTGACGAGTTGCTGTTGGACGATGGGTCCAACCACGTCGCGCTCACGGCTTCTGGCGACTTCCCGGCCTGGAGCACTTGGGGCGTTCGTGCGGTGAACATGACGGCGGTCTGAGCGAGCTCGACGTCACCCCCGGCGAGCATAGTGTCGTGACACCTCGGACGCGTACGTCCGCCCCACCGTCGCGGCGTTCCGGGCCAGCCAGTCGGTCAGTCGCCGGTTCCCGGTGGCTGGACCGTCCGTGACGACGAGGTTCGCCATCAACCCCTCGAGCTCGTCTTTCGTCACCAAGACGTCCCTCACGAGGAAACCGATCACCCTTGAGGCGGCAAGCGCGGCCGAAGGCGGCACGTGGATGATGCGGACCTTCCTCGCGACCCTCTCAGCGATCAGGCGCACCAACTCCTCGAAGGTAAACGTCTCCGGGCCGACCGCTTCGATGATCTCGTCCTCTTCGCCTTGCCCCGCCCGCACGCAGATGTCGGCGACGTCCTCCACCGAGACCGGTCGAACCCCATAGTCGCCGGAGCCGGGGATGCCGAAGACGGGGAGCCGCCGCAGGACGTAGGCGATGTTGTTGATGAGGATGTCTTCCCGCCCGAAGATCACAGTGGGGCGGACGATCGCGTGGCTCAGGCCGGACTCCCGGACGGTCCGCTCCAGCCTGGCCTTCCCCCGGAAGTACGGGAACGGAGAGTCCTCGGAGGCCTTCGTGATGCTGACGTGGACGATGCGCCTGACGCCGGCGTCACCCGCGGTCCCGATCAGGTTCTCCGCGTTGCGGA
This sequence comes from Actinomycetota bacterium, assembly GCA_050692435.1. Lineage (GTDB taxonomy): Bacteria > Actinomycetota > UBA4738 > UBA4738 > HRBIN12 > AC-69. The sequence goes on from JBOGVG010000153.1 coordinate 11,017, forward strand.
CAGCGGTCTCGAAGGTCATGCCGCGGTACGGGAACCGGACCCAGTAGGTGATGTAGAGGGTGTCGGCACCGTCCAGGCGCTTCTCGAGCTTCGCTCGATCCCCGAACTCGAAGCGCGCCACCTCGATCTGGTCTCCGAACGGGTTCGGCCTGTTCGGGTGGCCGGTCAGCGTCCTGACCTTCCTTCCGTTCGACAGGAGCCGCTCCGTGATGTACCGGCCGGTGTAGCCGAAGGCGCCCGTTACGACGTCGAGGTGGTGCTCCTCCATCGTGACTGGACTCAACCAACCATAACGCGAACCACTTGGACCTAGGCTCTGACCGGGTCGAAGTCGTCTGGATGAATCGATTCTACAAGCCTGAGACCTCGGCTCGGCGTTCCGAAATCCAGAGATTGCGCCATGCAAACGATCCGGAGTTCCGAAAAGCTTCCCTTGAGATCCTCAAGCGGAGCCGGGAGGCTCGCTTCTGGAGCGACGAGCGAATCATTGGAGCCATCCGGGATTTCCATGCCCAAGAGGGCCGGCCCCCTTCCTATCACGACTTTCGGAGGACGAAGGAGTTGCCCGACTACGCCACGCTCTGGAAGAGGTTTGGATCGATAAGAGTGGCCATCTCACGAGCCCTGGGCGATCTAGATGAGCAACAAAAGTTCTCCGAGTGACTTTCGGACCGAACCCTTCCGCCACTCGGAGCGTGGCGAAGTGTAAGGCAGCCGCCCATTCATCGTTCTTCGCAATCTCGTTTTCTGCAGGGAGCCTCTGTCATTCCTGCGCGACCCCTCAAGAGTCGCGCAGGAGTCGCGCGATCGCGCACCGCAATAATTAGCATCTACAGTCTCTAGGCCGGCCTTTCAAATCTGAACATCGACCAAGTGGCAAAGATAGCTAACTTCGGAATCAGTCCCGATTACGTCAAAGAGATGAAGGAGTCGGGACTCTTTAGAGATTTGGGGTCGGATGAGGGTGACGTCGAAGAGGGCGCCGGCGAGGACGAGGACGACTAATGGCCCTCTACCCTCTTAGTACGAAAGACCCGGCGAGCGGGGAAGAGTTCATCGTCACCAGGCTCGAGTGTCCCGATAGCGGTGGGGCTCGAAGGTCAATTCAGCCTTGGTTGGATGGGAAGGTTACCGGCGAACGGCTGGATTTCGTTGGTCTCTTGCTCAAGCATCGAAATAACTTGCAGAAGCTGGCTTCAGAACTGGGAGTGGCCTACAACACTGCGCGCAGCCGGTTAGACGACATAGTCGGAGCAATAGGTGGTACCGCGGAGCCCGAGCCTGAGGTAGATGGCGGGCGCGAGGAGATCCTCTCGAAGCTCGCCGACAAAGAGATCACCTTCGAAGAGGCAATGGAGCAACTCAAGGGCCGCCGGGGCTCTTAGCCTCTTGACAATCCCCCCGACCAGACGAAGGATTGGCTTAGGCAACTAGACGAAAGGACAGGCTATGGCTATGCAGGCACGAATCAGCACGATCGAAGGTGACGGAGGCAAGATCGACGACGCCCTCAAGATCATCAACGAAAAGATCATGCCGGCCCTCAAGGCCCTGGAGGGGTTCACGGCGGCAAACTTCTTGGTCGACAGGTCGGCGGGAAAGCTCGTAGCAGTGGCCTTTTGGGACAGCGAGGCCGCGCTAGAAGGAAGTGCCGAAGCAGTCAAACCAATGAGAACCGAAGTGGCAGAGGCGATGAACGGAAGGGTCGTCGGCTTCGAGTCCTACGAGCTGGCGGCGCAAAGTTGGTAACGAGTACGAAGATCAGACCTCGATAATCTCGAGCACCTCAGTCAACGTCGACAGCACAACGCAATCAGCCGCCTCTTCCGGAAGCGGATCCTTCATTAGTGAGGGGCGCCGCAGGAGCACGGCGTCCATCCCAACAGCTCGCGCTCCAACCACGTCCGTTTCGTATTGATCGCCGATGTGAATCGAGCGGTGAGGGACCACTCCAGCGCGTTCCCACCTGAGGCGTCAGGCCCCCATCAAGTGGAACGTCCTCGTTTTCGCCCTTGCCTTTGAGCTGCATCGTCCCCCGCGGCTCCAGCCGGAACTCATCGCTCACCGCCTTCGCGAAATCCTCGGAGACGTGGATCCGGTTCGGCTCTGCCGAGGTCTCCAGCCGGCCACGCGCGCGGTATCTCGAAGCTGTTCATCGCTCAGCTGGATGATCACGCGCTCGCGACTCTCGAGGAAGCCTTGCGTAAAGTGATCATCCACTGCTCATTCGGCTGAACAAAGGCTCGCTTCTGGGTGACCAAACAGAAGCCTCACTGGTTCGCGTTATGACCGGTTTGTGGGCGCTGAAGGATTCGAACCTTCGACCTCTGCCTTGTAAGGGCAGCGCTCTCCCGCTGAGCTAAGCGCCCGAAAGCCAGGCAGGCTCGACCAACTCGCCGCGGACGTGGCCGCATGCCCGGCACACCACCTGACCGAGCGTCACGGACAGCCTAGTCTGCCCGCAGGCCTCGCACCGGTCGAGCTGAACGGCCCAATCCGGCCGGTCCTCCTGGCACCGAGCGCACACCAGCACCTGGTGGCCACCCACCGCGGCCCGGACCCACGGCCGCTCCCCCTTCTCGGGATCGAAGGTGGGGCGGCCGCACAGGAAGCACTTGGGCCGGTGCGACTCCTCGGGCAACACCGTCAGGTCGGTCGAGCTCACGGCTCCTCAGGATAGCCAGCGGCCGGCCCCGCCGACCGGTCAGCCCGCGGTCGAAAAGGGCCCCCTGCCCGATTCGAGCGGGTCGTGCGGGCGTGACGCACCATCGCGGTCCTGGTCCCGAGCACCGTCCACTGCCGGCCGTCGCCGAGGATGGCGGTCCGCTCGTCGATCCCACGAACCACCCGCCGTGATCCACCACGAGACATGATGCACGGCCGCAGCATCGGGATGAACCGGACCTTGTCCCAGTGCACTCCGAAGCCCATGCCCGGGATCAGGTCGAGGCCGGACAGCCATTCCACGGCGAACCGCCGCCTCCGAAGGGCGGGCAGCTGGCTGGCGATCGTGACCTCCTCGGACCATGGCTCGAACTCCCTGGAGCCCATGAGCAGGAACGTCTGACCACTCGCCACCCGGGCAGCCTACATAGGATGGAGGGGAACGAGAGGAGGTGGGGCGTGGACACGAACGGACAGAGCACGCCCAGGGTCCTGCGGACCGTCGAGGCGGCCGGGGACGTGACGGTGGAGCGGGCGCTGGTGGGGATGGTAAACGGGCGGGATGTCCACCTGACCCAGGCGGGAGCGGGCCCGGTCATCGCGTCGGGGCAGGTCTCGATCCACCAGGGAGGGTGCGGGCCGATCATGGCCGGCGGCGACGTGTCGATCAGTCAGGGCGGGTGCGGGCCGCTGGTGGCGAAGGGAGACGTATCGATCGAGCAGGGGGGATGCCAGAGCGTCATCGCCGCGGGCGGCGCGACGCTGGGGCGCCAGTCGTTCGTGGGGATGGTGCTCTCGCCCCGGGTCACCGTGGAGGAAGGCGCCCGCGTCTTGATGAACGTCCCCCAGGCTGCGGCGTTCGGAGCGGCCCTGGGCGCCGTGTTCGCTGTGCTCTCGCGCCTGGCCCGGCGGTGAAGCTCAGTCCTCCACCGCGTCCGTCGGCCCCGCGAGGCTACCCTCCAAGGGATACCCAGCCGCCTCCCAATCGGATAGCCCGCCTGGGTAGTGGCGCACGTTGGTGAAGCCCAGCTCGACGAGGCTCTTGTACGCCTGGAGGCTCGACATGCAGTCGCCGCCCGTGCAGTACACGACGATCTCGTCGGCGGGCGAGATGGCCCCGTCTGTCATCAGTCCGAGGCCCTGCTCCTCCGAAGCGATGTTGATCGAACCCGGGATCCGCTTCGCCTCGAACGCCCATGGACTGAGCGCCATCGCGAGCTTGAAGTCGTCGCCCCGGTCAAGCTTCCCCTTCAGCTCCTCCCGCGAGATCGTCTCGACGTCTCTCACAGACCCGCCTCCTCGCTGACGTGCTCGGTGAGCTGCACGATCTTGCCCTCGCGGTGCCTCCCGCCCACAGCGCGAACACGCCACGTGGCGACCGCCGCCGCCCCGACGCCGAATAGCGCACCCCCCGCCCACGTCAGGCCGCTCACGAAGGGGATGAGCGCGACGGCACGAAGGATGGCCCACCCGATCACGAAGGCGAGGACGCTCTTCTCCGATCGTCGCCACAGCAAGCGCCCCAGGACGTACGCCGCGAGCGCGTATCCCACGAAGGCCACGAGCACGAAAGCCAGCAGCACGGCCAGCCCGAGCGGTAGTCCCACGAGGGACGCGATCGAGATGATCGAAAGGACGGGCACCCCCACGGCGAGCGCCGCGCCCCACCCGAGAGAGACCAACGGTGACCCCCTGGCCGCCGCGAACGTCGCGTCCACCCCGCGGGGCACAACCAGGACCAGCCCGAGGCCGAGGAGGAGGGTCGACATTGTCACCGCAAGCCAGCTCGCGAATCGCCCGAATGCCGAGATCGGCCCCCGCCACGTGAAGGCGGCGTGCTGCCTGACCCGGCCGTCGACCGTCGCTCCATCGGTGAGCTCGATCTCCCCTCGCGAGGTGACGTCGCCCCCGACCTGGGCGTTCGGTCCGAGCGATACGAACCCGTCGACCGCGATCACGCTTCCGCTCACTTGGCCGTTCACGGTGATATCCCCGTCCAGGACCACCACGTCACCGAAGGCGACGCCGTCGATCACCGCGCTCCCGGTGAGGACGACGACCTCCCCCACCTCCCGGCCCCGAGGGACCTCGACGTTCCCGGACAGGACCACCTGGTCC
>JBOGVG010000154.1:0-6941 GCA_050692435.1 Actinomycetota bacterium
AGAGTGGAGGTACGTAGCCCAGCACGACCCAGAAACTCACTTCTGGGAATAGCTTCGCGAGGATCAAGCCAAACACGGCAAGACCCAAATAGCTAATGATGTACTCTGCAAAGGGTCCGATGCGAAGCTGCCTGATTACCTTCGTTGGAGACATCGCGTACTTGATGCTTAGGTAGACGGCTACCAATCCATTGTTCACGAGGTAGTCCACGATTGCCGCCAGCATGGCAGCCGCCACTAGGGGAAACGCAGAAGACGTGCGAATCGATATGAGCGAATGAAATACGGCGCTCGCGGCGAGAACAGCGATTGAGACCTGGCACCGATTGAACAACGCCCGAAGGACTGTGAGCTGCCGTCTGAATTCCCGGAGATCCGATGTGCCGAGCAGGGCTGCAAGGGCGGCCTCTGGCGGCTGATACAAGAACGCCACGGCCATGAGTAGGGGAAACCCCATGCCGATCTGCACTCCCCGCCACACCGGAACGGGAAGGAGCTCGACCACCGCGATGATGCCGATCCATACCGCGAGCTCAAACGGCTTCAACTGCCCGAGATCCTTCTGTTCCCGGGCTAGAAGCAGGGAAATCCCGAGGAGGGTGGGCAGAACTACGAACAACTCGAAGGTTCGCAAGCCCACACGAGCGCGAGGCCCAGGTGCTGTCTCTCGCTGGTTAGACGTCTTCGTCCCCTTCTGCCTCGCCATTCCTAGATCGAGCCTAATGATGAAGGCCGCGGGCAGGGTTTTGAACCACCCTCTTGGGTTGGAACCATGTCTTCGAATTACTACAGCACATCTTGTAGGTAGAAGAGGCGGCTTGTGGGGCATTCGGGGTCCCCCGATAGTTCCTCGCGTATCCCCCATGTGGGGGGTTAGAAGTGACCGGAGGGTGATTCCCCGGCGAGGTGGATCGGGGTTTCGCCTCTCGCTTGGAAAAAGGGAGGGGGGTGGCCCATGAAGCTGGTGAAGCGGCTTGCAGTCGCCGTTGGATCGCTTCTTGCGCTGGTGTTGGCCGGCGGCGCCCACCTGAAGGTTTAGACAAGACGCGCCCACGGGGCACGGGACGTGCGGCTAGGCCCTAGCGATCCTGGGGCCTAGCGGCTCTTTTCGCTTGTCTCCGCAGGGAATCGGGCTACCAGCTGGGTCCCCTGCCCGGGTTCGCTACCGACGTAGAATATGCCCCCTGCGAGTTCCACCCGCTCTTGCATCAATTGGAGCCCGAAGTGCTCATCCCGTTTCACGTTCTCCTGCCGGAACCCGCTCCCATCATCCTGGATGATGAGCCGCATGTCTCTGCCTTCGCGCTGCAGGCTCACCCATACGTTGGTCGCTTGTGCGTGCCGTATGGCGTTCCTGATCCCCTCTCGGGCCACCTGATATGCGAGGAGTTGAACGACGGGAGAGCCACCAACCGATTCGACCTCCAGATGGATGTTCGCTGTGCACTCGATCTTGAGTTGCTGGACGAGCAATCTCAGCGTCTCAGAAAGCCCTCCTGGTCCGAGAGGCGAGTGGCGGAGATCGCGGATCAAGACGCGCGTGGCGTCACTTGCTGACTCGGCCGCCTTCAGGAGATCAGGCACATCATCCTCCAGTGCCAGCAGCCGCCCCGAGGCGAGATCTTGACGGATGACTTCCCCCATCAGATGGACTCGGTAGAGTGGAGGCAGCACCTCATCGTGGAGTCCGGCGGCAACCGCCAGGCGTTCGTCGCGCCGTTCATCGGCGATTTTCTCTGACACGACAAGGAGCGCCCGGGACTTCTCTGACGCCACCTCGGCCATTTCGCCCAGCCGGGAGCTCAGTACAAATGCCTGGCGGGCAAGCACTACGGGAATTACGAAGGCCAGAAGTCCCCAATTTCCCGCGACTTCATACGTTGCTGCCAGAAGCACGCCGGCCAAGCCAAAGCACGCATACGACAACAGGAACGGAAGCGGGTGTTTTCCCACAACACTGAGCACCGCATCGCCCACGGAGCCTCTGCGAGCCGCGTGCCAAGCCAGTGCGACCATTGACACGTTCACGATGGCGTCAGCAATCAAAGCAAGCAGCGCGACCAGAAGAACCGAGGGCCAAGAGTAAATGTTCCCATCTAGCGAATGGAACAGCGAGGAGGCCGTTATCACACTCAACGCGATCTGACTCCGGTTGTAAAGGGCATGTCCGACGCTGATCTCCCGACGGATCTCCCGAAGATCGGAGGCTCCAAGCATTGCAAGAATCCCCGCAGCCACTGGCGGGAAGATCATGCCCGCCGCAAGCAAGATCGGAAGCGACAGAGCAAAGGTAGTGCCCCATAGCACTACTGGTAGGAGGTCGGTGACAACAATCAAGGGCAACCATGCCAGCAGGTTAGGAAGCTCGGACCTAGCCTGCGCCAAGGTGCTGGGGGCAAACGCGACCATGAGGCCGGTCACCGCGACGAAGACAGCCCACTCCAGGACCTTGAAGCGGAATGGGTCGGACCCGGGCGAAGTGAAGCGCCGGGGAAGCTTGGCGGCTACGGCGCCTGGCGTCGTGGTGGTGGACACCGGTCCCCCTTCCGGGTTACGGCGCATCTTAGAATCGGCCACCGACACGTCAAGAGCGACAAATCCGGCCGGGAGGATGGCGTCGTCCGCATCTCCTCCGCCTGAGTGCCGCTATCCTTCCTCAGGAGGTGCGATGAGCCCGGCAGCCAGGCAGATCGTTCGGTGGGTGTGGTTCCCGTTCGGCGTGACGGTCCGGTTCATCCTGCGCAACGGGAAGCGGCTCGCCGTGTCCGTGGTGGGGTTCGTCCTGCTCCTGGCCGGGTTGGTGATGATGGTGACCCCCGGACCCGGGCTGCTCCTGATCATCGCGGGCCTGGCCGTGCTGGGCACCGAGTACGTGTGGGCCCAACGGCTGCTGAACATCGCCAAGACCCGGGGCCAGCAGGCGCTGACCAAGGTGAGGCGGCGGCGGAAGGACCCGGCCCCGGGAGACCCGCCGGTCTAGGCTGGCCGCGATGGGCCACATCCTGATCGGGACCTCCAGCTGGACCGACCCGACCCTGGTCAAGGAGGGCCACTTCTACCCGCCCTCCGCCAAGTCGGCCGAGGCCCGCCTGAAGTTCTACGCGACCCAGTTCCCCCTGGTGGAGGTCGACTCCACCTACTACTTCCCTCCATCCGAACGGAACGCGGTGCTGTGGATCGAGCGCACCTCGAAGGACTTCACCTTCAACGTCAAGGCGTACTCGCTGCTCACGAACCACCCCACGAAGCGGGACTCTATCTACGCCGATCTCCGCGAGCAGCTCCCCAAGGAGCTGGCGGAGAAGCGGAACCTGTACCGGGAGCACCTGCCCGGCGAGGTCGTGGAGGAGGTCTGGCAGCGATTCCACGACGCGCTGATGCCCCTGCACTCGGCGGGGAAGCTCGGGGCGGTGCTGTTCCAGTTCCCCCAGTGGTTCGTGATCGGGCGGAAGAGCAAGGACTACATCCTGGAGTGCCGGGATCGCCTGAAGGACTTTCGGATCGCCGTGGAGTTTCGCCACCAGACGTGGCTCTCCGAACGCAACCGCGAGGAGACGCTGGGATTCCTCGAGGAGAACGACCTGCCGTTCGTGTGCGTGGACATGCCCCAGGGCTTCGACTCGAGCGTGCCCCCCCTCGCGGCCGCCACAGCGAGCGACCTGTCCATGGTCCGGTTCCACGGGCGCAACGCGCGCGCGTGGAAGGCGAAGTCCGAGACGGCCTCCGAGCGGTTCCGCTACGAATACAAGCAGGGCGAGCTCCGGGAGTGGGTCCCGAGGATCCACGAGCTGGCCGAGCAGACCCGCGAGACCCACGTCCTCATGAACAACTGCTACCGAAACTACGCGGTGGACAACGCCCGGGACCTCCGAACCCTCCTTGACGAGGAATAGGTCTGGCCCGGACCCGCGGGCGCACCCGCGTTGGAAGGGAGGGTAGTCCGGGCCAGACGTCGATCCGGAGCCGCGATGCGCGACTCCGAGTGCCGGACACAGACTAGCAGCGCCGGTCCCACACGAAGCCGGGTTCGGCGGATCGTGGGGTAGGCTCGGGAGAGGTTCCGCGGGCTAGGGAGAGAGCGTGTTCGGACGAACGTGGCGGATCGGCACCATCGGGGGCATCCCGGTGAACATCGACTCGTCGTGGGTGTGGATCGCCGTGCTGGTGACCTACAGCTTGTGGAGGAGGTTCGACGGTCTGTACCGCGGGGTCGACTCCGGGGCGGCCCTGGTGTTCGCTATCGTTGCCGCCGCGCTGTTCTTCGGCTCGGTCTTCCTGCACGAGCTGGCGCACGCCGTCGTGGCGCGGGCCAACGGCATCGCCGTGGCGGGCATCACCCTGGTGTTCTTCGGCGGGTTCACAAGCGCGAACTCCGACGAGAAGGGCCCGGGGCCGGCCTTCGTCATCTCGGCCGTGGGCCCTGGAACGAGCCTGGCGCTGGGAACCCTGTTCTGGGTGCTCGCCCGGGCCACGGCCGGGACGAACGAGCTGCTGTCGGGGATGTTCGGTTCCGTCGGCTGGGTGAACCTGTTCATGGCCGTGTTCAACACCCTCCCCGGCCTGCCGCTCGACGGCGGGCGGATGCTGGAGGCCGCGGTGTGGAGGATCGCGCGGAACCGTGAACGAGCCACCAGGGTCGCCGCGTGGGCCGGGATGGTCGTGGCCGGACTGCTCGTGGTGGTGGCGCTGGTGGAGATCTCTCAGCAGGAATTGTTCACCGGGATCTGGCTCCTGATCATCGGGACCTTCATCTTCCAGGGTGCCCGAGCCTCCGAGCAGCAGGCGGGGCTGCGGCGAAGGCTGGCCCAAGCCACGGTGGCCGACGTCATGGAGCCGCCGCCGCCCCCGGTCCCGGCGAGCCTGTCGCTGTCCGAGGCCCTGGACCGGTTCCTCCGGGGCCACGAGGACGAGGCTTTCCCCGTGGTCGAGCAGGGCACGGTCATCGGGATGCTCACGTTCGCCTCCGCTCGAGAGGTGGGGATGCGCGATCCGCTCCGGCCGGTCCGCGACGCGGCGATCCCACTCTCCGAGGTGCTGACGGCCGAGATGTCCGAGCCCCTGGATGCCGTGGCCCCACGTTTGGCCGGCGGAAGGTCCGCCCTCGTGCTCAGGGACGGCCAGCTCGTGGGGACCATCACCGGTCGAGGCGTCATGCGATGGGCCGGCGCCGGCCGTCAAGGCTGAGCGGCCGCCGTCAAGGCTGGGGGTGCCGGCGAAGCTCAGCGGCCGCTGTCGGCGACCGGCGCTAGCATCGCCGCATGGCCCCGCACGGATCCTTCGACCCCGACCAGACGCAGCGGCGGGTCCTCGAGCACCGGGGAGGACCGCTCCTCGTCACCGGCGGCGCCGGCACCGGCAAGACGACCGCCCTGCGGGAGCGGTTCGCCGGGCTGATCGAGGGCGGCGCCGACCCTGAGCGCGTGGCGCTCGTGGTCGGGACCAAGCGGGCCCGGGCCGAGGCCCGGGGGACCCTCCTTGGACGACTGCGGAAGTCGCTCCCCGGCCTGAAGGTGCTCACGGTCCACGCCCTGGCGTACCACGTGATGGCGAACCGGTTCTCGGCGCTCGACTACGACGAGCCGCCCGCCATCCTGTCCGCCGCCGACCAGTTCGCGAAGGTACGCGAGCTCCTCTTCGGCGAGGATCCCGGGCGGTGGCCCGCGTACGGGAGCCTCCTTGCGATGCGAGGCTTCGCCGACCAGGTCCGGCAGTTCCTCCTTCGGGCCCAGGAGGCACAGCTCGAGCCGGAGGAGATCGCCGCCCGGGCCAAGGACGCGAGCCTGTCCGGCTGGCCGGAGCTGGCCGAGTTCTACCGGCGCTACCTCGACGTGCTGGGGGGCGAGCCCGTGTCGGTCGATTTCGCCGGGCTGGTCTGGCAGGCGGCGGTGGCCGCGGAGAAGGGGTCGCCGCTGTTCGACCATCTGTTGGTGGACGACTACCAGGACACCACCGTGGGAGCGGAGTCGCTGATCGCCGCGCTCCAGGTCGAGGACCTGGTCGTGGCGGGCGACCTCCAGGCCCACGTCTTCTCGTTCCGGGGCACCACCGACCGGCCGCTCAGGCGGTTCGCGGAGCGGTTCCCCACCGCGTCGCACCTCGAGCTGGACACGAACCATCGCACCGAAGGCCCTTCGCTGGAGGCGTGGTGCGCCTCGCACACGTCCGAGGAGCACGCGGCCGTGGCCCGGGAGCTCCGCCGGACCCACCTGGAGGAGGGCATCCCCTGGGAGCGCATGGCCGTGGTGGTCCGCCGCCAGGGCGATCACCTGGGCGGCCTGCTCCGGGCGCTCGACGACGCCCGCGTGCCAAGAACGGTGCCCCATGCCGGACCGGCCCTGGCCACTGAGCCCGCCGCGCATCCGTTCGTGCTGGCCCTTCGGTGGCTGGCCCGGCCGGAGCAGCGGGACGCGCTCGTGGAGACCGTCCTCACGTCGGAGCTGGTCGGCCTGTCACCGGCGACGGCCCGGGGAGTCATCCGCGCGGCCCAGGCGGAAGGCGGCACCCCGGCCGACGCGCTGGCGCACGCCGAAGGACTCTCGCTCCAGGAACGGGACGTGGTCGAGACCGTTCGCGGGCTCCTGGAGGAGGCCGGAAAGGTGGCGACCGGGTCGGTCCTTGATGCCTTCCGCCTCTTGTGGCAGGGGCTGCCGTACTCTCATCGCCTGGTCGCCGCGTCGCAGGATCCACTGGCGGACCGCCGAAGCCTCGACGCCGTGATGGCCTTCGCCGAGACCGTGGCCCAGGCCGGCCGGTCGGCGGACCCTTCCGTTGAGGCCTTCGTGGCGGCGCTCGAGCCGGGTGACGGCGCCCCGGGACTCGCCGCCGACGGCGGCGAGCCCCGGGCCGCCGTCCACGTCCTCACGGCCCACGCCACCGCGGGTCGGGAGTTCGACACGGTGGTGGTCACCGGCACCGTGGAGGGCGACTTCCCCAGCCTGGCC
>JBOGVG010000155.1:0-4190 GCA_050692435.1 Actinomycetota bacterium
TATTACCTCATGGAGCGAGCGGGCAAGGCCGATCGCGTGGCGAGCGAGAAGGAGATCTCGAGGGCCATGCGGGAGCCTCCCCAGACCACAAGGGCCAAGCTCCGCGGCGACTTCATCAAGCACGCGAAGCAGAAGCGGCGGGACTACACGGTGGACTGGGTCCACCTGAAGCTGAACGACCAGGCCCAGCGCACGGTGCTGTGCAAGGATCCGTTCCGGGCCGTCGACGACCGCGTGGAGCAGCTCATCGCCCACATGTAGCAGGCGGCGCGCGATCCTCCAGGGGTGTTCCGTCCGGCCGGAGGAACACCCGTCTGCCTTGGACCATGGCCAACCCAAACCCGTGATGGATCAGCCGGTGATGCGGCCGGCACGCAGGACCAGGTTGGAGAGCGAGGTCGGTCCACCGTCGGCCCAGTGTTTGACGTGGTGGGCATCGCACCACCCGTGGGGACGGTCGCAGCCCGGGAACCGGCAGCCGCCGTCCCGGACCACCACCGCCCGGCGCAGGGAAGCCGGCACCACCGAGGTGCGGCGTCCCGCTTCGAGCGGCTCGGACCTGCCCCTGGTGATGACCCGGGCGATCGAGGCATCGCAGGCCCACCGCCTGGCGGTCTCGGCGGTTAGGTGCCGGCATCGCCCAGCTCGCACCGGGAGCCATTGCGTCCTTCCAACGCCTCCAGGTCCACCGTGATGGTGACGTGGGGACGCTCACCCGACACCATCGCCCGGTCCGTCGAGTCCAACCACCCGCGGCAGATCTCGCCCAAGGCATCGGCCCTTCGTTGGGCGAAGGTCCGGCGGTCGGTCCCTGGCCGACGCGCGTCGGCATCGAGCACGCTTCGGAGCGCGGTGATCAGGACCTCGCCGGTCTCAGGGTCCAGGTCGCCGTCCACTCGCACCATGCCCTCGAGGGTGGGGGAGACGTGCATACGCCGAAGCCGGACGACATACTCGGCATGCTCCTCCGCCCGGCGGTGATCTACGGCCTGCTGCCAGTGGGCCACAGCGCGCTTCAGATCGCGGATGGCAAGCGTCCGCGCGGTCTCCACCAGCCCTTCCTCCACGCGTGAGAACTCATCCGGGTCGGCCTCGCGCGCCGCCACCAGGACCGCCGCGGCCGAGCGAGAGATCCCACCCCCCGCCAGCGCCTCACGTGTCCAGGGCATGTGCTCGAAGGCTCGTGCCACCCGGACCAGCTGCGTCGCCGCAACGGCAGTGAAGCGCGTCACAGTCCGAAGAGAATCCTTCCGCGCAAGTCCGACAATTGTCCACCTTGTGCGTGAACGAGCGCCTGGCTCGCATGTCTCGTGTTGTTCCTGTATTGCCGTCAATCCGTGTGGGCCGTAAGCGGTGCGGTCGACCCACTGAGCCTCCCGGTCAGCCCGAAGTCTGCGTTCTCACCGGTCTTCGAGTGGCACGATCCAGGTCGACCCCGGGGGCGGACGTCCCCGCCTTCCCGCCCTACCAGTCGAGCACGCGTCGGGTCGTGATCGCCGCCGTCAGGCCGGTCTCGATGGCTCCGTCGATCAAGCTCAACCACCCTCGGGCCAGATCGGCTCCAGCGAACGCGATGCGCCCCTCCGCCTCCCTTCCGGCGGGAACCAAGCCGGTGAGTTCTCCCGGTCTATACATCGACCACGTCCCTTGGGAGAACTCGTCGTGTTCCCAGTCGTGACCGATCACCTGGAGGACCTCGAGCCCGGGGATCGCGGAGTCGAGCGCCGCCATGACGGTGGCGTCGTCGCCAGGAGTCAGCGCATTTCCGTCAGATCCAAACCCTAGGAAGATCGTCTCATCCTCGTCGAGGAAGTCGGGCTGCAACCAGTTGAGGGGATACGTCTCGGGAAGCGCGACATTCAGATCGTGGCGCCCGCGGACCCTGATCATGACCTTCACGCCGTGGCCTGCGTGCCCTCGAGCGGCCAGCTCCCGTTTGCCGTCGGACAACGGCGGGTCGAAGTCGATCGCCGACCAGGTGTTCACCGGGGTCGCAACCACGGCCGCTCTGGCCCGGAGGACTTCCCGGTTTCGGAGGACCGCCGTGACGTCGGAGGCCGTGTGTTCGAGGCGTGCCACCGGAGCCCCGAGCCTGATCTCGGGCGATCCGTCCGAAGCGATTGCCTCAACCAGCCGACCAATCCCACCGGTGACCACATAGGTGTAGGTGCAGTCCTTCATGAGCTGCGCGTCGTATCCGGAAAGGGCGTACCACACGAACGCTGATGCAGCGCTCACTTCGGAACACATGGCCTGACAGACCACGCCCCAGGCCACCTCGTTGAGCATGCAAGTCTCCGCATCACCGCCGGACGCGTCGATGCACTGGCGTACCGAGCGCGAGTCCAGGCGTACCGCTTCAGCCCCGGGGATGTCGTACGGCGTGGGGAACCACGACCGGGCGTCGGCGCACAAGGCGTCGACGGCCGCGGCCAGACGCTCGTCGAACTCTCCGTAGGAGTCCTCCCGGCGCTCCCCTTCGACGACCCAGGCCGCGCGCGCGGGCGTGCGGCTCGGGGTGACGCCGAGGCCGTACCGGGTCAGCCCCGCCCAGACGTGAGGCTGATGCCAGGTCACGTACGCCCCACCCAGCTCGAGGGTGTGACCGGCCGCTTCGATCGTCCACGCGCGCCCGCCGAGTCGCTCTCGGGCCTCGAGCACCAGCACGTCAAGCCCATCGTGGCGCAACTCGCGCGCTGCGGTGAGTCCTGCCAGCCCACCCCCGACCACGATCACGTCCCGCATGCTCAAACAACCCGATCCATTGGATGGCGACAGACCCTCGGACTCTGGTCGGGGAAACAGAGATTGTCAATCGATAGCGACCGTCACCGCGGCGCCTCTACTTCTCCGAAACCCGGGAGCACCGCTGCGCGTGCGCGCTCGCACCGGCGACGCGCGACCAGGTCGCGCTCTTCAGGCTCGTTCGCTCGCTACTCGATACAGACGCCAGCGGTCGGGGGCACCTTCAGCTCGTGCTCGCCGGCGTCCTCGAATACCAGGCCGGAGCCCGCGGTGAGATCCTTCACCGTGGACGAGACGAGGATCTGAGAAGGACTGGCGAGAGCGCCCACTCGGGCTCCGATGTTCACGGCCATCCCTCCGACCTTGTTGTCGATCGTCTCGACCTCACCGGTGTGCAGGCCAGCTCGGATCTCGAGCCCCAGGGTCTTCACCGCCTTCACGATGGCCTGCGCACAGCGCACGGCTCTGGCAGGCCCGTCAAAGGTGGCGAAGAACCCATCGCTCGAAGCGGTGGGCATCGATCGAGTCGGGATCGGTCTCGAGCACGTACCCCGGCGGCCGCGTCGCGATCACGGGACCTCCGGCGATGGGCTCGAGGGCCTTCCGCAGCGCGGAGACGTAGATCTGGATCGAGTGGGCGGCCGTGCGAGGAGCGTGCTCCCCCCAGACGAGCTCGATCAGCCGGTCGGCGGGGACGATCTCGTTCGCGTGAAGGAGCAGGGCTGCAAGGACAGCCTGCTGTTTCTGTGGTCCGAGCTCGGCGGCGACCCCGTTCGACGCGACCTCGAGGGATCCCAGGATGCGATAGTCCACGAGCCCTCCCGAACGATCAGGCGCCATCCTCCGATGCTCCACCGCCGGTGTTGGCCGGAACCGTGGGAACGGTGATCTTCCCCAACACGATCTGTGCTCGCAGCTCCTCGAGCCGAGGTCGGATGTCGTCGATGAAGTCCCCGCTGTAGGCAAGGTTTCCAACGAACCTGATGATGCCCGTCCGGCTCTCGAGCGCGGCCGCCGCGCCGGCTCCCATCACGCCTGCCCCCACCACGACCAGGTCCACTCCGTCCTCTGAGAGGCGGCGAAGCTCTTCTTCGAACTCATTCGTCTCAACTTCCCCCAGACGCACCTCCGCGTCAAGGTCGAAATCCGACACGGCACGTTCGAAGCCCACCGCCGTCATGTCCTTGAGGCCCGCGTCGCCGATCCCGTCGGAAGGGTCGAGGTGCCCGCGGCCTCTGCGGCTCACCGAGACGCGAAGGAGGCGGGTTCGAAACCCGCCTCCTTCGATCCGTCCCCTCAGAAGGCGTGAGGCCTCACGGCGTTCCGATCAAGACCACCTCGGGTCCGGCCGGACCCGGTAGGTGCTCCAGGCCGAGGGTCCCCGTGGGAGTCGTGCCGAGCCCGAAGCCGGCCTGCAACTCCGCGATCGTGACCAGGCCCGGGCC
>JBOGVG010000156.1:0-20192 GCA_050692435.1 Actinomycetota bacterium
TGGGTCTTTATGTGCTCCACGCCGAGACGGGAGAGGTCTCCCTCGTCGGCGCCGTCGACCCTCTCCAGGGCCCCGTCGAGCGCGCGGTCCCGGTCGGGACCGCCGGGGAGCGCGCGAACGCGATCGCGGTCCTGGACCCCACCGCATACGTCGCTGCGGCCGACGGAAACATCTACGCGATCGATCAGGGGTCCGGGGATGCCGTTCTCGTGGCTGGCGTGCGGGGGGAACCCACTGCGCTAGAAGTCTCCGCTGACGCGCTCTGGGTGGCCGCTGCCGACGGCACGGTCACCGAAGTGCCTCTGGACCGTGGGGTTGCTCCGGAGCCAGCCGAGAGCATGGTCCTGACGACCGGCACGGCGGCCGGGCAGGTCTGGGAGCTTCGAGCCGAACGTAGGGCCACTGGGATCATCCTCACTCTCCGGGCCCCACATCGCACCGCTGCCCTGGACGGCGCCGCGCTACCGGAGGAAGAGGATCTCCGGGCAGCTACCCTCGTGTTCGGATCCGGTGAGGCGGCAAAGCTCGTGGCCTTCGGAGCCGTGTCGCTTCGGGTAACTCGGGTGGAGGTGTTCCCTGCCTACGGCGGCCCCGCCGTGAGCGCCGATGTGCTGGACGTCCCGGACCGCATCGACTCCCGCCGAAACGCCTTCGCCGTCGTGGCGGACGCGGACCTGCCTGCCACGATCAACGCCTACGACGCGGACGGGAATGTCGTCGCCCGGATGCCGCTTGTCGGCCCCGGGGACGAGGAGGTCGCCCCCTTCATTGAGGGGTTCCTCCTCGCCCGGGTGGAGGGGTCCGGCGCCGAGGCGTACTTGGCCCGCGAGGCCGGCGATCGCTTCGGCCCCGTCGGCCGCCTCGGTTCCCTGGTCCCGCTGTACGAGTCGCCCTCGGGTGCCCCGTACGTGGGCTTCGAGATCGTCTTCGTCGATGGGCCGCTGGACCCTGATGGCTCCTATGAGGTCGGCGTCCGGCTGGACGCGGCTGGCGAGGGGGGATCCGTGGCGGAGACGCTCTTCGTGGGTCCCGGCGTCGACGAGTTGGGCGAGGAGCGGTTACTGCTGGTCCTCGGGGGTCGCTCGGGCCTGGAAGGGCCGTAGCCAGCCTGCTCCTCGGACCGCAGTTCGCTGGCAGCGAGGTAGGCGATTGTGCGTGGCCCTGTCGTCACGAGACCTGCTCTCGTCCGCGTCTTCAGTATGGCGATGGCCGCGTGCGCTGCCGGAGGACCTGCAGAGCGGAGCACTGGCAGCTCTCCGTCCGTAGCGCCCGACACCTCGCCGATTCCGACGGTCAGGGCGAGCCCGTCACCAGGGAACCAGCACCTCGTGAGCCCGTCGTCGCCGCAGGCCGTCATGTGGAAAGGGCAGATTGCAGGCCGTCTCGCGATCTTGGTGGGCCTCCGTCACTCTGGCTGTTCTCGCTCGAGGAGCTCGAGTCGGTTGCCGAACGGATCCTGGGTATAGAAGCGCTGGTGTCCTTCCAATTGGGTGTCGTACACGATCTCGTACCCCTCGGTCTCTAATCTGTCCCTGAGCTCGTTGAGGCCGGTTACGAGGAACGCGGGGTGCGCTTTCCTCGCCGGCGAGAACGGATCCTCAACGCCCAGATGGAACTGCCCATCAGGGATTCCGAACCAGCAACCTCCTCGACCTGCGAGATGCTCAGGCTTCGGTATCCGTTTCATCCCGAGAATCTCCGCGTAAAAGGCGTCGGCGGCATCTTCTTGCCCGGCAGGCATGGAAAGCTGGAGGTGGTGCAATCCCTCGATAGCGGGATCGGGGCGTCGTCCTCGTCGACCGACGTGTTCAGACATCGGATTCTCCCTGCCGGGCGACTACTTGTATCAGAACAACGAGCCTACTCATCTCCTGCCTTCGGTGAGGGATCCCTCGCGGGCCGAGGAGCAACTGGTTGGCAACAATGCTTGAGCCGCTGGCACGGATAGCCGTTAGCAACAATGCTTGCACCGCCTGCCGCCTACGGCCCTAAACCCTACTCGGCAATCTGGGCGACCGCTGACACGAACACTGTGGCCACCTCCTCGATCGCGGCGGCGTGTTCGATGCCCGCGGACACTCGCACGAAGGGTCGGCCGCACCGGGTCGTCGATGCAGTCGGATAGACACGGGTCGTGTCGAGACCGAAGCTGGCGCCCCCGACGAGCGGGACGTGCCGGCGCCTGGCCTCTTCAAGAGCGAGGTCGACGAACCGATGGTGGACCTCCGGCCGATCGAGGGGCAGCGAGAACCCGATGGAGAACCACCCCCCGCGGAACCGAAGCTTTCGCGCGATCGCGAACGACGGGTGGTCCTCGAGTGCGGGGTGGTGCGCCCCGACGACCACTTCCCCGCCGGTCCCCCCTGCGGCCTCGTTGATGCGCCTGGCCAGCACGAGGGCGTTTCGCTCGATCCGAAGGAGGCGGCGCTCCAGGGCGGGCCGGTTCGGGCGAGGGATGGCATGCACGGTCGCATCGGCGATGTTCGTTCCCAGGTGCTCCCGGTAGCGGTCCAGGTCCTCTGCGTCCCTACCCTCAGCGACGATCGCACCCCCCGTTACGCGATCGAGCCCGAACTGCGCGTACTTGGTGAGGCTCTCGAACACGATCAGGCGCAGATATCCACAAGGCCCGGCGAGTCGGAAGGGCTGCACGGTACACGTCAGCGCGGTGTTGTCGAGCACCAGATATGACGGACGGCCCGACGCCTCGATCGCACGAACGACATCAGGCACGTCGGTGACGAGCGTTCCCGGAGCGTTCCCCACGCTGTCGAGGAACACCGCAGCGGGACGGTGCCGAAGGATCGCCGAGGGCAGGGAGTCCGGCGGATGCTCGGGCGCCTCAACGAGCCCCTCGTTCGGCACCATGGCGCGCAGGAGGTCACGGCATTCGTGATAGGTGGAAGCTCCCAGGATGACCGGCCCGTTGAGCTTCCCCTCCATCTGGAGGAAGCCGACGATCGTCGCGAACGCAGACATCCCGCAGCTCGTCACCAGCGCACGGAGATTCAGACCGGCGACCGGATGGACGTACGCCGCGAGGTACTCGGCCTCGAACGCCGACGCGTCGGGATGGCGGTCGCGCCGGTAGTCGTCGACGTGGGGGCGGACCGCACCCGTGCAGGTACCGGCGTTGGACCGTCCCGAGTGCGCGAACGAGGGGGACTGCCACTCCGACGCCGTCATCGCCGCGGCCGCGATCCCCTGGAGCGTTCGCAACCGGTCGGCAAGTCCGCTTCGCTCCACCGTTAGGCCGGCCAGGAACTCCGGGCTGCGGCGGCCGCGCTCGGCATCCCCGCGCAGCTTCCGCGCATCCCGACGGATGCCGTCGTAGACGGACACCAGTCGCCGCAGATGGTCCTCGATCAGGTCGAGGCTGTCGCCGTGGAGATCTCGTCGGTGTCGGAGCAGGACCCGGCCGGCCAAGCCGAGGCGCCCAGATGCATCCACAGCGAGCCCCTCGAGCTCCTCGAGATCCCCCGCGAGGTCCTCGAACGAACGATCCAGGAGCTGAGCGGAGGCAACGGGCCGACGCGAGCGCGTCGCCGGCCGGCTCGTCTGTGGGCGCAGCAAAGCGCTCAGGGTCATGAAAGGGGGACGGCAGGAACCGCGGAAAGGTTCGCGCGGTCTTCCCGAAAGAACGTCCAGGCACAAGGAGCGCTGGAAGGAATGAGGACGCGTCGAGCGTCCGATGTCGCACGTGCCGTTTCCGGCGACCACATGGGTCCCGATCGGCTCGTTCACGACGTCGTGATCGACAGCCGCGACGTTCGCGAAGGCTCGCTGTTCTTCGCCCTTCCTGGCGAAAGAACGGACGGCCATCGGTACGTGAGCGACGCTCTCCACCGTGGTGCGGCCGCATGCGTCGTTTCTCGCGCCTTCTCTCCGGTCCCACGGTCGATCATCGTCGACTCGCCGGGCGAAGCGCTGATCGAGCTCGCTCGCTCCGAGCGGCGCGCCGTGAGCTGGCGGGTCATCGGCATCACGGGCTCGGTCGGGAAGACGACGACGAAGGATTTCGCCACAGCGGTGCTTCGGCCCGCCTTTCGCGTGGCCGGCAGCCCCCGTTCCTTCAACAACGAGATCGGCGTGCCGCTCACGATCCTCGATGCCGACCAGCGCACGGAGGTACTCGTCGCGGAGCTCGGCGCCGGCACCGTCGGGGAGATCGCGATGCTATGCGGCATCGCGCGCCCAGACGTCGGAGTCGTCACCGCCGTGGGCCCCGCACACCTCGAGACTTTCGGATCCCTCCAAACGGTCGCTCGAGCAAAGGCCGAGCTCGTCGAGGCGCTGCCGCCAAGTGGCTTGGCAATCCTCAACGCGGATGATCGCGTCGTCGCATCGTTCGCCGCGAGAACGGATGCGCGGGTCCTGCGCTTCGGACGACATCACGACGCGGACGTGCGCGCGCACAACCTTCGAACGGACACGTCCGGCCACGCCCGATTCACGCTCGTGCACGAGGACGAACGCGTGGGCGTTCGCCTGGGCGTCATCGGCGAGCACATGCTGACGCCTGCGCTCGGCGCCGTCTCGTGCGGGATCGCCTTCGGCCTATCGCCGGCGGCCTGCGCGGCGGGGCTCGAAGGCGCGACTCCTTCACCGGGCCGCATGCAGGAACTCACGACGCCGACGGGGACGCTGATCCTCCACGACGCGTACAACGCAAATCCGATGTCGATGCTCGCAGCGCTCCGGGCCCTCGCCGCGGTGCGGAACCGAACGCGAGCGATCGCCGTCCTCGGTCCGATGGCCCAGCTCGGAGCATCGTCACGGGTTGGGCACGAGCAGATCGGGCGGGCCGCGGCGGACCTCGGACTGCACGGCCTCATCGCCGTCGGAGAACAGGCACGTCCGATCGCGGACGGCGCGCTTGCAGGAGGCATGGCTCGCGAGCGCGTCCGATGGTGCCTCGACCGAGACGAGGCGCTTAACGTCGTCCTCAACAGCGCGGGGGCGAACGATGTCGTTCTCGTGAAGGCGTCTCGACTTGCCCATCTCGAGGAGTTGGTGCAGGACCTCTTGCCTCGCTGATGAATCGTGGCGCGGAACTTGGTGCTTGCGTCGCCAGTTTCGGCCCGGGTCCGAGAGGCCCTCGGGCCAACCCGCCATGCAGGCTCCGGGCTGCCCTTGATCGAAAGCGACAGCCTGCGGTTCGATCCAACGTCCTGTGAACCGCGTTCGACATACTGGCGCATGAAGCCCCGGTCCAGACATCCGGACGCGGAGGGGTTACTCTGACCCGTCTTCCGGGGCCAGGCCCGAGCCGCCCTCCCCCGATGGGGTTCGGGTTGCGCCGCATGCGGCGTGCAAGTACGTTGCCTGTCGAGAGCGTCCACCGTATGGCTGGCTTGCCCCGACCTCGCGGCCCGCCGCCCGCATCAGTTCTTCACGCCTACGGACCGCCTCGCGTTGCGGGCGGGTGAACGGAAAAAGGAGGCGGAGGATGCGAAGAGTGGCAACCGTAGCGGTGGCCCTCGCTTTGGCCGTCGTCGCCGGCGGCGGGGTGAGCGCGAGCCCCTTGACCGTGGCGGCCCGCGGCGGGGAACAGTTCGTCCCCAACGCGCTGATCCAGAGCACGTTCCGGTTCTCCCCCGGGCCCATCGGCGCCACCACCGGCCAGACACTGACCTGGGTCGACGCGGACCAGGTCGCCGACGAACCCCACACGATCACGGTGGTGACGCAGGCCGACCTCCCCACCGATATCGAGGACGTGTTCGAGTGCCAAGCATCCGGCCCGTGCGGCGCGGCGCTCGCGGGGCACTTCGGGGGAGCGGACCCGGTCCCGGTGCTGGAGGCGGGGAGCCCGGGTCTCGACGCCCCCGGTGACTCGCTCCTGCTTTTCCCAGGAGGGTCCGTGGACGGGGTGATCTCGGCCTCGGCCGGGACGACCCTGTACTACCTGTGTGCCCTCCACCCCTGGATGCTGGGCTCGATCAGCGTCGGGTAGGCGATTTCGGAGCAGGGGAGGCTCGCTCGGCGGTTGGTCCAAAGGGGCGCACGGATCTGGTCGAGCCGCCCCTCTCTGCTCCACCACAGAGTGCGAACCGATTTCGCTCCAGGCAATCTTTCGGTTCCCCGCCCCGACCTGCCGGCAGGTTCGCGATTCCAGCGTGGTGCCGGCCTGGCCGACGGGGATGCCGCCGAGTGGACGATTGCCGGGCCCGTGACTACTTCGCAACCATCCCTGAGTGGGAGGCAGCCAACCTTTAACCAGTCGGGCGCGCCAGCGACGCGCAAGGCGGGGGGGCCCAGACCGGGCAGGACTCCGTCGTGGTCGGCCCAGCGTCCTTTGAGGGCGGAAGAACTCGCCGGTCACAGGGCGTAACCGAATACGTGCACCCCACACGGTCGCGTTCCCTGCCGCATTCACTCCATGGATCATTTCGCCCGGCGTTGTGTCTCCACCGAGTGTCTTCTCCGGAAGCTTTCAAGTGCACACGGCTGGATGGGAAATCGAGGTTAGCGCTCCTGCGGTCCCCGGGAGCTCGTCCGGCGGAAAAGGACTCGCCGGAGAGAAGGGACGCAAAGACGTTTCGATTGAGCCTGCTCGGGAGAATCCAGGGTGGGGCCTGCGTGGCCCGCCGATCGCGGGTTTCTGTGCCTTCAAGAGTAGGGTGGTGAGCGAGGAACCTTGGGGAAGGGGGTCCGGAGATGAGACGCCGCGCTCGGGCACCGTCGATGTTCGGGGAGATATTCGGGGAGATCACCGGCATCTGGTGGTTGTTCCTGATCACCGGGATTGCGTGGGTGATCATCGCGCTTATCGTCCTGCGGTTCGACACGACATCGATCGCAACGGTGGGGGTCCTGCTGGGAGTGGTGTTTCTCCTGGCTGGCCTGAACGAGTTCATGATTTCGATCGTTCGCCGGACCTGGAGATGGGCCCATATCGTGTTGGGGGTCATCTTCCTGATCGGCGCGATCGCGGCGTTCGCGACACCCTACGACGCTTTCTGGGCGCTCGCGTCGATCCTGGGCTTCCTGCTGGTCCTGAAGGGCAGCCTGGATATCATCGCGTCGGCCATGACGAAGGACGTCAACGAGCTGTGGGGGCTGGGCCTGCTGGCCGGCATCCTCGAGCTGATCCTGGGCTTCTGGGCCTCCCAGCAGTTCTTCCCGGCCCGGGCCGCGCTGATCCTGATCTGGGTGGGGTTCATGGCGTTGTTCCGGGGTGTTTCGGAGATCGTCCTGGCGTTCCAGATCCGCCGCCTGCAGGCGGCCACCACGTAGCGTCGCGGACGATGTCGGCGCGTCAGCAACGGAATCCCATGCCGGCGCCAACGATCGAATGCCGGGCGAGACATCCCACGGCTCGAAGAAGTCAAGCCACACCCTCGAGCGAGTGCTGCTACGCGACGCCCTCTGTTTCGAACGACGCCGTCCCGCTCGGGCGTCGGCGCCACCAACTCGACCCCGGGGGCTCCGCCCCTCTCCGGGCCGAAGCCATGATGTGCTACCATGTGCTACATGACTGACGGACAGGCACAGGTCGGGGTTCGGGAACTCCGCCAGAACCTCAGCGTGTACCTGCGAAGGGTCAAGCGAGGGGAGCGCCTGGAGGTGACCGAACGAGGAAGGGCGGTCGCCCTGCTCGCGCCGCTTTCGGAGGCCTCGACGCCCATCGAGCAACTGGTGAGCTCTGGACGGGCCTCCCCTCCCGAAAGGGACCTTTTGGAGATCCTCCCACCCAGGGGCCGGATCTCCACGCGCCTCAGCGACGCTCTCCGCGCGGAGCGGGCAGAGCGACTGTAGCGGGAAGATCGTGCTCTACCTGGTCTCCTCCGCCATCGTGAAACTCGTCGTCCGCGAGCCGGAGACCAGCGCCCTGGTCGGGATCCTTCGCTCAGACCCCGAGACGGTTTCGAGCGTCCTCGCCAGGGTCGAGGTCCTCCGAGCCGTGCGGCGGGCCGGAGCGAGACGGGCGGTGGCCGATCGGGCTCTGTCCATCCTCCGTCGGGTGGCGTTGGTGCGACTCGAGGAGGGGATCGTGTCGACGGCCTCGAACCTTCGGTCCCTCGAGCTTCGCACCCTCGATGCGATCCACCTCGCTACGGCCCTGTCGCTCGGCCCGGCCCTCGGCGGGTTCGTCACGTACGATGCTCGGCTGGCCTCGGCGGCGAGGGCGGCAGGGCTCACCGTCCAGGTCCCTCGGTAGCGAGGCCGCTCAGATGTCCCGTTGTGAACACAAGGGATGGCAGGGGGGCCGGATCCTATTGCCCAACTTTTGCCCGATTGAGCCGAGCTGGAGTGATCGCAGGTGGCAGATGATCGGTGAGCAGCGAAGACGATCCATCAACACCCGGATCGGCGAGACTATAACTCTCACCCGTTCGAAATCCCGTCCCCGCGACGAGAACGCGAGTCGAAAGAGCGGGCGGGCCCGCCTTGGGCGGGCCGCCCGCTACCCTCTCGGACGGAAGTCGAGTCCCTATCGTCGAGCGGTCGACTTCCTGCCTGTGGTCTTCCTGCGGGTGGTGGCCTTCTTGCCGGTGGACCGGGCTCGCCTGGTGACCTTCTTCGCGCCGGCCCTGGCCCGGGTGGTGGCCTTCTTGCCGGTGGACCGGGCTCGCCTGGTGACCTTCTTGCCCTTCGCGGTGGCCTTCTTGGCGGTGGTCCGGGCCTTGCGAACGGGCTTCTTGGCCTTGGAGCGCGGCCGCGACGAGACCTTCTTCCCGGTCGCGCTGGTGCGGGTCACCGCCTTCTTGGGCTCGGTCGCGGCCCCCTCGACCATCTCGCCCACTCGCTCAGCCGTCCGCTCGGCGGGCTGCCACCCGCTCTCCCGAGGCGGTTCCGTGGATGGCGGTGCCGGCGGCTCCGGCTCGCGGGGCATCTCCGGCTCGCGCGGCATCTCCGGCGGTCTTTCCCACGGCGGCGTGTACCCCTCTTTCGTGGGGTCCTCGTTCTCGTCCATGTGACCTCCTTCCCCGTCCCCACGCTGCATGCTACCGGAGCGCGCAACGAGGAACGAGTGCCCTGCGGCGAACGGATGGCAAGTGGCTACGGGGAGTCGTCGGCGTGGACGACCAGCCAGGGGATGACCGCGTGGGGGATCGGCGTCACGAACAGCGGCCAGTAGGCGTCCAGGGCGTCGGCCAACGCAACCATGCCGAACCCCACCAGGAACAGCACGATCATGGCCGCGAAGCGCCTGCGCTCGGTCACGGCCTCATCCTATCGGTCGTGTGCGTCGCGGAAGCGGCCCCGATCGCGTTAGGATCGCTGTGCCCAGCGCTCATCCGAACCGGGCCCCCCGCGCAGAGTAAGGAGGTCGTCCAGGTGACACAGCAGGACATCGCGGCCAAGCTGGCCGGCGTTCCGCTGTTCTCCGGCTGTTCGAAGAAGGAGCTGGCCGTCATCGCCCGGGCGGCCAAGGAGGTCACGCACAAGAAGGGGACGGTCATCGCGCGTGAGGGCGAGCGCGGGATTGGACTGTTCATGATCCTCGAGGGTCGATCCCGAGTGACCATCGGCGGCAAGGAGAAGTCGACGCTCGGCCCGGGCGAGTTCTTCGGCGAGATCGCCCTGATCGATGGGGGACCGAGGACGGCGACCGTCACGGCCCTCACCGACGTCAAGCTGCTCGGCATCACCGAGTGGGTGTTCCGGGGCCTGCTGCTTGAGCACCCGTCCATCGCCCTGAAGACGCTCGAGGCCGTGGCCTCGCGTCTGCGGGCGGTATCGAAGGAGCCCGTGTAGGCGACCTCGCGGGGCCCACGGCGAGGCAGGCGCCATGACCGACGTCCCGGAGGAGGTTCGAAGGCTCGCCGCCGACCGCGACGAGCGGAGAAAGGCCAAGGACTTCGCGGGGGCCGACGCCCTCCGCGACCGCATCGCCGAGCTGGGGTTCGCGGTCATCGACTCGCCACAGGGTCCCCGGTTGGAGCCGGTGGCGCCACCCCCAGCAGAGGGCACGAAACGCCTGCTCCCGGAGGAGGTCGCCTCGGTCCTGGACCAGCCCGCAACGTTCGACGCGACCGTCCAGTGGGTCGTGGAAGGGTGGCCCGAGGACGTCGCCCGGGCCTTGGCGGGGTTCCGGCAGAACGAAGGTGGCCGCACCGTGCAATACGTGGTGGCCGACGTCACGGGTCAGGATCCGTTGGCGTTCGGCGAGGGAGTCGAGGTCATCCCGCTCGAAGATGGCGCGGGGTGGGGCGCGGCCCGAAACGCCGGGCTGAAGCGCTCCCTGGGGCGCATCGTGGTCCTGGTGGACGGATCCGTGGAGCCGACGGGTGACGTCCTCGGCCCCCTCGAGGCGGCCCTGGCCGACCGGGCCGTCGGTGTGTGTGGCCCGTTCGGCATCGTCACCGCTAACCTCCAGGACTTCGAGGCGTCGGAGGGGCCGGAGGTGGACGCCATCGAGGGGTACCTGATGGCGCTCCGGCGTGAGGTGCTGCACACGGCCGGCCTGTTCGACGAGAAGTTCCGGTGGTACCGGACCGCCGACATCGAGTTCTCGTTCCGGGTGAGGGACGCCGGGCTGAAGGCCGTGGTCGTGCCGGTCCCGGTGACCCGGCACGAGCATCGGATGTGGTTCAACACCCCGCCCAAGGATCGGGCGAGGTGGTCGAAACGCAACTACTATCGGTTCCTGGACAAGTTCCGGGGGCGGTTCGACCTGCTCGTCGGGGGCGGGCCGCCTCCGGAACGCTAGCCCTCGAGCGACGCCGGCGGCGGCGGCGGGATGGGCTGCCCCTGAGGCTGAGCGGCCAGGTCCGGCCCCGACGGGACCCGCTCGCGTTCGCCGTTCTCGGCCTGACGGGCCCGGGCCTCCTCCGGCGTGGGGATGGGCTCGGTGCCGTCCACGTACGCGTGCAGTGCCTTGCCCTCGATGACCTCCGTCACCATCAGCAGGTCGGACAGGCGGTCCAGGAGCTCGCGCTTTTCCTCCAGCACCTTGCGGGCCCGGTCGTGGGCCTCGTCGACGAGGCGCTTGATCTCCTCGTCGATGAGCGACGCGAGCTCCTGCGACAGCTCCGGCCCCGCCCCTGGGAACAGCAGGCGCCCCTCCGCGCTGCGGAACCCGTCGGGCCCGAACGACAGAGGACCTACCCGGTCGCTCATGCCGTACTCGGCCACCATGGCCCGGGCGATCTCGGTGGCTCGCTGGAGGTCGTTCTGGGCTCCGGTGGAGACCTGGTCGAAGCAGATCTCCTCGGCGGCCCGTCCGCCGAGGAGGATAGCCAGGCGGTCCTTCAGCTCGGGCTCGGTGAGCAGGTACCGGTCCTCCAGGGGGCGCTGCATGGTCATGCCGAGGGCGGCCGCGCCGCGGGGGATGATCGAGACCCGGTGCACCGGATCGGCGGTGGGCATGTCCAGCGCGACCAGGGCGTGGCCCATCTCGTGCTTGGCCACGATCTCCCGCTCCCGCTCGGACATCACCCGGCTCTTCCGCTCGAGGCCCGCCGTCACTCGGTCGATGGCTTCCTCCAGCTCCGGCATGGTCACCGAATTCTTCTCACGGCGCGCGGCGAGTAGCGCGGCCTCGTTCACCACGTTCGCCAGATCGGCCCCCGTGAACCCAGGCGTTCGGGATGCCAGGATCCGAAGGTCCACATCGGGGTCGAGCGCAACGCCCCGCGCGTGCACGCGTAGGATGGCCTCCCGCCCCCGGAGGTCGGGACGGTCCACCACCACCTGGCGGTCGAACCGTCCGGGCCGGGTGAGCGCGGGGTCCAGGACATCGGGCCGGTTGGTCGCGGCCATGATGATGACGCCCTTCGACGAGTCGAACCCGTCCATCTCCACCAAGAGCTGGTTCAGGGTCTGCTCCCGCTCGTCGTGGCCGCCGAACCCCCCGGCCAGGGCGCCGCCCCGGCCCTTGCCGATGGTGTCGATCTCGTCGATGAACACGAGCGCCGGGGCCCGCTCCTTGGCCTGCTGGAACAGCTCCCGGACCCGAGCCGCGCCGAGGCCCACGAACATCTCAACGAACTCCGAGCCCGACATGAAGAAGAACGGCACGTCGGCCTCGCCGGCCACGGCCCGGGCCAGCAGGGTCTTGCCGCACCCCGGGGGGCCGAGCAGCAGCACGCCCTTGGGGATCCGCCCCCCCAGGCGCTGGTACTTCTTGGGGTTCTTCAGGAAGTCCACGATCTCGCGGAGCTCCTCCACGGCCTCATCCAGGCCCGCCACGTCGGCGAAGTTCGTCTTCATCTCCTTGCGGTCGTAGATCCGCACCTTGTTGCGGCCGAGGTTCAAGGCGGCGGAGGTCTGCGCGCCGCTCATCCGGCGGATCAAGAAGAACCACAGCAGCCCGAACAGGAGCAGCGGCAGAACCCAGGCCAGCAGGAAGCCCTGGAGGCCGCTCGCGGGGTCCCCCGTGTACTTCACGTTCTTCTCGTCCAGGAGGTCCGGGAGGGTGGTGGTGCCCTGGAGGATGGGCGGGATGTTCGTGGTGAAGTCGACCTCGTCGCCGCCCTCGGTGTAGGTGCCGGAGACGGAGGTCTCGGAGATCCGGACGGTGCCCACGATCCGGCCCTGTTCAACCTTGGCCAGGAACGCGGAGTAGTCGATGGCGTGCGGCCGGGGTGCCGCCAGGTACTGGAACAGGAGGAAGACCACCAGGAAACCGATCACCCACACCCATGGAGACGTGCGGAGGCGCCTGGGCTCCCCGGGGCTGCCGCGGCTGCCGCCGAGATCGAACCCGGGCCAGCGGCCGCGCTTGTCGTCCTTCCCATCCGCCATGACACCCATCTTCGCACCGGACCCGCAATGTGACAGCCTCGCCGGCCCGTCGATGCGCAGCGCGAGCCGGAGCATCCGGGCCGGCCTGGGAACGATGCGCGATACTGGGAGGCGCCCTGCACCTGGGGAGCGGAGGAGGAGCTAAGCATGGTGATGGCCGTTGGCCCGAGGGGAGGGGCTCGTGGCGCGTAGCAAGGCGGCGCCTCCGGACGACCCCGTCCTGAAGGAACGGTTCGAGCGCGACGTCCTGCCGCTCCTGCCCAACCTGTTCTCGGCGGCGCTCCGCCTCACCCGGAACCCGTCGGACGCCGAGGACCTCGTCCAGGAGGCCTACCTCCGGGCCTTCCGGGGATTCTCCGGGTTCGAGGAGGGCACGAACCTCCGGGCCTGGATGTACCGGATCCTCACGAACACGTTCATCAACGCCTACCGGAAGAAGCAGCGCGAGCCGGTCACGGTGCAGGAGGATGACCTTGAGGACTGGTACCTGTACGACAAGCTGGGGGAGACTGGGGTCGAGCCGTCGGCCGAGGCCGAGGTGCTCCGGCGGATGCCCGACGAGGACGTCCAGCGGGCCCTGGAGGATCTGCCGGAGGGGTTCCGGCTGGCCGTGCTGCTGGCCGACGTGGAGGGGTTCGCGTACAAGGAGATCGCCGAGATCTTGGACATCCCCATCGGGACGGTCATGTCGCGTCTGCACCGGGGAAGAAGGGCGCTGGAGAAGGCGTTGTGGGAGAGGGTACGGGAGAGAGGCCTTGTGTCCGATTGACTGCCAGCAGGCTCTGAAGCAGATCGAGCTCTTCTTGGACTGCGAGCTCGATCCGTCGCTGCACGCCGAGGTCCGCCAACACCTCGGAGGGTGCGGCTCATGTGCGGACCGCTCCGAGTTCCAGCGGCACCTGAAGGAGCTGCTGAAGGCGAAGTGCGGCTGCGACCAGGTCCCCGCCCACCTCGTGGAGCGAGTGAGCCGGCTGCTGCACGAGACGCCGCCCGCCTAGCCCGCCGTGGACGAGCTCGGGACCATACTCGGTGTGTGGGCCCACCCGGACG
Source organism: Actinomycetota bacterium (assembly GCA_050692435.1). GTDB lineage: Bacteria > Actinomycetota > UBA4738 > UBA4738 > HRBIN12 > AC-69. Next base: position 13,747 of record JBOGVG010000156.1, read on the forward strand.
ATGAGACCTACCTCACGGCCGGGCTGATGGCTCGGGCCGTTCGAGCCGGCTCGCGCGTGGTCTGCGTGACCGCGACGCGCGGGGAGGGTGGCTCGCTGGACGAGGGGCGGTGGCCCTCGGCGACCATGGGCGACGTGCGTGAGCAGGAACTGATGCGGGGGTTCGCCATCCTGGGGGTCACCGAGCACCACTGGCTCGACCTGCCGGACATCGACATGGACACCGCGTTGCCCGAGGCGGGGGCCGGCAAGGTCCGGGCCATCCTCGAGGAGGTCCAGCCGGATACCGTACTCACCTTCGGGCCGGACGGGATGACCGACCATGCGGCACACAAGTCCGTGTGTCGGTGGACGACCGAGGCCTTCCACGAGGTCGCGAAGACCGGCGCGATGCTCCACTACGCGACCTACCCGCCGGAGTGGGCGGAGGAGTGGCTCCCGAAGCTCGAGCCGTTCAACATCTTCCGGCCCGGAACCCCGCCCGTCACCCGGAGGGAACGGCTCAGCATCGATTACGAACTGCCGCCCGACATCCTGGACCTGAAGCTCCGGGCCATCCAGGAGCACGTGAGCCAGGTTGAGGGGATGGTCCACGTGTTCGGCGCGGACGGCCTTCGGGGGGCCATGGCCGTCGAGTGCTTCCGGTTGGTGGCGGCAAAGGGATGAGCGTTCGCCCGGACCCGGTCCCGGACCTGGACTGGGGCCCCGCGCGGGCCCGGGCGTTCGCCGACCGGACTGCCTCCCTGTGGGAGGAGTTCCTGGGGAGGCTGCGGGACCTCCCGATCACACACGGGCGCGCCGCGCGGGACGTGCGCGAGGCGGTGGCCATCCCCGTGCCCGAGGAGCCCATGCCCGAGGAGCGGCTCTTCGACTACCTGCGCGAGGTGGTGTTTGACTGGTCGATGTACCCGGGGCATCCCCGGTTCGCTGGGTACATCACGGGCGCCGGGACGGTGCCAGGGGCCGCCGCCGACCTGCTGGCAGCCGGTCTCAACATGAACCTCGGCGGATGGATGCTGTCGCCCTCGGCGTCCGAGATCGAGCTGCACCTCATGCGATGGTTTGCCTCGCAGTTCGGGCTGCCTCCAACGGCCGGCGGGATTCTCGTATCCGGCGGCGCGATGGCCAACTTCGTCGCGCTCAAGGTGGCGCGGGACCGGAAGGCCGGGTGGGACGTGCGGACGAATGGCGTGGCCGCCGGCCCACCCCTCGCGTTGTACATGTCCGTCGAGACCCATGTGGTGAGCTCCCGGGGGGCGGACATGCTGGGCCTCGGGACGGAGGCCGTACGACAGATCCCGGTTGACGACGGATACCGGATCCGCGTGGACCTGCTCCGGGAGGCCATCCGGCGGGACCGGGGCGCCGGCGTGCGGCCCTTCGCCCTGGTGGCGTCGGCGGGCACGGTGGCCACCGGCGCCATCGACCCCCTGACCGACCTGGCGGACGTGTGCGACGGCGAGGACCTGTGGTTCCAGGTCGACGCGGCTTATGGAGGGCCGGCGGCGTTCGCCGAGGACCTCCGCCCGATGTTCGCCGGCATCGAACGGGCCGACTCCATAGCCTTCGACCCCCACAAGTGGCTGTATACGCCGCACTCCGGAGGGTGCGTCCTGTTCGGGGACCTCCAAGACCTCGCCGACTCGTTCGCGGTGGAGACCACCTACGTGCACCAGGACAAGGAACGTACCGGCCGGGGGCTCGATGGCCATCAGCTCGGCCCGCAGTTCTCCCGGGGGTTCCAGGCGTTCAAGGTGTGGGTTTCCCTGCTCGCCCACGGCAGAAGGGCGTACGCCGAGCGCATATCGCACGACGTCGCCCTGGCCCGCTATATGGAGGCCCGCGTGCGTGAGCGCCCCGAGTTCGAGCCGGCCTGCCCCGTGGTGCTGTCGATCTGCTGCTTCCGGTACGTGCCGCCGGACCTGCCCGACGGGAAGGGGCGCGAGGAGTACCTGGACCGCCTGAACGAGCGCTTGATGACCGAAGTCCAGCAGGACGGCCGGGTGTTCTTCTCCAACGCCGTTCTCTCCGGCCGGTTCGTGCTTCGGGCCTGCATCGTGAACTTCCGGACGGAGGCCGAGGACGTGGACGCCATGCTCGACGTGGCGGCCGAGCTGGGGGGCGGCCTCGATGCCGAGCTCCGTCCCGATTCGCTGCGGACGGGGGCCGCGTGACCGGGCTCACCATCGGGCTCATGGGAGCGGGCGAGTTCGACCCGTGGGCGGAGGCGGTCGACCGGTGGCTGCTCGCGCGGGCGGGCGCCGGCGACGGGCTGGTCGTGATCGTGCCCACGGCCAGTGCGGCCGAAGGCGACGACGTCTTCGATTCATGGGGGGACAAGGGACTCGCGCATTACGGCCGGTTGGGGGTTCCCGCCGAGGTGGTGCCGCTCAAGACCAGGGAGGACGCTTCCCGGAAGGACCTCCTCCCCATCCTGGACCGGGCGTCGGTGGTGTTCTTCTCTGGAGGGAACCCCGCGTACCTCTCGGCCACGCTGCGAGGCACGCCGTTCTGGTCTGCCCTTGTGGAGCGGCTCGATCGCGGGCTGGCCTACGCGGGGTGCAGCGCCGGCATGGCGTGTCTCCAGGAGATCACCTACGACAGCGACGTGAACGAGATGAGCGAGGAGCTGTTCAAGCCAGGGCTCGGCCTGTTCCGGGAGGTGGCGTTCGGGCCGCACTGGGACATGCTCGACAACTGGGTCCCTGGGGCCCGCCAGTACCTCAGCTCGTGGGTGCCGGACGGATGGCGGGTGCTGGCGCTCGACGAGAACACGGCCGCGGTGGGGGATGGATCGCGCTGGTCGGTGCTCGGCTCGGGATCGGCCCACACGCTGATCGACGGCACCTGGCAGGATCACCTGGCCGGTTCGTCGTTCTCCCTCCCCCTTCGAAGGGCGGTCGAACCGGTGTAGGAACGAATCGACGTGCTCGGCGGGAAGGGAGGGGACGGCGATGGTACTGGTGCAGTTCCGCGTAACGGTGCCCAACGTGGATCAGTTCAAGGCGGCGTACGAGAAGTGGCGGGACATGTTCGAGCAGGATGGGGCGGGAGATCAGCGGCTCTACCAGAGCGAGTCGGACCCGAACGAGCTCACCATGATGGCCGAGTGGGAGTCCCACGACGCGATGATGGAGTCCTCGAACAAGCTGGGCGACGCCTTCCAGGCGGACGCCGGAACGCAGGGGCTCGAGTGGGAGACGCGGATCTGGCATCCGCTAGCCTGAGGGGGAGGGTCCATGCCGAAGGAGGCGTCGAAGGGACTCGATCGCGCCAGCCCCGCCGAAGAGCGCGCCCCGGAGATCGTCCGGATCCTCTCCGAGTCCTACCCCGACGCCAAGGTGGCTCTGCACTTCTCGAACCCGCTCGAGATGCTGGTGGCGACGATACTGTCGGCTCAATGCACCGACGAGCGGGTCAACCAGGTCACGAAGACCCTGTTCGACAAGTACCGGACGGCTGAGGACTACCTGAGGGTCCCGGAGTCCGAGCTCGCCGCCGATATCAAGCCAACCGGCTTCTTCAACCAGAAGACGAAGTCGATCCGGGGCGCGTGCCGTCGGATCGTGGAGGTGTACGGGGGCGAGGTCCCCGACACCATGGACGATCTGCTCACGCTGCCGGGGGTGGCCCGTAAGACCGCGAACATCGTGCTCGGCAACGCCTTCAACAAGGTCGAGGGCATCGCGGTCGACACGCACGTGCGCCGGCTGGCCGACCGCTTGGGGTTCAGCAGGGAGAAGGATCCGGACAAGATCGAGCGGGACCTCATGCGCCTGATTCCGAGGCAGCGGTGGTTCCCGTTCACCTACGTCCTGATCGACCACGGGCGGGCCATATGCGTGGCGCGGAAACCGAAGTGCGAGATCTGCCCGGTGAGCCACCTCTGCCCGGCCAGCCGGGTCTGAACGGCCGGCCGGGGCACGGGTCGGTCAACCCAGGGCCGCGACCTCCCCGCGCCGGGTCCTTCTCATGACGCGGCGCTCCTCCTCGGACAGCCCGCCCCACACCCCGGAGTCCTGCCCGGTGGCCAGCGCCCACTCCAGGCACTGGACCCGCACGGGACACATGGCGCAGACGGCCTTAGCCGACTCGACCTGAGCAACGGCCGGCCCCGTGGTCCCCGTGGGGAAGAACAGGTCGGGATCGACCCCTATGCACCTGGCCCGCCGCGCCCAGTCCACGCCCCACCCCTCTGACCTGCGGTTCCAGCGAACCCCAGCGGGCGAGGGGCCGAGCGGCGCCGACTATACTCCGGCGGGTTTTCCACACGCAATGGCGGACCACGACTTCGACCCGGATGCCTTCCCGCTGGTGGTGGCGCACCGCGGGGCCTCCTCCACCCTCCCCGAGAACACACTGGCATCGTTCCGGGCCGCCCTGGACCTCGGGGCGCCCCTCGTGGAGCTGGACGTCCGCCCGTCCGCGGACGGGGTCCCGGTGGTGCTCCACGATCCCGACGTGTCCCGGACGACCGACGGGTCCGGCCTGGTCCACCAGTTGACCCTCGAGCAACTCCAGAAGTTCAACGCCGGCACCGCCGAGCGCCCCGAGCGGATCCCCGAGCTGCGGGAGGTGCTGGAGCTGGTGAGCGGACGAGGGGGCCTGGCCCTGGAGATCAAGAACATCCCGGGAGAGCCTGCCTACGACGAGGAGCGGGAGGCCGTCGCCGAGGCCGCCCTGTCCGAGATCGAGGCAACGAGCTTCCGGGGCCCGGTCCTGGTGCTCTCGTTCAACCCCAGGTCCATCGCCGCCTCGAAACGGATCGCCTCCGGCATCGCTACGGGCTTCCTGGTCACCGACGCGGTCGATCCCGACTCCGCCCTGGCGCTCGCGGTGAAAGCTCGGCACGAGTTCGTCCTCCCGGGCCATCGCGGGCTGATCGCTGCGGGACCCGGGTTCGTGTCGCGGGCGCACGAAGCTGGCGTGCGCGTCGGCACGTGGACAGTGGACGACCCCGCCACGGTCCGCATGCTGTTCGACTGGGACGTGGACGCGGTTGCCTCAAACGATCCCGCCATGGCGCTGGGGGTCCTTGCCGAGAGGCGCGACGGCTCCTAACGACGCCCTCGTCGCCGGTCGCTCAGGGGGAGGGCGAGGTGGTCGGCGAGGGGGATGGGCTCGGGGTGGGGGAGGGTGACGGCGAGGGCACCGGCAGGACACTCAGCGTGAGGGAGGCGGGCCTGGCCACTGCGCCCTCCGCGTCCGTGGCCGAGATCACCACCTGGTAGTCGCCGAGGACGGTGGGCTGGGTGGCCGGATCCCCCGCCGGCCACAGCACGTCGATGGCTTGCCCGCCGAGCGTCGGGAACGCGGCGAACACGCCTCCGGCCGGATCCATGATGGTGACGGTCCACGTCATCGACGTCGACCCCTTCGCCCGGATCCGGACGTCGGCGGGCTGGCCGATTACGACGGACGTCGTGGACAGGTTGGGCTTGTAGATCTTCGGCAGGCCCATGGCGGCGACGTTGGAGCGGATCCGCGGCAGCAGCGCGTACAAGAACCGACCCGGGCATGCCGTGATCCCGGTGTCGCGGTGGCCGGAGATCGTGCGGAGCCTCACCGCGACGCCGGCCGCGTACTTCGTGGTGCCGCCGCCGGCCGAGACCATCACGGTTCGGGCTGCCGGGTTCACGTGTCCCACATCGAGGCGCCGCGCCAGCACGCGCTCCAGCACGCGCAGGGCGGCCTGGGGTGGCGGCGCGCCGTCGAAGTTCCCCATCACCGACACCGAGAACGCCCCGGAGTTGAACCCCATCTGAGCCGCGCCGATCACGTTGCTGGTGACGCCTCCCGAACGGCCCTCGAACACGTCGCCGAACCGGTCGACCAGGAAGTTGTAGCCGATGTCACACCAACCGCGGCCGTTGGTGTGGTAGGCGTAGACGCCGCGGACCACGTCGTCGGCCTGCTCGCGCGAGTACGAGTTCGTCCCGGCGGTGTGGTGGACGAACCCCATCTTCAAGACGTCCGCCACGAGCGGCGTGCAGTTCATCAGCCTAGGGTCGGCGCCCCACTGGTCGCGGGTGATGATCCGGGGCCGGCGGGTCAGGGCCTCCGCAGGCGATGGGGCGAACGGACCGGCCGGCGCCCCCACCGCCACCGGGCCCGCGTCCATCGGACCGGTGCCGGGGCCGGCCGGGGTGCCCGAGCTGTTGATGAACAGGACGCGGACGTTCGAGATCCTGGCGCCGTTCGGGAGCGCCATCGAGAACCGGACGCACCGGGAGCCTCCGGTCCACAGGTAGGAGGAGCCCTGCCGGGAAGCGCGGTACTCGGGCGTTGCGGGATCCGCGCCCCCTTCCGCATCCACGAACACCCCTCTGCCGTAGGACCGGCCGTCGGCGCTCGTCGCCAGGAGGGCCGACACGGCTGGCCCCGCAGCCTGGTCCCAGATGAGGGCCACGCCGTCGAACCAGATCGGCGAGCAGACGGGGACGGGGG
>JBOGVG010000157.1:0-1933 GCA_050692435.1 Actinomycetota bacterium
ACGTTCCCGGGATAGGCTCCGTCGCAGAAGGGGGTGGTGAAGGTGCCTGGCAATCTCGACGTGAAGACCCTCGAGAAGATGGCGCACGACGGGGAGATCGACACGGTCCTTTGCATGTTCACGGACCTTCAGGGCCGGTTCGTGGGCAAGCGGATCCTTCCCCATTTCTTCCTGGAGGACGTCCTGGGCGAGGAGGGCCTGCATGCCTGCCTCTACCTCCTCGCCATCGACATGGAGATGGAGCCCCTCCCCGGCTACCGCTACGCGAGCTGGGAGACCGGCTACGGCGACTTCAAGTTGGTCCCCGACATCTCCACCCTCCGGCTGGTCCCGTGGATCGACAAGACGGCCATGGTCATCTGCGACATCGCCGACGAGGAGACCGACGAGCCGGTCGAGGTGGCCCCCCGCCAGGTCCTGAAGCGCCAGATCGAGCGGGCCACAGAGGCCGGTCTCACCTTCAAGAGCGGCTCCGAGCTCGAGTTCTACCTGTTCAAGGAGTCCTTCGAGGAGGCCGCGGGCAAGGGGTACGGGGACCTCCACCCGTCGTCCACCTACATCATGGACTACCACATGCTCCAGACCACCAAGGACGAGTGGCTGATCCGGCAGATCCGAAACGGGATGGTGGGCGCCGGGATCCCCGTGGAGTTCTCGAAAGGTGAGTTCGGGCGGGGCCAGCACGAGATCAACCTCGTGTACGCGGACGCGCTGGAAACGGCCGACCGCCATGCGTTGTACAAGCACGGCGTGAAGGAGATCGCGGCCCTGAACGGGGCCGCCCTAACGTTCATGGCGAAGTGGACGATGGCCGAGGCCGGCTCGTCCTGCCACGTCCACTCCAGCGCGTGGAGCGAGGACGGCTCTGAATCCCTGATGTGGGATGAATCGGACCCGCACCACATGTCGGAGACGTTCCGCTACTTCTTGGGCGGGCTCATGGCGACGGCGTACGAGATGGCCTGGATGTTCGCGCCGTTCGTGAACTCCTACAAGCGGTACCAGCTCGGATCGTGGGCGCCCACCGCCATCGTGTGGAGCCACGACAACCGGACGTGCGGCTTTCGGGTGGTGGGGCACCGCTCCAGCTACCGGGTGGAGAACCGTATCCCCGGGGCCGACGTGAACCCCTACCTCGGGTACGCGGCGACCATCGCCGGGGGCCTGTACGGGATCAAGAACAAGATCGAGTGTCCGCCGGTGTTCCAGGGCAACGCCTACGAAGCCAAGGACGTGCCGCGGGTCCCGTCCTCGCTCCACGAGGCCATCGACGCCTTCGAGACGAGCGAGGTGGCTCGGGAGGCGTTCGGCGACTTCGTCTTCGAGCACCTCCTCAACACGGCGCGCCAAGAGCAGATCACCTTCGACAACAACACCGTCACCGACTGGGAGCTCGTCCGGTACTTCGAGCGGGGGTAAAGGAAGACCGACCTGGGGCCGAGGTCTTCTACATGTCGTTCCTTCGCCACGGAGACCACGAGATCCGACAGAGCCTGGCCCGCTTCGTCGCCTTCCGGTGGCCCCACGAGCGGCTCCTGCTCGTGACCCACTGCCTGGCGAGGCAGCTTCCGGTGCGGGGGGCGGGCGGTTTGGGGGACCTTCCGGAGGCCGAAGGGGTCGTCGGGGTGACCGAGACACGGCTGGTCTACCAGCTCAGGACCCCCCACGGGCTCCTCCTTCGGGTGACGGCCGGCATGCTCGGGCTCCTCGCCCTTCTCGGACTGCTCTATGGCCGGGACGCCCGCACGATCGCCTACCTTGCCGTCGGATCGCTCGCGCTCTGGCTGCTGGCCAGGGGGACGGAGGCGCTGGGCGGGCCGAACGGGGTCATCCGCTTCGAGAGCATCCGGGCGGTTGACCGACGCGAGCAGTCGATCGAGGGGTTCGGACGCTGGGGCATCCTCCACCGACTGCACCTCCCGGACCCGTCCGA
>JBOGVG010000158.1:0-6215 GCA_050692435.1 Actinomycetota bacterium
GGCCATCGGGTCGTATTCATCGCGGAGGAGTCCTTCGCGGGGACCCTGGAGGCCAGGGGGTTCGAGGAGGCCCTGATGCGCCTCCAGCCGCCGCCGGCGGACGAGGAGGACCCCGGCCAGTTCTGGATGGACTTCATCCGTGACACCGCCCCGGAGTTCCGCAAGCCGACGATCGAACAGCTCGAGACATTCCTCAAGCCGACCTGGCAGGCCCTGATCGACGGCGCAGCGTTCGCGAACGACCGCCTGACCGAGATCTTCGACGAACTACGGCCGGACGCGATCGTGGAGGACAACGTAGTGGCGTTCGCCGCCGTCTCCGCGTCCGGACGGCCCTGGGCCCGGATCACGTCGTGCAACCCCCTGGAGTGGAAGGACCCGGACGTCCCGCCGGTCTTCTCCGGCTATCCCGCGAATGACCGCGCCGGGTGGGACGGGTTCTGGGACGAGTACGACCGGGTTCTCGGCCACCAGGTGGCGGAGTTCGGCGCGTGGCTTCAGGACCATGGGGGCCCGGCTCTCCCCGGGTCCCGCGACTACATCTGGGAGTCTCCGTTCCTCAACCTGTACGTCTACCCTGTGGAGGCCGACTACGCGCGCCGCGACCCGCTCCCCGCCACGGTGCATCGGCTCGACGCGTCGGTGCGCGAGATCCACGAGTCCTACGACGAGCACCGGGAACTCGGCGACGACGGCGCATTGATCTACGTCTCGCTCGGGTCCCTGGGCTCGGCCGACGTGGAGCTCATGCAGCATCTGATCGACGTGCTGGCCAAGACCCGCCACCGATACATCGTCAGCAAGGGTCCGCAGCACGACCTCATCACGCTCGCGGACAATATGGTCGGCGCCGAGTTCCTACCGCAGCCGGCAATCCTGCCCCAGGTGGACGTGGTCATCACCCACGGCGGGAACAACACGGTCGTCGAGAGCTGGTACTTCGGCAAGCCCATGATCGTGCTGCCACTGTTCTGGGATCAGTACGACAACGCCCAGCGGGTGGACGAGCTCGGGCTCGGAGTCCGCCTGCCGACCTACGAGTTCGAGGACGATCAGCTCACCGGCGCCACCGACTGGCTGCTCTCGAACGAGGGGCTGAAGTCGCAGCTGTCCCGCACGTCGGCCCGGCTCCAGGCCAACCCGGGCACGGTCAAGGCGGCAGATCTGATCGAGCGCTTGGCTCAGACGGGCGAACCGGTCACCGAGGGCTGGGACCGCCGTTAGCTGTTGTTCCCCTTGCCGTCGAAGTGGCCGTAGGCGTTCCCGTTGGGGTCGTGGTCCCCGTGACCAGAGTTGCCATGGTCTTCGGACTCGTCGTCTCCGGGCTCGGCGCCCTCTGACCCCTGGTGGCTCGGCTCGGCGCCCTCTGACCCCTCGTCTCCGGGCCCGGCGCCCTCTGACCCCTCGTCTCCGGGCTCGGCGCCCTCTGACCCCTCGTGGCTCGGCTCATCGCTCTGGTCAGACGGGCCTCCGCCCTCGTCGTGGCCCTCGCGTCCCCCGACACCGATGCCGTTCCCGCTCGCCTGCGACGCCTGGCCGGCGTTCCACTCCTCTTTCGGGTTCCGTTCGCAGCGCTCGGGAACCGTGTCGATCGCTCGCGGGTACCCCTGGTTAACGACATCGAGAGACCGCGCCGATGCGGGGCAGCTCCCCGTACCGGCCTCCCCGGATCCACCTCCCGGGGTGGGCGCCGGACCTGCTTCCACGATATGCGGGGGGGCCGGCGATCCCATCCGGGAGCCAAGCGGGTTGGACAGGGCGAGGCTCGCTCCGATGAAGATCCCGAGCGCAAGGATGGCGGGCATGGCCGCCCCACGGTTGGAGTGTTTCAGCGTCACGGTCCTGCATTCGTTTTCGGCTGGAAGGGGGTCAGTTCTGGAGTGGGTCGTAGTCCGAGCGAGCTAATGCTGAGGGCCGGAGGCCGCTTCTCGGATCTCCTTCCACACCCGTTCGGGCGAGAGCGGCATGTCGATGTGGCGAACCCCCAGGTGGGACAGGGCGTCGATGACGGCGCTTTGGACGGCCGCGGTGGAGCCGATCGTTCCCGACTCGCCGATGCCCTTTGCCCCCAGGGGGTTCAGCGGGGTAGGGGTCTCCGTGTGCGACGTGACGAACCCCGGCAGCTCCGGGGGGCCGGGGATCAGGTACCCCGTCAGGTTGCCGGTGAGCGGCGTGCCGTGTTGGTCGTACTCGACCTCCTCGTACAGGGCCTGGGCGATGCCCTGGGCCAGCCCCCCGTGGACCTGGCCCTCGACAAGCATGGGGTTCAGGATCCGGCCGCAGTCGTCCACCGCGACGTGCCGGATGGGGCGGGCATCACCGGTCTCCAGGTCCACCTCGACCACGGCGACGTGCGCGCCGAACGGGAACGTGGATCCCTTCTGCCTGAACCTCACTGAGGCCGAGAGCCCCCGCTCAGGGCCCTCGGGCAGCCGAGCCGGATCGGCCGCCGCGGCCGCGAGCTCCGCCCACGTGAGCGCCCGGTCGGGCGCACCGGCCACCCCGATCCGGCCATCCTCGTGTTGCACGACGTCGGCTTCGGCCACCTCGAGCACGGCCGCGGCCACGCGCTTTGCCTTGGCCAGCACCTCCTCGCCCGCGCTCCACACCGCCGAACCCCCGATCTGGAGCGAGCGAGAGCCGAACGTCCCCTCGCCGCTCGGGACGATGCCGGTGTCGGAGTGGACCACGCGGACCGTCCCGAACGGGATACCCAGTTTCCCCGAGGCGATCTGCGCGAGCGAGGTCTCGTGGCCTTGCCCGTGTGGGGAGATGCCCGTCATCACGGTGGCCGTCCCGTCGGGGTGGACCTCCACCGAGCCGAACTCGCGGGCGAACCCGGTGACCTCGACGTAGGTGCCGACGCCGATCCCCAGCTGGAGCCGATCACCCCGGGCCCGTCGCTCAGCCTGTTCCTTGCGAAGGTCCTCGTACCCGCTCAGCCGGAGGGCCTCGTCGAGGGCCCGTTCGTAGTCTCCGACGTCGTAGGTCGCCCCCGCCGCCGTCTTGTGGGGGAAGGCGTCGGCCGGGATCAGGTTTCGTCGGCGGACCTCAGCGGGATCCATCCCCAGCTCGGCGGCGAGCAGGTCCACCGCCCGCTCCAGGAGAGCCGTGGCCTCGGGCCGCCCGGCGCCGCGATAGGGGGCGACCGGTGTCGTGTTCGTAACCACGGACCGGCCTCGGCAGGCGATCCGGGGAATCCGGTATACGCCGGAGAGCATCGTCTGCGTCGTGGCGGGGAGGAAGGTCGCGATGGGATACGCACCCATATCGGCCACGATGTCGACGCGGAGCCCCACGACGACGCCCTCGTGCGTGGCCCCCAGTTCGAACCGGTTCATCTGGGCCCGGCCGTGGGTCATGTTCAGCATGCTCTCGGAGCGTGTCTCCATCCACCGGACCGGACGTCCCACGCGCAGTGCCGCGGCCGCGCACACCAGGTACTCGGGGTAGATCGTGAGCTTCGCCCCGAAGCCGCCGCCAACGTCGGGCGCGATCGCCCGGACGCGGCTCTTCTCCAGGCCGAGCCACTCCGCGAGGTCGTTCCGTACGTCGAAGGGGATCTGGGTCGAGACCCAGACGGTGAGCCCGCCCCTCTCGTCCGGCACGGCGAGCATCGCATTCGTCTCCATAGGGACCGGGGCGACGCGCTGATTCACCACGCGGCCCCGCACCACCACCTCCGCCTCCGAGAGCACGTCCTCGTCCCAGTCTGAGTCGAACGCTTCGGCGACGTTCGTCCCGGCCTCCGGGAAGAGGAGCGGCGCGTCCTCGGCAAGCGCCGCCTCCGCCCCGATCACCGGGGAAAGGGGCTCGTACTGAACGGCGACCACCTCGGCAGCGTCCATGGCCTGGGCAGTGGTCTCAGCCAGCACCACGAGGATCGGCTCCCCCACGAACCGGACGACATCGCTGGCCAGGATGGGACGATCGAACGGGCCCTCCACGCTGCCCGACGGCGGCTGGGGCCTGAGGCGGAGGTGGGCGGCGGTCAACACTGCCACGACCCCCGGCATCGCGCCCGCCGCGGTCGCGTCGATGTCGGAGATCCGTGCATGCGCCATCATGGAGCGGACGAAGGAAGCTCGAAGCGCCCCTTCGACCGGGATGTTGTCGACGTAGCGTCCCTGCCCCGCCAAGAAGCGGGGATCTTCGGTCCGATGGACAACGCTGCCGAAGATCGAAGTGGTCATGCGGTGCCACTGTAGAGGAGGGAAGGGATGGCTCGATCGGCACGATCAAGGAGACGGTCGGCCCTGCGCGGGATCCTCGCAGCGGCGGTGGCGTGTGTGACCCTGCTTGGTCCGCCCCTCACCCACGCCCCGGCGGTCGCCACCATCAAGGCCAGGCGGGTGGTGGGGGGGCTGAACGGTGCCGTGGCCTTCACGTTCGGGCCGGGCAACCAGATCTGGTACGTGGAAAAGGCAACCGGCGAGATCCGGATCCACGACCTCGACACCGGCTCGAACAGTCTCTTCTACGACGTGCCCGGGGTGAAGGCCGAGGGCGAGCGGGGGATGCTCGGCGTAGCGCTCCATCCCGCGTACCCCACCAAGCCATTTGTGTACGTCTACGCCACGAGGTCGGTGAGCGGGACCCTCCGCAACCAGATCCTTCGCCTCACCGACTCCGACGGGAAGGGCACGAAGCGAAGGCTCATCTTCACCTCGCCGGCCTCGTCGAGCCCGTACCACAACGGCGGCCGGCTCCTGTTCGGGCCCGACGGCAAGCTCTACGCGATCGTCGGCGAAGGTCATGACCCTTCGAACGCCCAGGACACCACCAACAACGACCGCGGCAAGATCCTGCGGATGAGGCCGGACGGCGGCGTCCCCTCAGACAACCCCATCGCGAACAGCCGGATCTTCGCCTACGGGATCCGCAACTCCTTCGGCTTCGCCTTCGACCCGGAGAAGGGCCACCTGTGGGAGACCGAGAACGGGCCGGCCTGCAACGACGAGCTGAACCGCATCCGGGAGGACGCGAACTTCGGGTGGGGACCGAACCAGACGTGCAGCGGAACGGCGCCGCAGAACACGAACCAGGATGGGCCGAACCCGGTGCTCCCCGAGCTTTGGTACACGCCGACCATCGCGCCCACCGGAATCGCGTTCTGCGCGCGGTGCGGACTGGGGTCCGGGAACAGCGGGAAGCTCTTCTTCGGCGCGTTCAACACGGGAGAGATCCGGGCGGTGACGCTGAACGCCGAACGGACCGGCGTGACGGGGCAGCGGGTCGTCTTCACGCACTCCAGCGCGGTGTTCTCGATGGAGGCGGGACCAGGTGCCACGATCTACTTCAGCGACTCGACGCGCATCTTCAAGCTGGTGAAGGCTTGATCCGGGGGCTTCCAACCACCGTGGGTCGGCGCTAGGCTGGGCGAGGAACGCAGAACGGAGCGGCCGAAGGGGCAGGCATGAACATCGGACGGCCGGAGCGGGTGTTCGAGGTGGAGCCGGTCTCGCTGCCGGTGCCGGAGGTGCTTCCCGAACCGGAGCCTCGGTTCGTTCCCGAACCGGACCAGGAGAGTGAGCCCGCCGAACCCGGCACCGAGGGTGAGCCCGCCGAACCCAGCATGTGAGCAGGATGCTCCTCGAGACCGACCTCCGCGCCGAGAGCCAGACCGTCGCGGAGCCCGTCGCCGGGTGGCGGGTCTGGACGCTGTACGCGAGGAGGCGCGGCGCGGAGGTCCGGCTCCGGCCCATCGCGGGACGCCTCAGGCCCTGGCCACCGTTCGAGCCCGCCCGGGCAACCTGCTCCCGCCACGGCAGGCATCATGTCCCCGGGTTCGATTGTACGTGCGGGCTCCACGCGACGCGGTCTTTGGACGTGCTGCGCCGGGCCCGGAACCCGGCCGTATTCGGCACCGTGGCCCTGTGGGGCCGGGTCGTCGAGCACGAGCATGGCTACCGGGCTGCCTTGGCGTACCCGCAGCGCCTCATGTTGGTTTGCCACCTCTGCTTTTGGCAGTGGGGACCGGAGCGTTCTTCCGCGGACACGGTCGCGGTGCTCCGGGGAGGCCGGCTGGTGCCGCTGTGCGACGGACACGTCGAGCTGTCTGATCGCTACAGCTATCCCACGCGTCAACTACTCCCCGTGCGAAGGATCGAGGGGGCGCTTCTGTCCACGTATGCCGTGGACCCGCTCCGCCTCTAACGGGGATCCGACTCCTCGGGGCTCGTGCCGGGAGCGACGCGATGGCGGGCGGCCGCCGC
>JBOGVG010000159.1:0-27398 GCA_050692435.1 Actinomycetota bacterium
CCGTCGCCCTCGTCACCCCAGTCTCCAAGGACCGGGACGAGCGGGACACGTTCTGGTACGACGCCGGGCAGGCCACGATGTCGATCATGCTCGCCGCCGCGGACCTCGGGATCGGGAGTGGCCACGCCTCCGTCGGCGATCAGGCGCTGGCCCGCCGGATCCTCGGGCTCCCCGAGGACCGGGAGGTGGCCATCCTCGTCGCGCTGGGCTATCCGGCCGGCCGGCCGCTGAAACCGATCAACCGGCCCAAACGCCGAGTGTTCGACGACGTCGTCCACCGCGAGCGCTGGTAGCCGTTGCGAGGGTATCGATCCGTCTCGCTCCACTTGTCCGTCGGATCAACCTATGTCAATCTCCTTGTGAGTTTTGCAGTCTTGGGGGAGGCGTGGGATCTGCAGCCGCCAGGATGACCCTGGCCGCGATGGTGGCAAGCTCGCTGGTCACACAGCCCGTTCTCGCGCAGCCGAGGCACGAGCCAGCCCAGTCGGTCAACAACATCGAACAGCCGAAGCGCTCGAACGAGCACGGATCTTCCTCCTACGTGAAGGGTCAACTCATCGTCGGCTTCAAGCCGACAGCCACAGAGAGGGATCGATCTGGTCTCCTGCGAAGGACCAGCGCCAGGGTAGTCGACCGCATCCCCCGATTCGGCGCGACCCTCGTGAGCATCCCTCCCAGCCTGGATGTTGTTCGATCGATGAAGGCCTACGAGCGGGACCCCTCCGTCGCGTGGGCCGTCCCGAACCTGCTCACGCATCGAGACCAAGTGGTGCCGACAGATCCACTCTTCACAGAACAATGGGGACTGAGGAACGACGGACAGCCGCATCAGATCGCCGATCCGCCCCCGGCCACGGTCCAGGGTCTGAGCGAGGCTGACATCGACGCGTCCGATGCGTGGTCGACCACGACCGGGTCATCCGAGACAGTCATCGCAATCATCGACAGCGGGATCGAAGCCACCCACCCCGACCTCTTGATGAGTCTCTGGTCCAACGTGGATGAGATACCAGGCAACGCGCTTGACGATGATGGCAATGGGTACGTGGATGACACGTACGGATGGGACTTCATCGAGGACGACAACCTCCCTCAGGATTCCGTGGGTCACGGGACAGAGGTCGCAGGCGTCATCGCGGCCACGATGAACAACGCGATCGACGGAAGCGGGGTCTGTCCGGAATGCGGCCTCATGATCCTTCGCGCCCGCAACCTCGGACAGGAGCTGAATGCGATCGCCTACGCGATCGACAACGACGCGGATATCATCAACGCAAGCTTCACATCTGCTGACGTCTTCCTTGCACCCGAGTGGCTCGCCTACCTGGCGGTCTACAGAGCCGGAGTCCTGTCTGTCGTGGCGGCTGGGAACGAGGCAGGCAACAACGACATGGCGATCCCCGACGTCAGCTACTCGAAGCTTGCCGACGCGCCCCTGTTCCCAGCTTCATATGACATCCCAGGCATCCTCTCCGTTGCCGCGAGCAACGACCAGGACCAATACGGACACGCGACGGGCTGCGCCATCCAGCTGCAGAAGGCCAACCCGTGCTTCTTCACCAACTTCGGTCACGACTCGGTCGATCTGGCGGCCCCGGGTGTGGACATCCTGACGACATCGCCGCCCGGCGGCCACGCGGTCGTGAACGGTACCTCGTTCTCCGCGCCCATGGTCGCCGGGGTGGCTGGGCTCGTGAGGTCGGTGCACCCTGAGTACAGCGTCCTGCAGCTGCGGAACGCCGTCCTGAATGCAGTCGATCATCCAGCCGATCTGGCGGGTGGGTGGACGGCGACCAGCGGCCGCGTCAATGCAGCAACGGCGCTGGCCGCGAGCCCAACGACGAGCGTTCGACCGAGCATGGGGAACATCGCGGGCGCGGCCCCCATCTCGAGAATCGCTCGGGGTAGGGTCTCGTACCCCTCAAACGTCAACGATGTGTTCAGGGTCAGACTGAGGCGGGGCTTTCACTATGGGGTGGTCCTGGACGTTCCTGCGAGACACGACTACGACCTCTACGTGTGGAAGCCCGGAACCGTCCAGATCTGGCAAGTGGAGCCTGGCTGTGACTGGGTTGGGCCATGCCGCTGGTTGCAGGAGGCTGGCACTCGGGGAAAGGGGAAGCCGGAGGGGCTGGCCTTCAGAGCCGGGAAGAGCGGGATCTATTACCTCCAGGTCACATCCTGGTTTTCAAGCGGCAGGTACCGGCTCCTCGTCGGACGCCTTTGAGCGAGAGAATCAGCGGACTCGCCGGGCCCGGTAACGAGAAGCCGCCGAGCGATATCGAGATGTCGGCCAAGACCCAGCGGGTCATCCGTTTCCGTCCTCGCCGGCCGCGGGTGGGATGTTCTGGTTGAGCCGGAACAGGTTCGTGGGGTCGTATCGGGCCTTGATGGCCGCGAGGCGATCCCACGTGGGACCGGGGTAGGCCTCCCGGACCCGGGCCTGGCCCTCGTCGACCAGGAAGTTGACGTACGCGCCGTTGTCGCGCTGCCGCAGCGCCCCCGCGAGGTCGTCGACCCACGACTGGCGCACCACCTTGTCCTCGGGCCCCTCGTAGAACGAGGCCACGTTGACCATAATCTTGCTGGCGCGGTGGGCGAAGGCTGTCGCGTCGGCCGGGACCCGGGCCATCGCCCCGCCGAGCACCCGGAGCTGGGCCACTCGCATGCTCGCGTCGGAGGCCTCGAGGTGCTTCATGATCGTCTCGGCGACGCCATGATCGACGGCGTCGATGAACATCGTGTGCGTCACCGCAGTGGGGTGGTACGACTCGTCCTCCGGCGGATAGATCTCCGGGTACTTGATGGGCCGCACCATGTCCGCGATCGGCGCGGCCAGGGCTCGGAAGGGCGCCAGCGCGCGCTCTCCAGCTTCGGTCTCGCCCGCGGAACACATGAACGCCAGCAGGACGAGCTTGCCGTGGTGCTCTTCCGGCACGAACGGCATCGGCGGCGCCGGCATGACGTTGGCGATGGTCGAGAGCTCCTCCGGCGCGGCTTCGGCCAGCGCGATGAACTCGGTGACGACCTCCGCGGTGGCCGGGAGCATCAGCATCCCGCCCACGACCGTGTCGAGCTCGTGGAGGCGGAAGTAGAACCGGGTGGCCACCCCGAAGTTGCCCCCGCCGCCCCGGATGGCCCAGAACAGGTCCGGGTGGCTGTCGGCGTCCACCCGAAGCACTTGTCCGTCCGCGGTCACGATCTCCGCGGCCAGCAGGTCGTCGATGGTCAAGCCGTACTTGCGGACGAGGTAGCCGACCCCGCCCCCCAGCGTGATCCCTCCGATCCCCACCGATCCGGTGTCGCCGAAGCCGGTGGCCAGTCCGTGGGCGCCCGCCAAAGTCGAAAACTCGATCGCGCTCAGGCCGGCCTGGGCCCACGCCGTCCGCTCCCCCACGTCGACCTCCAGGGCCTTCATGTCCCGGAGGTCGAGCACGATCCCGCCATCGGTGGTGCTGTGCCCGGCGCCGCTGTGGCCGCCGCTCCGAACGGCGAGCTCCAGTCCAGTCTCGCGTGCGAACGCCACAACGCGCGCGACGTCGGCCTCGTCGGCGACCCGGGCGATCGCCGCGGGCCGGCGATCGAACTCGCCGGAGAACACCTGGCGGGCATCGTCATACTCGGCGTCGTCCCGCGTGATCACCCGGCCGCTCAGGGCAGCGCCGAGCTGTGGGATCGAGGTCGCGGTGGGTTCGTCGGTCGCTGGTGCCATGGTCTTCCCCCTTGAATGGGTGCTCCGTATGAGACCGTCCGGGCGGGCGGAACTCATCGCTTCGCCTCGTCCTGCCTATCATGGGTGCGTGGCGGCGAGCAAGGATCGAGGGGGAAGCACGGCGACACGCGGGTCCGAGGACCTCCAGGACCTGTTGGAACAGCATCGCGTCGAGCTGACCGCTTACGCGTATCGGATGCTCGGATCGGCGTTCGAAGCGGAAGACGCCGTCCAGGAGACACTGCTCCGGGCGTGGAAGGGCTTCGACGGGTTCGAGGGCCGGGCGGCGCTCCGTTCATGGCTGTACCGGATCGTCACGAACGTCTGCCTCGACATGCTGAGTGGGAGGGCGCGGCGGGCCCGCCCCATGGATCTGGGGCCCGCGGGCACCGCCGAAGAGCACCTGCTCGGCGAGCGCCTGCCCGAGGTCACGTGGATCGAGCCCATCCCCGACGGCCAGGCGTTGCCGACGGGTGGCGACCCGGCCGAGGTGGCGGAGTCCCGCGAGAGCATCCGCCTGGCCTTCGTGGCCGCGCTCCAACACCTCCCGGCCCGCCAACGGGCGGTGCTGATCCTGCGCGAGGTCCTTCGGTGGAAGGCCTCAGAGGTCGCCGAGCTCCTCGAGGCCTCGGTCCCCTCGGTCAACAGCGCGCTCCAGCGAGCTCGGGCCACGCTCGCATCCGCCGATCTCGAGACGGGCGAGGCCCGCCGGCCGATGGACGAGGAACAGCGGGCGCTGCTGGCCCGCTACGTCGATGCCTTCGAGCGGTACGACATGGACTCCCTCACCTCGCTCCTGCGGGAGGATGCATCGTGGTCGATGCCCCCATACGAGCTGTGGCTCCAGACCCACGACGACGTTCGCCGATGGTGCCTGGGGCCCGGGATCGGCTGTCGAGACTCGCGCCTGGTGCCGGTGGAGGCCAACGGCATGCCGGCTTACGGGCAGTACAAGCCGAGCGACCGTGAGGGGATCCTGGAGCCCTGGTCGCTCCAGGTGGTCGAGGTGTCCGGCGATCGGATCGCCGGGATCACGTTCTTCCTCGACACCCAACGGTTGTTCCCCATGTTCGGCCTGCCATCCCAGTTGCAACGGTAGGCAGGACGGCCTCCGGACCGATGAGCTTCGCCTCGCCGGTGGGTCACCGCAGGATGTCGGCAAGCCCCATGAACGCCAGCAATTCCTGGAGCTCATGGCAGGGGTGGCGGACCTTTACCCGACACCCCATCCGCCGCACTGTCAGCTGAACCCTGGCCAGGGCCTCCACCGCCACCGCGTCCGGATCGACGAGTGCCCCGACGTCACAGACCACCAGCTCGGCGTCACTTCGCTCCGCAAGCGTGCAGGCTCGCCGGCAGAGCGACGGGATGTCCTGGGGCGCGATCGGGCCAGCGAGGACCAAGACGGCCGGACTCCTGTTCATTGCCATCCATCGACAAGACTGGATCGAGCTCGGAAACTGAGCGGGACCGATGAGTCTGACTCAGCCGCGCGGTCTCCTTGGGCGAGACCGGGCAGGGATGAGAGGGAGGAGATCGCGATGCGAGACATCGTGGCGGTCGAGTTCGTGTCGGTGGACGGAGTCGCGGAATCGCCGGAGAAATGGACCGGTCCCTACATGGACGACGAGATCGGGCAGACGATGCAGGCGGGCATGGACGCGTCGGACGCGATGCTGCTGGGGCGGCGGACCTACGAAGAGTTCGCGGCCTACTGGCCCGACAAGACGGCCGAGGATGACCCGTACGCCGACTACATCAACGTGACGCAGAAGTTCGTTGTCTCCACGACCTTAACGTCGGTCGAGTGGAGGAACTCGACGCTCATCACCGGCGACGTGGCCGAAGAGCTCACCAAGCTGAAGCGGCAGCCCGGCAAGGACATCGCCATCATCGGCAGCCCCACGCTCATGCGCTCGTTGCTGCGCGACGGCCTCCTGGACCGGCTCGACCTGCATATCTTCCCGGTCGTGCTCGGCGCGGGGAAGCGCCTGTTCGAGGAGGACATCGGCGAACTGCCCCTCGACCTGGTGGATTCCCGGACCTTCAAGACCGGCGTCGTCTCGCTCGCCTACGCACCCGCACGCTCCTAGGGCCCACGCACGAGGGTTTCCTCGACCGGATGTCGAGAACCGCGGGGCGGCTTCGACCAATGGGTGAGAGCGCTCCGATCCGGGCCCTGAGACCAGGAAGGAGGACCCGATGGCCACGGTCCGCAGGAAGGAAGGAGCGAGGGGATGAAGTACATCATCATGATGTTCGGGGACCAGAGCACGATGATGGAGACCAGGTCGCCGGAATGGATCCGGGAGATGATCGGGTTCATGCAGAAGATCGATCAGGAGATCAAGGACGCCGGCGAGTTCGTCGACGGTCAGGGGCTCGTCGACCCCAGCGAGGCGAAGACCGTCCGGCTCGAGAACGGTGTGCCGGTCGCGACCGACGGCCCGTATGCTGAAGCCAAGGAGTCGCTCGCGGGCTGGTGGATCATCGAGGCCGACGAGGCGCGAGCGATCGACATCGCCTCGCGGTGCGTCGCCTTCACGGAGGGGCCCGTCGAGGTCCGACAGGTCGCCGACGCACCACCTGAGGTCTGACCTCGGACGACAGCACAACCGCTCATCCGAGCAGAAGGAGGAGATCCCGATGCAGAAGATCACCACGTTCCTGTGGTTCGACGATCAGGCCGAGGAGGCCGCGAACTTCTACGTCTCCGTGTTCTCGACCAGGCGAGGAGCCGACTCCGACCCGGGACCGTCGAAGGTCGTGGAGCTCACTCGCTACGGTGAGGCCGGGCCTGGGACCCCAGGAACCGTCATGACCGCGTCGTTCCAGCTCGCAGGGCAGGAGTTCACCGCCCTGAACGGTGGGCAGCAGCCGTTCACCTTCAACGAGTCGATCTCACTCGTCGTGGATTGCAAGACGCAGGAGGAGGTCGACGAGCTTTGGGCGGCTTTCACGAAGGGCGGCGAGGAAGGCCCGTGCGGCTGGCTGAAGGACCGGTACGGCCTGTCGTGGCAGATCGTCCCGACCCGCCTAACCGAGTTGCTGACCGACCCCGATCCCGAGAAGGCCCAACGGGTCATGCAGGCGATGCTCCAGATGAAGAAGATCGACATCGCGACGCTAGAGCGGGCCGCCGAGGCCTCCTAGGGCCGCCGGCCGTCCGCCGTGTCGCCGGTCGAGACACCCCGGGTCGAGGACCTGCTGCGCGAACTCGCGCCGCAGGTCCTCGGCACGCTCGTGCGGCGGTACGGGCAGTTCGACGCCGCCGAGGATGCCGTGCAGGAGGCGCTGGTCGCCGCGTCGCAGCAATGGGACGAGGACGGCGTCCCCGAGAGACCGCGCTCGTGGCTCACGACGGTGGCGAACCGGCGGCTGGTCGACGAATGGCGGAGCGAGAGCGCTCGCCGGCGCCGAGAGGAGACCGCCTCCACCCTCGACGTGCGCGGCCCGGGCGAGCCGTCCGATCGGGACGACGCTCTCGCACTGCTCTTCCTGTGCTGCCACCCCTCGCTGTCCCCGTCGTCGCAGCTGGCCCTCACGCTCCGTGCGGTCGGCGGGCTGACGACGACGGAGATCGCGAACGCCTTCCTGGTTCCTGAAGCCACGATGGCCCAGCGGATCAGTCGGGCGAAGCAGACCATCCGGAGCTGGGGCAGCCGGTTCGAGCTGCCGCCCCAGCAGGAGTTCGCCCAGCGCCTCCGGGTCGTGCTCCAGGTGCTCTACCTGATCTTCAACGAGGGCTATGTGACGAGCTCGGGTCCTTCCCTCCTCCGGGCCGACCTCACCACCGAGGCCATCCGGCTGGCGCGCATGCTCCACGGGCTCAGGCCGCTCGAGGGCGAGGTCGCCGGCCTGCTCGCGCTCATGCTTCTGACCGATGCCCGGCGGGCCGCCCGGACGGACGCCGCCGGCTTCCCCGTCCCGCTGGCCGAACAGCGACATGAGCTCTGGGACAAGGGTCAGATCGAGGAGGGCCTGGCACTCGTCAGTCGGACGCTCGGAACGGGGCCGATCGGCCCGTACCAGCTCCAGGCGGCGATCGCCGCGGTGCACGACGAGGCGCCGAGCGCCGAGGAGACGGACTGGCCGCAGATCCTGGCGCTGTACGAGGTGCTGGAACAGGTCTCGCCGGGGCCCGTCGTCACGCTGAACCGCGCGGTCGCGGTCGCCATGGTCCACGGGCCGCGAGCCGGCCTCGCCCTGCTCGGAACGCTCGACACGGACGAGCGCATGTCTCACACCCACCGCCTCGAGGCGGTTCGGGGGCACCTGCTCGAGCTCGCGGGGGACGCGGACGCGGCGCGCGAGTCGTACCGACGGGCGGCGAGGATGACCGCGAGCGTTCCCGAGCAGCGCTACCTGGCGCTGCGGGCCGCCCGCCTGAGCTGAGCGATCCCCCTCATTCGCGGCGGTGGCCGGGAGCGCCTATCTTCTCCGGCGTGGAGACGTGGGACGCGATCCAGGCTCGCCGGAACGTGCGGAGATACTCCGAGCGCCTCATTCCGGAGGCTGACCTCGATCGCATCCTCGAGGCGGCGCGCAGAACGCCATCGTCCGTGAACCAGCAGGCGTGGGACTTCGTCGTGGTGACGGAACGGGATCGCCTCCGCGAGCTGTCGAGCATCTGGCGCTACGCGGCGCACGTCGCGACCTCAGCCGCCACGATCGCCCTCGTCACTCCGGTCTCAGACGACCGAGATGAGCGGGACGCGTTCCAGTACGACATCGGGCAGGCCACGATGTCGATCATGCTCGCCGCCGCGGACCTCGGCATCGGCAGCGGGCACGCCTCGGTCGGCGACCAGGCACTCGCCCGCCAGATCCTCGCGCTCCCCGACGATCGGGAGGTGGCTATCCTCGTCGCGCTGGGCTACCCCGCTGATCGACCATTGACTCCCGTCCGCCGGCCTAACCGACGGGCGTTCGACGACGTGGTGCACCGAGAGCGCTGGTAGCTACCTATGGTCGCTCGTGCGACGGTCCGCCGGAACGAAGGGGGTCAGGTTGCCGCCATTGCGCTTCTGTGCCTATCAGTACCAGTCCGTACCGCTCGATGACCTTCGCGACCGCTGGCGGCGCGCCGAGGAACTCGGGTTCGACGTGATGTGGAACTGCGATACGGTCGTCGAGCCGGATCATCCGCGCACGCCTATCCTCGATGGCCCTTCGACCCTCACGGCCATGGCCATCGCGACCTCCACGATCCGCGTCGGGACCCTGGTCACCTCGCAGTACTTCCGGCATCCGGTGACGCTGGTGAAGGCAGCGATCACCGTGGATCACCTCTCGGGCGGCCGCCTCGAGGTGGCGCTCGGCGTGGGAGACCCCTCGGCCGGTGCGGCGGCGGTGGGCGCCTCTTGGGCCCCAACGGAGGGCGTCGAAAGGTTCCGCGAGTTCGTTCAGCTGACGACGCAGCTGTTCGCCAACGAGGTCACCACCTTCCAGGGACGATTCTTCAACTGCCGCGAAGCCGAGATGCTGCCCAGAGCCGTCCAGGACCCCAGACCGCCCATCGCGATCGCCGCTCACGGTCCGAAGATGCTGCACATCGCGGCCGAGAGCGCAGACGTATGGAGCTCCTGGGGCGGGTACGGCGTCCGGACCGAGGATGAGTTCCTCGCCGTGACGGCGAGACGGAGCAGGGAGCTTACCCAGCTTTGCGCCCAGATCGGCAGGGATCCGCGTTCGATCCGGCGGTCGCTCGTCTGCTTCCCGCCACTTACCCCATGGGAGTCCACGGCGTACTTCACCGACATGGTCCAGCGTTTCCGCGATGTGGGGGTCGACGAGTTCGTCCTGTACTGGCCCGGTCACTGGCGTCCGCAGGCCACCCATGAAGACGACGTCTTCGAGCGGGTGGCCCGTGAGCTCATCCCCGAGCTACGCGCCCGCGGTTGACCAGCGCGCGGGACTCACGCAGGTTCTACTCCAGAACGGATCGACCTCAGACGCGTTCCAGCCTGAAGACTCTGTGTTGCGGCGTCGGCACGGAACTCCGCGTCCGACGACTCGCGGGTCGCATCGAAGTACCTCTGCACCATGCGCCTCCTGTTGAGGTCTAGATAGGCGCGCAGCAGCGGTGGGCGGTCCGCGACCGGGAGCTCGACGAGGCGCACCTCCTCCCGTGCGTCGCCTCGGCTGAGGAGGATGTGACCAGCCATCCGGGCGTTCCTGACCGTGTTCGTTTCGCCGAAGGACGAAACCCAGTACCGCCCACCCGGTTGTTCGAGCACCAAGATGGGCGTCGAGTACTCCTTGCCGCTCTTCCGGCCGCGCACCGTGACGAGGCGCATCTCCTTCGGTCCCTTTCCGCGGCCAACCATGCGGGTCATCAGGCCGTTCCCGAAGCGCTTCAGGCTGGTGTGACGGTACACCTTCCGCACCGGAGGATTGTTGCACCCTGGTTCGGGCCGGCGCCAATCGAGTTGACGCCTCCTTCACGATGCCAGCTCTTCTGGGACCAAGGCTCCGTGCTCGGTCTCGCGCCGGGCGATGTGCTTGGCGATGCGCTTGGCGATGAACTTGGCGTCCCTGCCGACGCCGGGGAGCACGTCGGACGTCGCCGCGTACTGGAAGATCAGGCCCATGAAATACATCCCGGGCTCGGAGACAACCACGCCGCGGTCGTGCACGGGTTCACCGTCCTCGCCGAAGATCGGAAGGTCGATCCACGAGAACTCCTGCCGGTAGCCGGTGCACCAGATGACGTTCGCAACCTCCAGGACGCGATCGTCTTCCAGCACCGGCAGTCCGTCGCGCACGCCCACCACCCTCGGGACGCGCCCCACGCCCGCGGCGACGAGGTCCTTGGTCTTGACCCTGATCAGCGGGGCTGCCATGGTCGCAAACTTCGGACCAATCTTTCGGCCGATGGGCGTCCCCTTCGTCAGGACGTGGGTGCCAGCGAACCGGACGATCGGGAGGACGAACCGGGAGGCCCTGCTCCCATGGCGAACCGGGATCTGCCCCGACGGCTTCCCCGAGAGCCACGTGCGCTTGCTCTTCGAGAGCTCGTACGCGATCTCGGCGCCGGAATTGCCGAGGCCGACGACGAGCACGTCACCCTCCCGCAACTGCCCCGGGTTCCGGTAATCGCTCGAGTGGAGCAATACGATCCGGGGGTCGAGCTCGAAGGCGAATGGGGGGACCTTCGGGACCCGCTCTGCACCCGTCGCCACCACGATACGGTCGGCCTCGAACCGACGCTCGCCGGAGACGACCACGTACCGGTCACCATCTCGGGAGAGCCCGTTCACACGGATGCCCGGCCGGACCGGCAGGCCGAACTTGGCCGCGTAGGCCTCGAGGTAGTCGGCCATCTCGTCCTTCGTGGGGAACGACCAGCCGGGCGCCGGGAATCGCCAGCCCGGCAGGCCGTCGTACTTGGCCGGGGTGAACAGGCGGAGCGAATCCCACCGGTTCCGCCAGGCATCGCCGATGCGCTCGCTGGCGTCGAGGATCACGAACGGCAGCCCTCGCTTCGCCAGATGGTAGCCGGCGGCAAGTCCAGCCTGCCCGCCGCCGATGATCACGGTGTCGAATCGCTCTGCGCCGCTGCCTTCCATCTCCGTCCTCCTCGATCTGGGTCTCGCGGCGAAGGTAGGTCGCCGGCACGGACCTGAGCATCGACGGAAGCAGCCAAATGCTGGGGCGTGCGGCGTGGTGAGAAATGACCACCCCGAGACCGGTGGAGACCGGCGCCGGTGTCGCCCGCGTCAGGCCAGGCCGTGCTCGAAGGCGAACGCGGTGGCGGCCGAGCGCGAGGGGACGTCGAGCTTGGCGAAGATGTTCTGTAGGTGCCGGGCGACCGTGTGCTCGCTGATCACGAGCTCGGCGGCGATCGCACGGTTCGACTTGCCGGCGGCAACCAGGCGGAGCACCTCTGCCTCGCGCACAGTCAGCCCTCGCGGCAGCGCCTCGGGGCCGGCCAGGAGCGCGGACGCCCTTGCCGCATCCGGCTCGGCCCCCAGGCGCTCGAACCCGGCCAGTGCGGCTCGCAGCTCGATCAGCGCGTCGTCCTCGGCGCCCGCGGCGCGGACCGCCACCCCGTAGAGCATCCGGGCCTGCGCAATCTCGTACGGGAGCTTGAGCTCCTGGCACGTGGCGCGGGCCTTGCGCAGGCTCTCCAGAGCCGAGGTCGAGCCGCCCTCGGCGAGAGACAGTGCGCCACGCGCCATCGAGGCGGCCCCGTCGAGCACCGACATCGAGGATCCCCGTGCGATGGCCTCCAGCTCGTCGCACGCGGTGCGCGCGGCATCGAGGTCGTCCGCCGCGATGGCCACGTCCACCTGGGCGCTGAGGAGCTTCACTCGGCGGAAGGGGTCATCGATCCCCGCGGAGACCGCCACGCGGATCGCGCTCGCGGCCGCCTCGATCTTCCCCTGCGCGAGCCGGAGAAGCGCCAGCCCCGGCTGCGGCTCGAACCCGAGCTCGTGAGCCCGGCCGAAGGCCTCCTCCGCCTCGGCGAGGCGCCCCATCCGGCGGCGGACCTCTCCGACCACGTACCACGCCGCCCCCGAATCCAGCGGGTCGAGTTTCAACAGCTCCTCGGAGGCGCGCGAGGCCTCCGCCTCGGCCTCCAGCCAACGGCCCCGGAGGGTCGACACCTGGGCGCGGTTGATCCGGCAGATCCCCGGATACGGCGACTCGGGGGGGAGGGTCTCGCACCACGCCCAAGCCGCTTCGCTCCATTCCGTCGCCCGCCGGACGTCGGCGAGCTGCAGGCACGCCTCGATGACGTTGCAGTACACGGCCCCCGTGAAGTACGGGCTCAACTCCCCGGCCACGACCGAGGTCATCGCCTCGTCGAGGAGGGCCATGCCTTCACGAACCCGGCCGGTTGCGATGAGGCCCAGCCCCTCGATGTGGATCGCCATGGCGAGCAGATCCCGGTGGCCGAAGCGGTCCGCGATCCCGGTTGCCTGCTTCGCCAGCTCGATCGAGCGCTCGAGCTCGCCGCTGAAGCGTGCCACCGTCGACTCGACCACGGCGAGGAAACCATGCTCCACGCACTCCGGTAGTTCCCCGAGGTGACGGTGCGCCCGCATGAGCCACCCACCGGCCACCGCCGGCTCGCGGCGCAGGAAGTGCTCGACGCAGAGCCGGATCGCCAGAGACGCGGCCGCCCGATCCTCCGCCGCGGCCGCGTACACGGCGTACGCCTTCTGCCTCGCAGCGATCGACTCGTCCATCCGCGAGGTCCACCACGCGGCGTCGGCCAAACCCTCGAGGTCTCCGGCCGCCAAGCTGGATGGGTCGAGCGCGCGGAGCCTCTCGTAGGCCTCAGCCCACGACCCGCGAACGAGCGCCTCGCGGGCTCGGTCGAGATCGGCGGTTAACTCCGGCAAGCCCGTCCTCCTCGGATCCGATGTCGGGCGGTGCGGCGGACCGCCCTAGCCTACCCGGGTGCCCCGCTCAGGCGGAACC
The DNA here is from genome assembly GCA_050692435.1 of Actinomycetota bacterium. Classification (GTDB taxonomy): domain Bacteria; phylum Actinomycetota; class UBA4738; order UBA4738; family HRBIN12; genus AC-69. The sequence continues at coordinate 13,145 of JBOGVG010000159.1, forward strand.
GTCGGCAGCGGTCTGGGTCCCGACGTCGAGGCGAAGGTGAATGAAGCCCGGGCCCTCGATGACCCTCGTGATCTCCAGCTCGATCGGCTCGGTGCCGAGAAGCTCGAACAGCCGGACCCGTCACCGACCAGGACCGGCATCAGGTGGATCTGGAGCTCGTCCACGAGCCCGGCCTTCAGGTACTGGCGGACGAGGTTCGCCCCACCGGCGATCGAGACGTCCTTATCCCCTGCTCCCGCTCCGGCTCGCTCCAGGGCTCGCTCAATCCCGTCGGTGACGAAGGTGAACGTCGTTCTACCCTTCTTCGTGAGTCGTTCCCGAGCCTCGTGGGTGAGCACGAACACTGGCCCGTGGAAGGGAGGGTCGTCGCCCCATGGGCCCTCCCCCGTGGGCGAACATCCGCCGGCACGTAGAGAACGGAGCGAGGTCGCCGCGATCGATCCGACGGTAGCGTGGCGCGGTGTGAGGACGATCGGGGTCGAGGAGCGAGGGGCGCGGCTCGGCCTGCGCCATCGCCTCGCCCGGCCCGCAGCCTCGGTCGAAGAGGTCTCGGCCGCACTGGCCGGGCTGCACTCGAGCGATCCGGCGTCCGTCTACCTCTCAGCATGGGCGAGGGTGGCGGGGTTCACGCCGGCCGATCTCGAAGACGCGCTCTACGAACGCCGGTTGCTGGTCCGGATGCTCGGGATGCGTCGCACCATGTTCGTCGTCCCGCTCGCCATGGCAGCGGTGATGGACGAGGCGTGCACGAAGGCCTTGGCGCCGGGCGAGCGCAGGCGCCTGGTCCGCATGCTCGAGGATCAGGGGATCGCCCGGCGGGGCAAGGGTGGGCGGTGGCTCGACCGCGTCGTCGGCGAGACGCTCCGCGCCCTCACCGCGCGCGGCCAGGCGACCGCCCGCGAGCTCACGAAGGACGTCCCCGCGCTCGGCGGGAAACTCAGCTTCGGGGAGGGGAAGGCTTGGGTCGGGACGATGGGCCTCTCGACGCGCGTCCTGTTCCTGCTCGCGACCGAAGGCCGGATCGTGCGCGCCCGCCCCCTCGGTACGTGGATCTCCGGCCAGTACCGATGGGCGCGAACGGAGGCGTGGCTCGGAGGCCCGCTGCCGCGTGTCGATCACGCCGAGGCATGCGCCGACCTGCTGCGTCGGTACCTCAGGGCCTTCGGACCAGCGACAAAGACTGATGTCCGGTGGTGGACCGGCTGGACCCCGAGGCTCGCGACGAGGACGCTCGATGCGCTCGGCGCGGTGGAGGTTCGCCTGGACGAGGGCATCGGCTACGTGCTCCCCGACGACCTTGACCCGGTGAAGGAGGTCGACCCGTGGGTCGCCATGCTCCCCGGACTCGACCCGACGGTCATGGGTTGGAAGGAACGCACGTGGTACCTCGGCGACCACGGGTCCGCCCTGTTCGATCGCGCCGGCAACGCCGGGCCGACCGTGTGGGCGAACCGCCGCGTGGTCGGGGGCTGGACGCAGACGGACGACCGCGAGGTGGTCGTCGAGCTCCTCGATCGGGTCGATGCGAGGACCAGGAAGACGATCGACGCCGAGCGCGAACGGCTCCGCGACTGGCTCGGCGACGTGCGGATCAAGTCCCGGTTCCGCTCACCCTTCGAGCGGGCACGGTCGGGTGCGTAGCGGCGGCCGATCTGGCTCTTCGGGGGCCGACCCGATCGACGTACTCAATTCGCCCAAGCGGAGAGCCGGCCATCGGTGAGGACCGTCTCGCTCGCGGCCGATGCTCTCCGCCCTCCTTCGCAGCGTCCGGCCTGCCTTCGGCGCGCTCCCACGATGGCGCCCTTCCCGACCTGGTACCGTTGTCGTTGAGGGCACCAATCGCGGTTGACGCTACGAGCAGTTCCCTCACCCCCGGCTGCTACGGCCGGCGCCCCGAACGGCAGCAACCAGGCCGGAACGGCGAAAGGAAGGAGGGATCGCACGTGGCAACTGGAACCGTGAAGTGGTTCAGCTCTGAGAAGGGCTTCGGCTTCATCACTCCCGAGGACGGCACCGCCGACGTATTCGTGCATTTCAGCGCGATCAGCGGCGACGGGTACCGCAACCTCGACGAGAGCCAGCGGGTGGAGTACGACGTAAGCCAGGGGCAGAAGGGCCCCCAGGCCGCGAACGTCCGCCCGGTCTAACGTTCTCGAACGACCGCAGGGGCCCGGCATCCGCCGGGTCCTTCGCATTTCCGCATACTTGGGCCGTGCGACCCGGCCTGACGCTCCTCGTCGACTCCGCCAGCCTGATCTACAGGGCTCTCTTCTCCGTCCCCGACACGGTCAAGGCCCCCGACGGGAGCCAGATCAACGCGGCCTACGGGTTCCTGGGGATGCTCGAGGGCCTGGTGGCCACCCACGACCCGGATTTCATCTGTTGTGCTGCCGATGATGACTGGCGACCGGAGTGGCGGGTCGAGCTCATCGAGACCTACAAAGCTCATCGGGCCGCGCCGGGGAGCGCGCAGGAACAGGCGGAGGAGCTGCTGGCTCCACAGGTCCCGGTCATCTTCGAGATCCTCGCCGGATGCGGGATCCAGGTCGTCGGGCATCCCGGCTATGAGGCCGAGGACGTTATCGGCACGCTCGCCCGGCGAGCGCCGGGGCGGGTCGGGATCGTGTCCGGCGACCGGGATCTCTTCCAGCTCGTCCGCGATCCGGACGTCTTCGTGTTGTACCCGCGGCGAGGTGTCTCCGAGGTGGACGTCGTGGACGAGACGTACATCGAGGCCAAGTATCAGATCCCCGGCCGCGCCTACCGCGACTTCGCCGTGCTGCGAGGCGACCCCTCCGACGGCCTGCCGGGAGTGCGAGGGGTCGGCCCGAAGCTCGCGGCTGCCCTGTTGGCGCGGTACGGGAGCCTCGACGGCATCCTGGAGGCGGCACGGGGATCCGATCAAGGGATCGCCCTCAGCAAGGTCCGCCGCGACCTCGACTACGTCGAGCGCGCCGTCAAGGTCGTCACCATCCCCACGGATCTGCCCATACCGGAGGTGGACCTCACGCGCCCACGACGAGAACCGGACGCGTCCGTCTTCTCGCTGGCAGAGCGATACAGCCTGGCCGGTGCGCTGCGCCGCCTGGTGGCGGCCCTGAGGTCCGGCCGGGCCGGCACCTGACCTGGAAGCGGTTTCATACGTCGTCCGGGCCCGCCGCCGCCACCCCCGAGCGGTGATCAAGCTCGTCCCGGAGGCTTCCTGCCCGCACGGAACGGGCCCTTCGGACCCCTCCAAATGGGAGGCATCCTCGGACAATGGCACGAGGACGGCTCGAAGGAGGGTTTCGATGAAATCGCTGGTGGTCTACGAGTCGCTGTACGGGAACACGGCGGCGATCGGCGAGGCGATCGCGACGTCGCTCCGCACGCATGGGCTGGAGGTCGACGCCAGTCCGATCTCGAAGGTCTCGCCGACCTCGGCCGTCGGGGTCGACCTCCTCGTGGTGGGCGGCCCGACGCACGCACACGGCATGAGCAAGTCCTCGACGCGAAAGACCGCGGTCGACGACAAGAAGAACTCGTTTCCCGAACCGACCGTCGAGCCGGGGCTCAGCGAGTGGCTGACCGGCCTGCCGCCGGGCGCGGGACGGCTCGCCGCGGCCTTCGACACGAGGATCGACAAGCCGCTCTTCCTCACCGGGTCCGCGGCGAAGGGGATAGCCGAGCGACTCGACGGAAGCGGCTACCACCTCGTCGTCGAGCCCGAGTGCTTCCTCGTGACGATGAAGAACCGTCTGCGGGAGGGCGAGACGGAGCACGCCGCCAGCTGGGGAGCCACGCTCGCCGAACGCGCGGCGGTCGGCATTGCCGCCCGGTGAGGGGTCAGTATTCAGGCGTCGTCGACAGGGGCTGCGCCCGCTGACCTTCCCGATCGCCGACAACGTTCCTTGTGCGTAGACGCGGAGTCGGACGCCAGATCCCAGCATCGCTCGACCTCCGAGCGTGCGAGACGGGCCTACCGCTCGGTGAGCGTTCCGTCTTCTTCGACTTCGTCGTTCGGCAGGATCGGCTTCTCGGCGCCGAGCTCGCCTCGCCCGTACCGCGGGCCTCCGATAGCTCTCGCGAACCGCACCCTCGGCTGGGTCACCAAGCCACAGCACGCACATGACCCACGGCTCGCCCGGGCGGGAGACGGGCGTGGCGGAGCGTCGGCGCCCGCCTTCGTGGGGCAACCGGCGCCATCCGCCCGAGGAAGGCCATCTCGGCGACCGGGCGCCTGGGACTCGCGATTGCCGGGATGGTGATCGCGGAATCCTGATGCGCCCGCTTATGTGGGAGGCGAACCTCTTTCCTGATGCCGGTGGGTCTGACCGGAGGATGCGACCAGGGGCGCCGTCCCCGAGAGCAAGGCGAACGATGCCTTGGACCGGATCCGCGATACCTCGCCTACCTCCCCCAAGATCTTGGCCGCGATGAACGGACCGACTCCCGGGATCTAGGTGAGCGTGGTGTCGACCTCTCCGAGCGCGAGGCGGAGATGGGAGCGGACATGTCGGACGGAGCCGGCGAGATGGACTTGGACCTCCGTTGGCATCGAAAGACGGCCATTCGAGGATAGGCACAACTGGATCTTGGTACAAAGGGCTAGGCTGCCACAGTGGGCGACATGAGTATGCGTCGGGTCGTGGTCACCGGCTTGGGGGCCGTAACCCCCCACGGCAATGGGATCAAACCATTTTGGGAAGGAATCATCGCCGGCCGATCGGCCGTGGGTCCGTTGACTTCGGTTCGATCTGAGAGTCTGCCTTCAAAGATTGCGGCGGAGTGTACGGAGTTTGATCCCGTTTCAGCGCTGGGCGCGAAGCTCGCGAGGCGCCTGGATCGCTCAACTCAATTGGCTATGGTTGCGGCCCGGGACGCGTGGCAAGATGCAGACATCCATGGACGCGTCGACAGAGACTCCGCTGGCGTGGCCTTCGCCACAGGCATTGGAGGGATTCAATCACTCCTCTCGAGTCAGCGAGTCCTGCTCGAGAAGGGGGCGGACAAGGTCTCGCCCTTTACGATCCCGAGGCTCATCCCGAACGCTGCAGCTGGACACATCGCCATGGATCTGGGCATCCGGGGGCCCAACTTCTGTCCCGTGACGGCTTGCGCAGCATCGAACCACGCCATCGGTCAGAGCTGGCAGACGATCCGGACCGGTGAGGCAGAGGCGATGATCGCTGGAGGTACGGAGTCAGGTCTTACAGAACTCACGATCGCAGCGTTCGGCCAGATGGCTGCCCTTTCGACCAAGTACAACGATCGACCGTGGGAGGCCTCGCGGCCGTTCGATGCCGATCGCGACGGCTTGGTCATGGGCGAAGGGGCCGGGGCATTGATTCTTGAGGAGAGGGAGGCAGCGCTGGCGAGAGGGGCACACGTTTACGCCGAACTCATAGGCTTCGGCCAGTCCGCGGACGCATTCCATATCACCGCTCCATCCGAGGACGGTGCCGGAGCGGCCCTGGCGATGCAGCGTGCCCTTCGAACCGCAGGCGTGAATGCCGACGAAGTCGGCTATATCAACGCGCACGGGACCGCCACGCGTGCTGGCGACGTGTCGGAGACGAAGGCAATCAAGTCGGTATTTGGAGAGCGCGCCTATTCCCTAGCCGTCTCATCCACCAAGTCGATGACCGGGCACCTCTTCGGAGCGGCTGGGGCGGTAGAGGCTATCGCCACCATCCTTGCTCTCCGTTATTCCCTGCTTCCCCCGACGATCAATCAGTTCACCCGTGATCCCGAATGCGACCTCGACTACGTGCCGAATGAATCGCGCAAGGCTAACGTTGAGGTTGGTCTGTCAAACGGCTTCGGCTTTGGGGGTCACAACGCGGTCGTAGTCTTTTGCCGCGCGGACCGACGGAGATCGATGTGAGATTCGAAGGGAAGGTGGCACTGGTCACAGGAGGCTCGCGAGGGATCGGCCGGGTTATTTCCACCATGTTCGCTCGCGAGGGTGCCGGAATCGCCATCAACTATTTTCGCGGGACGGCCGCAGCCGAGGAAACGAAAGATGAACTGCGAAAGGTCGGCGCAAAGGCCATCGCGATCAGGGCGGATGTGCGTGACCCTGAACGTGTCGAGGATATGGTGGCGAGGGTAGTCGACGAGTTCGGGGGCTTGGATTTCATCATCAGCAACGCCGCCTCTGGATCGAACAAGCCATCGATGGACCTGAAGGCCTCAGGTTGGGATTGGACGCTCAACATCAACACGAGAGCTCTGCTCTTTCTGGCCCAGTCAGCCGTCCCTCATCTTCGGAGTCGTGGCGGCGGACGCATCATCAGCATCTCGAGCCTCGGAGCCGAGCGAGTACTTCCGAACTATACGAGCGTGGGGGTTTCGAAGGCTGCCCTCGAGGCCCTGACGCGCTATCTTGCGGTCGAGTTGGCACCGGATCACATCGGAGTCAATTGCGTATCGGCCAGCACAGTCGAGACAGACGCCCTGAAGCACTTTCCCAACGCGGAAGAGATGCTTGCCGCAGCGCGCCAGGCAACCCCGGCAAGACGCATGGTGAAGCCCCAGGACATTGCCGCCGCCGTTGGCTTTCTCTGCTCACCCGGCGCCGAGATGATCGTAGGTCAGACGCTGATCATCGACGGTGGCTTCTCCTTGCCAATCTAAGGACTCGTGTCTCGGGACCGGGAGGGTACAGGTCGCCTCCCCGTCGCGGAGGTTCTGGCGGAGGAACGGGAGCGCCTGGTCGACCGCTCTATTCATCGACGTATGCACGTCGACACGATAGGAGCGGCCTTCGCTGTGGGGCTCAAGACTCGGATCGAGCCCATGACCAGGTCTTTCTTCGAGTTCGCTCGACTTGCTCCGCCTCGGCGGTCACGATCGAGATCCACACTGTCCACCGGGCAAGACAACTGTTTCGTGACATTCTCACGCGCGACCGCGCCCCATGATTCTTTCGGATCACGGCTCCACTAGGCTCCACGGTATGGCGACCACACCCGATCCGGTGAACGATCCCGCCGCATACCAGCGGTTCCTTCTGTCGAAGTTGAGAGGACGACCCGGCGGAGGTTCAGGCTGAGACCCCTTCCGCCCTGGGGGCCCTCTTCCACGAGGTCGGGGATCGTCTCCGGGCCCGCCCCGGGACCAGGGAGTGGTCCGCCCTTCAGACGGCGGGGCACATGCTGGATGCCGAGATGGTGGCCTCCGCGAGGTACCGGTGGATCCTGGCGCACGACAAGCCTCGCCTGGTGGGATACGACCAGGATCTGTGGGTGGAGCGGCTGCGACACAACGAAGATGACCCCGACGAGCTCCTCTCGCTGTTCGAGGCGCTCCGAACGGCCAACCTCGCACTCTGGTCGCGGAGTTCGCAGGCGGAGCGCTCACGCGTCGGCATTCACGAGGAGCGTGGGCCCGAGAGCTATGAGCTCACGTTCCGCTTGATGGCGGGGCACGACCGGAACCATTTGGCCCAGGCGCGTCGGGCGCGGGCGGCGGCTAGCCGCCACAGCCTGTGAGCTTCCAATCTGACTACGGCCCAGACGAGCCGGGTGCTACCGTTCCCCGGATCTCGGATACGGGAGGACGCACGATGGAGATGCGCACCCTGGGCGCGGGCGGCCTCGAGATCTCCGCGGTGGGCTACGGGGCCTGGGAGGCGGGAGGGACGCAGTGGGGCCCGAACGAGTCCGACGACTCGGTCGTCGAGGCCATGCGCACGATCTTCGATGCCGGCATCAACTGGATCGACACGGCGGAGGTCTACGGGAAGGGACGGTCAGAGGAGCTCGTGGCCCGAGCGATCGACGGGCGCCGCGACGAGGTCCTGGTCTTCACCAAGGTGGCGCCGGACGAGGAGGGCTCGGGCATCCGGCCGGATGAGATCCGCACGGCGATCCGCGGTTCGCTTTCCCGCCTGCGGACGGACCACGTGGACCTGTATCAGGTCCATTGGCCCGACGACCGGATCCCCGTCGAGGACACGTGGGGCACCATGGCCGAGCTGGTCCAGGAGGGCCTGGCCCGCCACATCGGCGTCTCGAACTTCGACCGGGCTCTGATCGACAGATGCCTGAAGGTCCATCCAGTGGCCTCCGTGCAGAATCAGTTCTCGCTCCTCGAGCAGGGCGACCGGGGTGAGCTCCTGCCGTGGCTGGCCGAACACGGGATCGGGTACCTGGCGTACGCCCCGCTCGGCTTCGGCCTCCTGACCGGCGGCATCGGATCCGAGACCACCTTCGTGGAGGGTGACTGGCGAGGTGCGCAGCGCGCCGGATCCAGGGAAGAGGGAGAGGGCCTCTTCTTCCCCGGCAAATTCGAGCGCAACCTGGAGCGCGTGCGCCGGCTGCGGCCCATCGCCGAGCGGCTGGACGTGTCGCTCTCCACCCTGGCCCTGCGCTGGGTCGTGGAGCAACGGGGCGTCACGGCTGGGATCGCCGGGAGCCGAAACCCCGAGCACGTGCGTTCCAACTCGCGCGCCGGAAGCCTGCGGCTCGATGCGGAGACCCTGGCAGAGATCGACGCGATCCCAAGCTAGGCTCGGGACTCGAGGGATAAGCCTCGCCGGCCATACGCTGGTGTGAAGGAGGTCAGGAATGGAACAACGGGTCAGCCTCATCACCCTCGGCGTCCGCGACCTCGCACGATCACGGCGGTTCTACGACGCGCTCGGCTGGGGCACCGGTGCCAAGCCGGACGATGACGTCGTCTTCTTCCAGGCCGGCGGGTTCATCGTCGCGCTCTGGGACCGGGCCAAGCTCGCCGAGGATAGTGGGGTCGAGGACGGCGGCGGCTGGGGCGGCGTCACGCTCGCCCACAACGTGAACTCTCCGCAGGAGGTCGACGCCATCATCGCGGAAGCCCGGGCGGCGGGAGCCACCATCGCACGGCCCGGGGGAGAGACCTTCTGGGGTGGGTACTCGGGAGTCTTCATCGACCCGGACGGCCACCCCTGGGAGATCGCGCACAATCCCGCCTGGAAGCTGCACGCCGACGGGTCGGTCAGTCTCGACTGACGACCTCTCCCGCGACTACCGACGGAGTACGCTGGGGGGGCTACATCACCTCGAAGGTCTCGTACACGGAGACCTTGGCGCCACCCTGGAAGACGGGGCAGTCCTTGGCCAGCTCGATCGCTGCGTCGAGCGAGTCAGCCTGGATGATCGAGTACCCGGTAGCGGCCGGCGAGCCGACCGGGCCGTCGCTGACCTTTCCGCTCGGGTCGATGGTCTTAGCCTGCGGCGTGAACGGGTTGCCGCCGTCCTTCAGGGCCGGACCGAGGTTCTCCATCCAGGCGCCCCATGCCTTCATCACGTCGGCCTGCTCGGCCTCGGTCTCCGGCATCGTGCCGCCGCTGAAGAGCAACAGGTAGTCAGTCATCTCCCCCTCCTTGTGAAGGTTGCCGAAGTGAACATCCTACTCTTCTCATGAGGACACCGTTCGGGCGTTCCGCGAGTGGCCGGCGCCGGTCGCCGCGTCTTCCAGACCCCAGCTCACGATGCGCTTCGGGCGGATCCGGAAGAACTGCGGGGCCGAAGTTGGGAAACCTCGGGTTGATCTCGCCCCCGCCGGTCTCGTGCAGCTCGACCTCTCCCCGGACCTCGAGCGCGCGGGCCTGGCGGTCCTTGCCGGATCCGAACGTGTCGTCGAGGAGGAACGTGACCTTCGGGTTCTGCCTCGCGTCGCGCCACTTCTTGCCGGCGCCGAAGTTGATGCCGCCGATGTCGATCGTGTCCTCGTGCTCGTTGAACCAGAACGTCACCGGGATCACGTGCGGCTGGCCGTCGGGGCCGACGGTGGCCAGGCGCGAGAGGGCCTGGCTGCGCAGGTACTCGATCTCTTCCTTGGTGAAGACGCTCATCCCAGCTCCTTGGTCGCGGATCCAAACCCGATGAACCATATCGCCGTCCTCGCGTAAACGATCGGGAGCCCTTCCGGCTCTGTATGCGCGGGATGCAGGCACATGGGCCTACAGTTCGGGAGGTGAGGGCCCAAGCGGGGCGTCGGAAGGGCGCCGAGCTCGACCGAGATCTTGAGGGCCTGTATCGAGAAGCCGCCCCGCAACTCTGGCGCGCGATCTACGGGTACGTGGGAGGCAGGCGGCACCTGGCCGAAGACGCGGTCGCCGAGGCCTTCGCCCGGGCCATCGAGTACTCCGGCGAGATCCGGTCCCCGCTGCCCTGGATCTACCGCACCGCCTTTCGGATCGCGGCCCGAGAGCTGCGCCGGGAGCGGCGAGGGCCGCCTCCGGCGCCGGACCCGGTGCCCGGCCTCGACCCCGCCGAGGTCCAGGACGTGCTCACGGCACTAGCCGAGCTTTCCCCGAACCAACGGGCGGCCGTGCTCTTGCACGACGAGGAAGGGTTCACCGGGCCCGAGGTCGGGCGGCTGCTCGGGATGTCGGCGGCGACGGTGAGGGTCCACCTGTTCCGAGGACGGCGTCGTCTCCGCGAGCTGCTGGGCACCGAGGAGGACGACGATGACTGAGCGGTGGCAGCGTGAGCTGACGAAGCTTCGGCGAGCCGAGGTTCCGGACGACCTGTGGGAGAGGATCCTCCAGGGGCCGCGACTGGAGGCCCCGCCCACGCACGCGCGCTCGCGCGTGGTGGCCGCGGCGACCGCCTTCGCCGTCTTCGCCGTGGGCGCCGTGATCGTCCTCCGGGCCTTCGGACCGTTCGGCAGCACGGATCGGACCCTCGCCGGGCCCGACGTGTTGGCCGTCCCGGCCCGCGGGGAGGTGGCCCCAGAGTTCCTCCCGGACGGACGCCCCATCTTCGTCGTCCACCACGAGGACGGCACCTTGTCCGTGGTGGACGCCTTCTCGAGCCACCGGGCGTGGGGCTTCGAGGAGTTGGTCGTGTGGTGTCCTTCGACTCGCCACTTCGTGGAGTGGGCGCACGAGGCCCACTTCGACGAGTACGGGAGGTATGACTCCGCGGGCCCGGCGCCGACGGGCCTCGCCACCTTCGCCTTCGAGGTCGTCGAGCGGGACGCGGCCGGCGATCCGACCTCGATCCGCGTCGATGCGATGCAGGAGCCCGACCCCGGACGTTCGCCCCCCGAGACGGATCCGTCGCGACCCCCGTTCTGCCCGCCGGACGACCGGTTCGTGACCCACACGATCGATGGATCCAGGATCTTCGACACCCCCGCCGCCGCGGTGGAGGCCGAGCCCGACGGCTGGATCGCCGTGCGGGGAACGCTGCTCGTCTCCAACGAGGACGCCTTCGTCCAGCTCTGCGCGGAGGTCCGGGGCGAGAGGTGTGAGGACGGGGCCATCGTCCGCGGCATCGACGGGATCGGCCTGCTGGTCAACGTCCTTCGCCCCTCTCCCGGATCGGCCTACGAGGAGCCCACCCTGTGGCTCGCCCACGTCCGTGACGGCGTGATCGACGACCCCGCGGGCGCCGGTCTCTGGCACGTATCCTGAACGTAAAGCCGTGAGCGTGAGCGCCCCATCGGGCCGGATCTGGAAGCACGACGTCGCAGCGGCGGCTAGGCCACTGGCGGCGGCCGTGACGGCAGGCTTCATCGCGGGATTGGCCATCGGCGGCGTCGGCGGGCGCCTCGCCATGTTCGTCCTCCGGCTCACGTCGGACCCGGCTCTGCGCGGACTGAAGACCGACGACGACTTCACGATCGGAATCTTCAGCGGCGCCACCCTGTTCCTCGTGTTCCTGACGGCCATCGCGGGCGCCGTGGGCGGGCTGGTCTACCTCGCGGTCCGCGCGTGGCTCCCCGAGCGGGCCAGGCCGTGGCTCTTCGCCACGCTCACCGGCGTGGTGGGAGGAGCACTGGTGATCCGTCCGGACGGGATCGACTTCACCCTCCTCGAGCCTCTTTGGCTGGCCGTCGTGATGTTCGTCGCTCTTCCCGCCTCCTACGGTGTGGCGGTGAGCCTGCTCGCCGAACGGTTCCTGGCCAGCCACTCGGCGTTCACCGGCCCATGGGCGTGGGTCGCGGGACTCGTCCTCCTGCTGCCCCTGGGGCTCTTCGGTCCCGCCGGCGTCGCCGTGCTCGCCGTGATCGTCGCCGCGCTCTTCTTGAGTCGTTCGGCGCCACAGATGGGGTGGCTCTGGACGTCGGGGCCCTTCGCTTGGATCGGAAGGGCCGTGCTCGCTGCCGTCGCCGTCGTGGGGGCCGCTTCTCTGGTCAGGGACGTCACCGAAATCCTGTGACCCCGCCCCGGGCCGCCCGGTGCACGTCGCAGCACAGCCGGGGACCACACCCGAAGAAAGGAGAGACGGTGTCCGACCTCGTGTGATCCGCTGGTTCGACCAGCCCGACGAGTCGACCTCCATGTCCCGGGGCAGGCTGGACGTGCTCCGCGTTTCCGGCCTCACGCTTGGCCGGGCGATGTACGAGCCCCAGCTGGAAATGAGGTCCTCGGCGAGGAGCCCTACGAATCCCTGCACCTCACTGGAGTGGAGCACTACGCGAAAGGCGCGGGCACCGCCTGAGGCTGCGCCTGACGAGGCCGTTGCTTGCGTCTCGCTTGCGCTTGCGTTTCGCTTGCGGTACGATTTGCTCATGGCCACCGGCACGACCACCCGCCTCGATCCAAAGCTTTCGGCCGAAGTCCTCCGGTGGCTGCCGGCCGCCCTGGCCGGCGAGGAGCGCGCGGGTCGGCGCTATGCGCGCGCGTGGCGCGAGCTAGTGCGCGCCATCGTCTCCGACCATCCCGGTGCGCCGCCCTCGGCGCCGGATGTGCTCGACCACTTCGCACTCACCGTGCCGTTCGACCCGGCGGGCCCCCTTCGGGCCCTCTTGTCGGTGGCGGCGAGCATCATCCCGGACATGGAGCCCGTCACGATCCCCCGAACGCCGAAGATCTCCATGCCCCGGTCCGTGGACTATCGGCGGTTCGCGCGGGCGGTGCTGGCCGAGCTCTCCCGCGGCGGATCCGAGCTGGAGCGGCTCGTGAACGCGTGGGGTCTCACCATCACCGATGTCGCGCGGCTGTTCGGCGTCCGCCGGCAGGCCGTGCAGCAGTGGCTCGAGGAAGGCGTCCCCGCGGCCCGGCAGCCGAAGCTCCTCACCATCCTCGAGATCGCCGACCTGCTGGAACGGAACCTCCGTCCCGAGCGGATCCCGGGGGTGGTGCGGGCCCCGGCCGAGGCGTACGAGGGCCACTCCATGCTGGAGCTGATCGCAGCCGACCGCCACCAGGAGCTCCTGGAGAGCGTCCGCCGCTCGTTCGACTGGGCCTGGACCGCCTGACGCGCGGTGAGGTTCCGGCACGTCGTCCGAGGCGGGCCGTACCTCCGTGTGGCCGACCCGTCGTGGCGGCGTCCCCTCGACGGGAGGTTCGCGGCCGAGCGGGGCGCCCGGTGGAACCCGCCCGGCTCGTTCCCGGTGGTCTACCTCTGCTCGACCGTCGAGATCGCCCGCGCGAACGTGCTGCGCCGGTTCGCCGGACTGCCCTACTCGCCGCTCGACCTGCTGCCCGAACGGCGACCGGTCCTGGTCGAGACGGATGTCCGCGAGCACCGCGCCGTGGACATCGTCACCGATGCCGGGTGCCGGGCGGCCGGCCTTCCCGTCACCTACCCTCGCGAGGCCGATGGGGCTGAAGTCGGGTGGGGTCGGTGCCAGCGCGTAGGGCAGACGGTGTGGGATCGGGGGGAGGGGTCGATCGCCTGCCGCAGCGCGGCGGCTCGTCCGAGCGACCGCGGTGAGGAGCTAGCGTGGTTGGTTCGCACCCCAGAAGACCGTCTCCGGGTGGCGCGCCGCCGCTCGTTCGACGACTGGTTCGCCTGAGCGCGCAACCCACGGCTAGCTCGTCCTCGGCTGTAGCCTTGGACCAAGGTGACGCCGAGGGCGCGGCCCACACGGGGAAGGGAGCGAACATGACCGCCGCCACGAATCGATCCGACGCAGGGATCCGACCGTTCCGCATCGAGATCCCCGAGGCCGCGCTCGACGACCTGCGCGACCGGCTGGCTCGCACCCGGTGGCCCGACGAGCTCCCTAGCGTGGGGTGGAGCTACGGCGTGTCGCTCAAGTACGTCAAGGAGATGGTCGAGTACTGGCGCACCTCCTACGACTGGCGCAAGCAGGAGGCCCGGCTCAACGAGTTCCCCCAGTTCAGCACCACGATCGACGGCACGAACGTGCACTTCCTGCACGTGCGCTCCGCCGAGCCCGAGGCTCTGCCGCTGATCCTCACGCACGGCTGGCCGGGCTCGGTCGCGGAGTTCCTGGACGTGATCGGGCCGCTCACGGATCCCCGGTCCTACGGCGGCGACCCGGCCGACGCCTTCGACGTGGTCGTCCCGTCGCTCCCGGGCTATGGATT
>JBOGVG010000160.1:0-5096 GCA_050692435.1 Actinomycetota bacterium
GATCCTCGTTACTACGTGTTCCAGCCCGTCCCGATCGAGGCCGACGTCGGCAAGCGGATCGACTTCTTCATCAGCGAGCATGACCAGCAGTTTCCCGGCGTCAGGGTCATCCAGGAGCCCGTCCGGGTCTACCCGGAGGGGAGTCTCGCCGCCCATGTCCTGGGGTATCTCGGACAGATCAGCTCCGAGCAGCTGAAGGATCCGGCGTTCGCCGGGTACCGTCCGGGCGACGAGGTCGGCGTCACCGGCGTCGAAGCGACGTACGAGCGCTTCCTGCGAGGGACGGAGGGCGTCGTCAAGTACCGGGTCAACTCGGCCGGCCAGAACCTGGGCCAGTTCGGCGAACAACAGCCCGTCCGGGTCTACCCCGAGGGGGGCCTCGCCGCCCATGTCCTCGGCTATCTCGGACAGATCAGCTCCGAGCAGCTGAAGGATCCGGCGTTCGCCGGTTACCGTCCGGGCGACGAGGTCGGCGTCACCGGTGTCGAAGCCGCGTACGAGCGCTTCCTGCGGGGGACGGAAGGCGTCGAGAGTTACCGGGTCAACTCGGCCGGCCAGAACCTGGGCCCGATCGGCGAACAGCCGCCCGTCCGAGGCCAGGACGTCGTCCTCACCATCGATATCAAGGCCCAGCGGATCGCCGAGGAGAGCCTGGATCTGGGCCTTCAGTACGCCCATGGGATCTACGACGAGGACACGGGACGCGACCTTGCGGCGAACGGTGGCGCCGTCGTGGTCATGGATCCGGAGACCGGCGGCATCAAGGCGCTGGCGTCCGCGCCGTCGTTCGATCCCTCGTTGTTCGTTCGCGGTATGAGCTCCGACGAGTACGAGCGACGATTCGGTGCGGCGAAGAGTTACCCACTCCTGGACCGGGCCATCCAGGGCCTGTACCCGCCGGGGTCCACGTACAAGCCGTTCGTCCTGTTGTCCGCGCTGCGTCGGGGGATCGTGTCGACCACCGACTATTACCCCTGCCCTCCTTCCTGGGCCGTGCCCGAGGACCCCCTGCATGAGGTGTTCAACAACTGGACCACGGTGGACCAGGGGTCGATCTCGCTGGCCCAGGCTCTGTACGACTCGTGCGACACGGTCTTCTACCCGATCGGGTACGAGTACTGGCGCCGGTACTACCCACCGACCGATCCGCCGGTCGAGCAGATCCAGCGCGACCTCCAAGCGTTCGGGTTCGGCCAGCTCACGGATGTCGACCTGCCGTTCGAGCAGCAGGGGCGGGTTCCGAACGCGGAATGGAAGTCGGACATCCACAAGCAGTACCCGAAGTCGTTCCCCGATGGCCAGTGGTTCCCCGGCGACTTCGTCAACATGTCGATCGGGCAGGGCGACACACTCGTGACCCCGCTCCAGCTCGCCGCGGCGTACTCGGCCATCCAGAACGGCGGGCGGGCCTGCCCACCGCACGTCTTCGATCGGACCCAGGAAGCCGATGGCCAGGTCCTGCGCTCGTGGCATGCCCGGTGCCACCGGATCCCGTTCCTCCAAGCGCAGATCGAGTACGTCCGCCAGGCCCTGACCCAGGTCCCAGTCCAGGGAACCGCGGCCTCGGCGTTCATCGGATTTCCCTTCTCGCAGGTCCAGGTGGCCGGCAAGACCGGGACGGCCCAGGTATTCGGCCAACAGGACTACTCGTGGTTCGCGGCCATGACCGAGGCAGAGGGCAGGGAGTACGTCGTGGTGGCGCTGGTCGAGCAGGGAGGTCATGGCTCGAGTACCGCGGCGCCCATCGTGCGGCGGGTCATCGAGGGGCTCTACGGCCTGACGAACGCCCAGTTCAGCTACGGTGGGGTGACGGACTGATGGACGTCGTCGCGACGAAGCTGTATCGCTGGGAACGGCGGCCGCTCCGGCATCTGGACCCCGTCCTGCTGATATCCGTGCTCGCTCTGGGGATCGTGGGCCTGATCACGATCTACTCCGCGACCCACGCCTCGCTCGTGGCTCAGGAGATCGACCCGGGGTTCTTCCTGAAGAAGCAGCTGGCCTTCGTCACGCTCGGCATCGTGGTCATCCTGGTGGCCGCGAGCTTCGACTACCGGTTCATCAAGGTCTACGCCGGCATCATCTACGTGGCGAGCATGGCCCTACTGGTGCTGGTCCGAACACCGCTGGGCACGACCATCCGTGGTTCCCAGCGATGGTTCCAGCTGTTCGGGTTCCAGCTCGCGCCCTCCGAGGTGGCCAAGCTGGCGCTGGTCGCCATGCTTGCAGCGTTCCTCTCGCAGCTTCGATCGAGCGACCTGTCGCTGCCTGACCTGTACCGAGCGACCGCGATCGCCGCCGTCCCCGGGTTCCTGGTCTTCCTGCAGCCCGACCTGGGGACGTCGATCGTGCTCATGGCCATCCTGGTCGGGGTCCTGGTCGTGGCGGGAGCCAGGGCCCGGCACCTGGGGGTGCTCGCGCTCACGGCCATCGTGCTGATCTTCGGGGCGCTCCAGCTCGGCCTGGTGAAGGACTATCAGATCGCCCGACTCACCGCGTTCTTCGACCCCCAGAACGACCCGCAGCGATCCGACTACAACCGGACCCAGGCGGAGATCGCGATCGGCTCCGGCGGCCTCCTCGGCCGAGGGTATCTGAAGGGCACGCAGACGAACCTGGACTTCGTGCCGGAGCAGCACACCGACTTCATCTTCACCGTGGTGGGGGAGGAGTTCGGGTTCGCGGGGGCGTTCTTCGTCCTCATGCTGTTCGCCCTGCTGATCTGGCGCGCCATCCGGATCGCCCTGTTGGCCAAGGGCCCTTTCGGGACCTATCTGGCCGCGGGGATCGCGTCGATGTTCGCCATCCAGGTCTTCGTGAACATCGGGATGACCCTCGGGATCATGCCGATCACGGGGATCCCGCTGCCGTTCGTTTCCTACGGTGGAAGCTCGTTCCTCACGAACTGCGCTGCCGTGGGACTGCTGCTGAGCATCCACATGCGCCGCCTGGTGTAGCCGCCCGGCTCAGTCCTCCAGCGCGATCGTCCACAGGAAGGTGGACCCGCCCGGCCCGGAGTCCTCCAGGATCACGTCGCCCCCCATGGATCGCGCCGCGACGCGAGCCACCGACAGGCCAAGCCCGATGCCCTGATGCACCCGGACGTTCAGGTCCTCGACCTGCTCGAGGAAGCCGAAGATGCGTTCCCGGTCGGCGGCGTCGACCCCCGGCCCCTGGTCCATCACCCGAACCTCGATCCGGCCGGGTCCAGCCCCCACCCGGACCTCCACGGGAGAGCCGGGCGGCGAGAATTCCAGGGCGTTGTCGATCAGCTCGCCCAAGACCCGCCGTCCCACCACCGGAGACAGGCTGGCCGCGGGCAACGGATCGATCCCGACCACGCCCACCCGCTCCCGCTCCGATGCGCACTCTCGGGCCAGGGCCGCCACGTCGACCTGCTCGGCCAGCCCCGCCTCGGTCGCGATCTCGAACCGCTGCACCAGGCCGGCCAGGTCCTGGGCTCTGTGGACGATCCGCTCCAGGAGCTCTCGCTGTTGCTCGGGCGTTGGGTTGGACTTGGCCAGGGTCTGGGCCATGCCGAGTATCACCGTCACCGGTGTACGAAGCTCGTGGGAGAGCCGGGCCACCAGCTCGTGCCGCCGGGTCGCTCGCTCGACCAGGGCCGCGTGAGCCTCCTCCAGCTCCTGGGCCCGGCGGCGCTCGCGTTCCATGGCCTCCGTGAGCTCCTCGATGACGCTCGGGGTCACCGCGGGGGACAGGAGGCCGCCCCCCAGCGCCGCCTGGAGGACGGCGTTCAAGATGTCGTCGCCGTCGGAGTCTTTCAGCACGTAGCCGGAGGCGCCGGCCACCAGCATCTCCCGAACCACGTCTTGGTCCTCGTGGCCCGAGAGGGCCACGACGCCGATCGATGGATGGAGCGCCTTCAGGCGTCGGGTGGTCTCGATCCCGTCCATCTCGGGCATGCGAACGTCCATCAAGACGACGTCGGGATCTGCCACAGGGATGAGGTCCAGGGCCTCCGGTCCGGACCGGGCCTCGCCCACCACGTCGAGGTCTCCGGCGTCGAGGAGGGCGAGGAGCGATTCGCGGAACCCGGCGTTGTCGTCCACCACCACCACGCGGACCCGCCGGCCCTCCGGGGGTGCGGATCGGGTGAACGTCGAGCCGACGACCGGGCCGCGCTCCATGTGAAGAAGTGTCCTGAGCAGGGGGCCCTCGGTCTATCGGACGGGTTGGCGTTTCCTTTCGGCGCAGGTCCCCCACGCTCCTGAGGTTCTACCGAACTAGCCCGCCGGACCGATTCCGGTTCCCGGGAATCGGCGGGGGGCTTGCTATCCTGGAAGAAGGTTTGCTCGCTGGGCCGGGGCCGAGGGCCTCGGGTTGCCCGAGCGAGACAGCGAGGTGGCGAGGCCCCGGCTCCGCCGGCTCCGGGCAAGACCGCCCGCAGGGCCGCGGCCGGGCGGCCGGCGCCAGGAACAGGGCGTTCTTCGTGCAGATCGAGCGGCGCGCCGGAGCGCCGGGTGGCGCACAACCACACGGCGGACCGGCGCACTCCGTGGATCCCGATCCCTCCGGTCCCGACCGACTGGGGACCGACCCGGCCGGGAGAGACGTCCCCGACCTTCGAACGCCCGGTCTTGTTGGCCGGCCTTCCCGCCCCTCGATCGAGTGGGAAGGAGCCACAACGCGATGATCGAAGAGACACTGCCCGCTTCCCCGTCGCCCGAGGTGACGACCGCGTCGGAGGGCGGGGAAGCGACGGCGCGCCCCCGGCGGAGGCGTCGAGGCGGCCGGGGCCGGAGCAGGATACGAACATCGACCGGAGACGCGCAGGGCGAGACCCTCCTGGTCGAACCCGAGCCCGCGGAGGCACCGGCCGAAGACGCCGGAGTCCCCGAGGGCGAACCAAAGCCCGCGCCCGCGCGTCGGGGGAGCCGGCGGGGCAGCAGGGGCAGGGGGCGGTCCAAGGCCCCCGCCGCACAACGGGGCGGGGAGGCGGCGGCCCAGGAGCCCGGCGAGGCCGAGGCGGCAGAGGAGGAGCCGTCGGTCCACGAGGCACCGGAGGGGCCCGGAGAGGGTGTCGTGGCGGGCGACGGCCAGGCCCTCAAACGGCGGCGGCGACGCCGGCGCAAGCC